>JARIHL010000008.1 GCA_029288315.1 Candidatus Saccharimonadota bacterium
TACCCAGCACATAAGAGAGGCTCGCGGCAATAGCTCCAAGGCCTAATGTCTCGGCAGCAGCCTTGAAGCGACTTGTTTTCGTTAAATTCCCTTTCATAACTCCAACGCCAACAAACGCCAGGCCGGTAAGAAGAGAGGCAAACCAGAAAGTACTTTCCCATTCCTGCCCACTTAAGAATTCAGCAAAATATACCAGTAGTGGTACGATGCCAACCACCACAAAAGCAGCGAAAGTAGCTGCGCCAACCTTAAACGATTCTTTACTCGAATGATGCTCTTCAGCCTTATGTTTGGCCAGATCGCGTTCAGATTTATCAGATAAATACGAACTTGCACCCATCGAAAAGCCATCGGCAACTAAATTGGCAACGCCAAGGATAATAATGATTTTACTGTTTAAACTTGCGCCCGCTGCACCGGCTACAACAGCAAAGGTCGTAACGGTCCCGTCGATAGCGCCATAGACAAACTCCCCTAAGTAACGCTCAATTCGTTTTCTCATGATTGCAACACTCCTTGTACATCCTCTAATGATACCTCAATTACACTACCGGCGGCTACCTGGCCAGATAGCATACGCTTCGCTACGAGGTCTTCCACCGCTCGTTGCACAACGCGCCGCAGAGGCCGAGCGCCTAATCGAGGATCATACCCAGTTTCTACGAGTACCTGTTTAGCTGCATCAGCTAGATGCACGCTCACTTTTTGTACAGCAAGTGTTTTGTTTATACTGGCAATAATTAAATCAACCACCTGAAGTAATTCCTCTGGCTTTAGCGGCCGAAAGACGACAATTTCATCAAAACGGTTTAGAAATTCAGGTTTAAATTGGCCAGAATCAATCAGTTCATTGATAAAAGGCTGTTCGAACTGGTCAAGATCTTGGCCGGCATCAATGTATTGGCGAATGCGATCCGCACCAGCATTACTCGTAGCAATTACAATTGCATCGCGAAAACTGATAGCACGGTTTTTAATATCACGCAGCATACCTTCATCGAGAAGTTGTAATAAAGTGTTGAGTACATTGGGATGAGCTTTCTCGATCTCGTCAAGCAGCACCACACTAAAGGGTTGTTTTCCAATCTGGGCCGTCAGACTATGCGGATCTTCGGCACCATCGGCAATCAGCCGGTTCACATCTTGAGGTTGTCCAAACTCATTAAGGTCTACCCGCACTAAACGATTTTCGCCGCCAAAATAGACTGCAGCCAAGGATTTTGCTAGTTCAGTTTTACCAACTCCGGTCGGTCCAAGGAAAAGAAAGGTACCAATTGGCCGATCTTGATTGCGCACACCGGCCCGAGCCCGACGCAAAGCATTGGATACCACAGTAACAGCGCGCGATTGGTTGATCATCCGCTGATGAATTAACTGCTCGAGATTGAGCAATGTTTCCCGTTCATCAATCGCCTGCGCGTTGCCCACCTTAATGCCAAAAGCTTTTTCAATAGCTTGTTGCACTGAATGAGCAGTCACCAGGCCTCCCTCAGCTTGTTGTGCGGCTGATTCCAGCAGGCTAATTGCCTTGCCGGGCATGGCTTGATCTTGCACGTACCGCTCACCGAGCCGGTAGGCTTCAGCCAATGCTTGATACATGTAGGTTACCTTGTAACGAAACTCCATAATCAGCAGCTGATCTTCAAGAACCAGCATAGTGTCGGCTTGATTAAGCGGCGCAACGTTCACACGGTTCATATATTGCGCCAAGCTTGGGTTCTGCTGCGCGAGCTGCAACCAACGCTGTTCATCCATTGCTAAGATAATTCGCACTGCTCCGCCGTCCAAAATAGGCAAAAGTAAATTACTGAGGTCAACCGCGCCCGTACCATCTTGTAAGAATAACTGTGCCTCGTCCAGAAAGATAATAATATTTTTTGCTTTTATTGCTTCGACAAAAAGGTTTTGCACGAGCCCTTCAAGCTCTCCTCGGCCGCCCGCTTGAGCAATGAGACTGGCCGGATCGAGTGCTACAACTTGTCTATATCGTAAGGACTTTGGAATATTTCCATCTGGCATCATAAGCTGCTCGGCAAAGGCATATACCATATTAGTCTTACCAACTCCAGTTGGCCCAATCAACACCGCATTTTGCCGTCCACCACCAGCAAGGAGACTGGTTATTTGCCGCAGAACATCTTGATGACCTTCAATGTCACGATTTAATAAACCACTCCTTAGCACTTGATCACTAACGTTCAATGCAAACCGGCTGAGCAGTGGCGTGTAACCAAATGACCAATCACGGCCAATACCACCTGTAATTTTACTGTTCTGGTGCTTCGCAATGATTTCATGAATGTGCTCAAACCAAGCAGCACCATTCACTATGTCTTCCATATCTAGCTGTAATTGAGCAAGGAGTTGATCACGGCCAGGTATGTGTTCTACCAAAGCCACGACTACCATATTCGCGTTAATAGTTGCCGCACCAAGCTGTTCGCGCAATTGATACGCTCGCTCCCAAATGGGTTGGCTGTGCTCTGGTGATGTACTGCTTAGTTCAGTGAGAAAATTTGGCCCAATGCCAAAGCGCGCGACAAAAAAATGACCGCCTGGTATGCCCATTACTGCCATGGCAATATGCTGAGGTGAGGGATGAACCGGCAGCCTGCCCAGTATATCGCCAGCTAGTAAACCATCGAGGCTTAGCTGCTTGGTAGTGGGCGGAATGTTATGCAGTTCATAGTGGTACCAAACCAAAATCATTAGCGGCCACGCAGCGATACTACTCAGCATAATCCCGGCCGAAAACTGACCAATCAGAGTCAATGTAATACCGCCAAGTAAAAAAAGACTAATTAGAGCTACGAGCCCAAACCGCACTGTCTTTTTCTCAAGCATTGTTGCAAAACGAGCTTTGCGTGCTCGGAGTGATCTATAATCAAACGTAGTCAACGCACTCACGAAGCATTCCCAAAAGCTAGTACGCCAGCAAGAATAGGTAGCACTGGCACAAATGGCCATATAATCATAAGTGCAAGCGCAACCACAAACATCAGTAATGTTGCAGCCAGCCCAAACAAAATAACCACTAGCCGAATCATTGCGCCAATCACTCGCGATAACTGCAAATCTGCCCAGGCATGTAACTTAACCCCGAGCGGACCATTAACCTGACCCACCGAAATTTGACGATACGGTGCTACTAACGTTTTGAGTAACAGGCTGATTGAAAAAAAATCCGCCATACTGACCACGCGCCCAATTGCTTGTTGAGCAAGCTGCAGCCAGCCAGCGCCGTACCACCATGAAAAAAGACCAACAAAAAGCATGTGTTTATTGTATCATCAAACGTTTGCGGCAAAAGGAGCTGTGACCGCTCTCATAGTGCTGCCTTGCCAGTTTTTAAATCACACATAACCAATTCCTTATCTTCTGTTGAGAACTTGTCAAGCATGTGATAGTTGCCTTAAAAGTCTATAGAAGCTTATTCCATTGAATCCGTCAATAAAGGGGCTGACCACCCCTACTTCCTCTTCTCAAACGCCGCCTTTCCGGCGGTGCTCCTGGCCTTTTGGTCAGGAGCACGGTTTGAGAAGAGGAAGTAGGGGTGGTGCAAAAAAATGTACATGAAGAAGCCCGCTGCGGACTCGCATTGCATGGACACTTGGCGTCCGCAACGGGTTCTTCACAGCGGGCTTTTACGCTCGCTTTGCCTGCTCAGCGCTTGATGAGCCGCTTGAGCCATCGCAGTATACGGAGCGTTAATTCCAGGCGTGTAAAGTAATACATCTCGACACTGGCAGGGAGAGCAGGTTTTACTCTCCTCCTGTACTCTTGGTAGAGGAGAATACCGAGGATAGCCTTGGCGTCAACCCCGTTACCAACTGATGCCAGGCGTCGTATAGCATCACTCAAGGGTGACACAACAACTTGAGTGCGTTCTCCTTCGTCTTGCGCACCGCCGAACCGAAAGCGCAGCTGCGCCAGTACGTCCTGGCTGACTTGCGCTTTGGTCAACATAATGCGTGCTCGCTCGCTCGTGCCACCGGGGCTGACGAGCAAAGGCTTTCCAAGACTCTCACTGATATCAGGATCTCCCCGCTGACTACTTGGATAGCCGTACAGTAGGCAATTATTCAAGTCAACAAGCGGACTCCAGCAAATTTTGTCATCGCCGAGCTCCTGCCGCAATTCGCGTATGCCGGCAACACCAAAATTTCCCTCATCATCAGCGTCGACCATGCCTGCGGGCAAAGCAAGGACAACTTGTCCGCCTGGTACCCGCGGCTGGGCAACGAAGACAATGTACTGCTCCTCGTGTCCTTCAACCTCCAGGAGGGCAACCACTTCCACCGTATCAGATCGAAGATGGCCAAGACCAGTGAGTAGATTCCCGTCTTGGTCGACAGCGTCTGCTTTGATGTACATCATCTTTATCTCCGGCTTGCCATCCGCAAGCGCCGGTCCCCAACGATCCGCAGCATACACATGCACCCCACGAACCGTAATCACTTGCCGTACGATGTTGTCATCGCCGTAACATGGCGTACCGGTATTGATGCGTTCAAGCCATTCTGTCAATAGAGATGAGCCTCGAATCTCATCAGGTGTGTCCTTAACCTCAGATGCGCAGGTAATAACGAGATTTGTACTCACTTAAACCTCCGGGTAGCGAGTAGACGGATGATTAGTGCTTATATATACTATAATATTATTATAAAATTTGCAAATACTATTGGGCCCTAATTTCAAAAAATTTCTGGAAGAGATCCTGTCAGAAGAATGCTCACCATTTTTAACGTTAGATACTTTACAAAACTAGTGGTCGGGGTGACTGGATTCGAACCAGCGACCTCAGCGTCCCGAACGCTGCGCGCTGCCAAGCTGCGCCACACCCCGAAGATTAATGCTATTGTAACAAGGATTACCATACACCGCCTATCCCTCTGGCTGAAGGTAGGCGGTGTAACATTAATCGACTGTACAAGCGCAGTCTTACTCCGAGGATGAACCAAATTTGTCCTTACGGGCGCAGGCGTTTGCTTGGTAATTTGCCCCTCGCTGTGCACCAGCCTGACTCTGGTCGCTCTTTCCTGTGTGCTTTTTCCGACATACAGGGCAAGCAGCCTCTGCAGTGAAACGTGGCTGTTTCTTTGGCTTGGCTGGCCGACGCATGGCATCCTCTCGTTTATAACCTTTGGGATAAAGGCCATTGCACAGATTATGGCAAGAAACGGTTCTTGTCAAAACTTTTATAGGGTCGAGATTCTGCAAGATGAGCCCTGCTCCTGGAAGTTGCCCCACCTTTATTGCCTCTTTCAAACGGTAGTACCTGATCAACAGATCAGGTACTACCGCCGGGAAGGCGGCGTTTGAAAGAGGCAATAAAGGTGGGGCAACTGGAAAATATTGACATTACTATACTCCAATTTTATAATCATACACAAGAACCGGGTTTAACTGGTTTTGTTTTTTAATAAGACGACGATTATTACTGTTTCTTCTGTTGGAGGAAGCATTTGCCGGGAGCTTGAGCTACTTGCCCTGCAGGTACTTCAAGCCCCCGGCAAATTACTATTTTGCTTCAGAGAGGAGAAACAGTGAACCCTCGAGGTGACATAACCTGGATCATTTTTTGGAACAGGTACTGTCGTGGAATTCTTGGTGGGTTATGCATCTTTGTTTTGATCGCCTGGCTGGTTAGCTGTTTTGTCTTTGCTCTCGTATGGGCAGTCGACAGCACTGCAACCAGTGAGATCAAAGGCATACAGACAGCGCTCATCCACACCGCCAGCCCTGCAGAGCGACAGTATGTAGCTGCAGCTTTCTTGAGATCCTCCAGTGAAATCGCCTATGATGAGTCCACGATCGACTTTTTGAGAAAGGTTCTCACAACAGGAGAAATCCCGCCTATCACAGACGACCACGTAGCCTGGAGTGATTTTTTGAGTTTCTGGTGGGATCTCACCCCGCCAATTTTGTACGGGGCACTCTTGTCGATCATGCTCAACCTTGTTATGGAGAGTGTTAATCGACGAGAACGGATACTGGACCTGCCGTGGCGTAAGCCATGGGTTTGGCTCTTTATCCTCCTGACGATTGTGCCAGGCATTCTGGTTTATCCCATTAGCCTGGTGAATGTCATAAAAGATCGCCGGGCCCGACAAGCTCTTGGCCAGCAGTCATCTGTCACAATCGCTACACCAGATACTCCCGCCACCATTCGCGCCAAATATGACTTTGCTCATGATATAGAAACAGCGCGTCAAGCCTATCGCAGATTACGAATTGGCGATCGGCGGGCAGAGCTTGAAGAAAAGCTGGAGGCAGTTAAAAAGCAGATTGCGCGCTTGATTGAACGAGGCCAGCAATTGGCCGGCCAGATCCAGCAATCGCAACGAGAAAGAGGAGAGGCTCAGGCAAAACAAACCGAGATAGAGCACCAGCTCCGCGAGCTGCATGATCAACCTCCTGAAGCTCTACGTGTCAATTACGAATTCGAACAGCTCTGTCAACTTCCAGGTGTGGTGGGGTTGCACGTTAATGAGCGTGGCGAAATTGTAGTACTGGTACGAGCCACGTTGCACTATAACAATACCACCTACTTTCAGGGTGATTGGCAAGTCAACTTTGGCGAAGAGCTACATGTGACCTGTCTTCAGTCGGGCGCAAAACCCGGCTGGAAGTATGGCAAACATCCAGACTACCGCGACAGCGGCGGATTCTGTTTTGGCAGACAAGCAGAGACTATTCGACTACATGCCCAACGGCGCGCATATCTTGAGGCAATGGCGCTGATTGTCAATTGTCTCAATAGTGCTACCTCAGAGGATGAACCATTGATTCCTCATGTATTCGAAAGGGTGTGATCTCTATGAGGTTGCATAAAGGCGGTCCGAATGCCCATCTCCACCCGCTCCCCACACTGAAGCTTCCTTTGTTGGTGTGGCAGCAAATCATGACTTATACGCGTCTCTGTCCTTTGGAGGTGAACGGGTTTGGCTACATAGCACATCACGGAGCCTCGCTTCGCGTGAGCGAAGTGTTCATCCTTGATCAGCAAGTCACGGAAGTTTCGGCCGAGGTTGACGAACTGACACTGGCCAAGCATCTCACCGACATGGTAAATGCGGGCATCCCCACAGGGAGTTTACGCTTTCAGTGGCATTCCCACTGCTGGGGTGACACTTACTGTTCACACGTCGATGAAGGCAATATTGGCGTCCTTGGAACAAATGCCCCCTGGATTGTTAGCTTGGTGGTCAACAAGTTCGGTGCGTCGTACGTTCAGTTGAATATCTTCGGAGAATTTCCGGCTTCAGCCGAGCTTCCGCTCGAGATTGAATATCCGCCCGGCTCTGAGGAGCTCGTCGCGGCCTGCCGTTTAGACATGAACAGAAAGGTCAAAGGTATGAACGGTCAATCGATTGTACCTATCGAACTCTAGCTGATCGATCAAAGAGGAGACTACCGTGGCTCATATCAACTGGCCCATTCACGTCATTGGCGTTGGTGGTATTGGTGCAGCGCTCATTCATGAATTAACCAAGCTTGATATTCATGAGGTGCATCTGTGGGACGATGATGAAGTTGAAGATCACAACCTCAAGGCCCAAACAATCTACCGGCCTTCTGATGTCGGCAAGCCCAAGGTCGTGGCGGCATATGACTTTCTGGAACGCCAGGAAGTTACGAAGACCTGCCAGGTCATCTGCCATGCCGAGCAAGTAACTGAGTCGACACAGCTGACCGGCGTGGTGATTAGCTGTGTCGACTCAATGCTGAGCCGATGCAAGATCTGGGATGCCATCAAATGGAACCCAGGAGTGCCACTCTATCTCGACGGGCGTATGGGCGGTGAGGAGATACAACTTCTTACCCTATTGAACCCCATCAACCCCAACAATGAGTGGTACTCAGCGGACTGGTTGTTCGACGACGATGAAGGGTCTGATGATCCTTGCGCCGAACCGCGAATCATCCATCCGCCCACTGTGTTGGCTGGTTGGATACTCACCCAGTTGACACTTTTCGCACGGCAACTGCCGATACGCAACAACCTGAGAGCAAACCTCAGGACAATGCAATTCGTTGTCGATTGATCAGGAGGACATCATGACCGCACCAACCGCTGGCCCATTCGATGAAGGCGATGGCGACCTTTCGGTGAACGAGTCGCTGGTCGCCACTGATATTGGCCGGGTCGTCCGAGTGACAGCCCTCGGGCGGGACACCGTGGAAGTACCATTCGAGGAGCCGCACTGCTCGGTCCAGCACTATCTCGACGCTGCGGGGGCGACTGTCACCCGCAAGCAGATGGTTACCCTCAACGGCAATACGATCCGGAAGATGATGCGGCGTATCACCAAGGTGACCGCGCCGGGCGCTGTCATCGTCGTCGCCAACAAAGTGAAGAACGGCTGATTCTCGGCTGATCTTCACTGTAGGTAGGTGCATGTGGTGGGCCGTCGAAGTTTAGCGACTTCGACGGCCACCCGTGCCCTACCCAAAGACATTTCTGCTTCTCTGTATATTCGAAAACAACTTTACGACTATACTCAGGCGCAGAAACACATGTTATATTTGGCGTAAAGCAGGTAGTAAGCTATTTTGCGCAAACTGCAGAAAATTTGTTTGATGCGGGCCAATATTATGAAAATAGAGACGGTCATAGCCAGCTTTTTGGTAGGTATCAACAATCTTTAGGTATTCTTCTAATTTACTACCACAGGTAATTTGTTTTACCACTTGCTCTTCCCTCAGGATGCTAGTGGCTTGTTCAAAGTAAGCAGGCAAACGAAGCTCAGTTGTTAATTGGCCATTGGCGCCAGCGTTCGGCCACTGCCGGAAAGCGATTTGCTGGGCTTCTTTTACATCTTCTGCAAAGCAGACATCAATCTGAGCATACTTCGGCTTGCCTTGACCACCAGTCTTTTCAAAAGTTTGCACAATTTCTGTTTTTGGTGCCGTTGATACTAATCCATCCCCCATTTCACCAGCAATGCGTGCCGCTTTTGGGCCAAAGGCTGAGATAATTATTGGCGGTAAGGTATCAGGCAACGAATAAATCCGCGCTTCTTCAACAGTTACAAAATTACCATAATAGCTTATTTGCTCGCCAGTCAATAACCGCTGTATAGCTTCAATCGCCTCACGTAACATTGCCTGGCGCACAGCAACATGTGGCCAGCCTTCCCCAGTAATATGCTCGTTTAAGTTCTCACCCGATCCTAGACCCAATACAAACCGGCCATCACTCAGCAGTTGGCTGGTGGCAGCCGCCTGAGCCACAATTGCCGGATGATATCGCATAAACGGGCAGACCACTTCTACAAAAATATCTACCCTTTTCGTTACCTGTCCCAAAGCACCAATCACCGACCAGCTAAACGGGCTTTGCCCTTGAGCATTTACCCACGGATGAAAGTGATCTGAAATACCAACAAAGTCAAAACCAACTTCTTCGGCTCGTATCGCATTTTTCACCAGTTCCTTTGGTCCGAATTCTTCAGAAGCAAGCGTGTAGCCAAATTGCATACATCCCCCAACTTTAAGCGTCTCCCTCATTATAGCAATGCATCGTCTAACAAGCCC
This sequence comes from Candidatus Saccharimonadota bacterium, assembly GCA_029288315.1. Lineage (GTDB taxonomy): Bacteria > Patescibacteriota > Saccharimonadia > Saccharimonadales > EFPC-124 > JARIHL01. The sequence goes on from JARIHL010000008.1 coordinate 9,541, forward strand.
TTCTTTCTAAGAATTTTGTGACGCAGGTTTATAATTAATCCTATGCTTCACTATTCTGAGCTCAAAGGTGCTATTTTTGACGTTGATGATACACTGCTCAGTAATTATCCTGAGGGTTCACACTTTGGTTTGCATGAACGTTCCAGGCTCGCGGCGGCACACGAGGTCGGGGGGCGTCATGGCAGTCTTGGCTTGCAAAATTTTACCGAACAACAGAGCACCGAAGCGTTTCTTAATGCAAAGGCGCATACACTCCAGGCCGCTGTATGGCAAATGCTGATTATGGCAGGTGAAGTGATGACTGATACTATTGAGCCGCATCATCCACTATTAAATGAAATTATGCAGTTGAAAGATGAATTACATGAAGCAACGTTGCGAACACTCGGCCGAGAAGTGCCAGGTGCGACTCACTTTGTGCAAACACTTGCTGCCCATGGCCTAAAAAAGAAACTTGCCATCGCAAGCACTGCCTACCGGCGTGATATAGACATCTTTTTGGAGATGACCGGCCTTCACCAGCTATTTCTAGAAAAAAGAATTATATCACGCGAGCGATTTACCCACCCCAAACCCTGTCTCTTATACACATCT
>JARIHL010000020.1 GCA_029288315.1 Candidatus Saccharimonadota bacterium
GCCGCTGCCGACAACCGGACCCTGCTCCCAGGGTGACAAACTCACCGAGACGTGAAGATCATGCCAGCGCTCCTTGGCGCCAGACGCTCTTTAGAGTTGGGCGAGATGGAGCTCCAAAACCAAGGGCCGGGGGTTCGAATCCCTCCACCCCTGCCATGGAATTATTCAACTATTCTAACCGAACTTTATGTTCGGTTTTTAGTATTTGTGTCGCACGCATAACAATATCCGTACAACTCTAAAACATGAGAGGTCATAGTGAGTCCACTTTTGGCGCTGAGCTTTTCAATGAGTGCTTCGAGTTCACCGTTTTCCATGACAGACATTACCTTGCCGCAGCCTAGACAGCTCGCATGATGGTGGTGGTCAAGGAACGCGTCACTAAGCTCGATTTTATACTTCCAGCCAATATTGACACGCTTCACAATGCCGAGTTTTTCGTATAAATCCAGCACACGATACACACTAACACGATCTACTTCTCCCTTGCATCCAGCAATAATGCTGGCAATTGCTTGCGGCTCCTTGCTACGCAGCAAGTTAAAGACGGTTAAGCGGGCCTTTGTAATCTTTTGGTGATTGGCGATTAAGATTTTCCGTAAGAGAGCTTCATCATGCATGTAACAAATAGTATACATCAAATACAACAAAATTGCATTAAGAATTATCCTGTCCTAAGATAAGTCCCGGCACCTGACGTGTCACGCCAACACAAGGAGAAAAATACCATGAAAATCGCATTCGTCGGCAAGGGTGGTAGTGGCAAGACGACGACCAGCTCGTTGTTCGTCCGATTCCTGGGAAGCCTCGACCTCCCGACCGTCGCCATCGACGCCGACATCAACCAGCACCTTGGTGCCGCTCTCGGGCTCACCGAAGACCAAGCGGCAGGCATTCCGCCGCTTGGTCTCAACATGGCCGAGCTCAAGGACTACCTGCGTGGCGACAACCCACGCATCACATCGAGCGACAGCATGCTGAAGTCGACACCGGCTGGCCACGGCTCGCGCTTGCTCCAGGTGAACGGGAACGATCCGTTCCACCAGAAGTTCGGCCGCCATGTCGCTGGTGCAACGCTCATGGCTACCGGTCCGTTCGCGGAAGATGATCTCGGTCTGTCTTGCTACCACAGCAAGATCGGTGCCGCCGAGCTCTATCTCAACCACGTGGTTGACGGCCGGGACGAGTACGTCGTCATGGACATGACGGCCGGTGCCGACGCGTTCGCCTCCGGGTTGTTCACGCGCTTCGATGTCACGTTCCTGGTTGCTGAGCCGACTCGCAAGGGTGTCTCGGTGTACCGCCAGTACAAGGACTACGCTAAAGATCACGGCGTCAAAATCTGCGTCATCGGCAACAAGGTCGAGGACGAAGAGGATGTCACGTTTCTGCGCGAGCATGTCGGAGACGACCTGCTTACCTGGCTTGTGCCGTCGCGCTTCGTGCGTGAAAGCGAAAAAGGGCGCACGCCGGACTTCGCTTCGCTTGAAACGCAGAACGTCAGCGCGCTAAAGGTAATGCTTGCCGAAGTGAACGCCACCGATCAGGACTGGGTGAAGTTCACCCGGCAGGGTCACGAGTTCCATAGGCTTTACGCCGAGCGTTGGGGCAGCCGCTCAAGCGGTGAAGACCTGACGCGCCAGATTGACCCTGACTTCGTGATGGGCGCACGACCAGCAGCGTAGGGGCAACTCTCGCACTTTCGTAAGGTTCCGGGACGTCCTTGCGATTATGTGCTCATGTGCCACAAAACGTCCCCCTATCCCTGTTTAAAGCCCTCGAATAGCACACTATCGTCCAGCAACTCCCGAACTCGCTTTACATCGCACTCTATTTCATCTGCAAAAGTTCAGTAGTTGTCCACGAACTCCTGCCACATCAGATTAATCAGATTTTATGGAGATGGATAAAGAGATATATGTCCGATCTCGTCAAATATATTTAATGATATTATATACCACTCAGCCATAGCCAGCAGATAGAAGAGAATCTTGATAAAGTTATCCTCGCTATCAACGTAATCATCAACTTGATAAGGCGCTTGTCGCGATCCTGCTCATATCCTATCTTAACCCTTTTGCAGACGGTACAAAAAGAACCGCACGAGTGCTGGCCAACGTGCTACCGGCGGGCTAGCATTATTTCTATGAAATGACCGTTCCGAATTACTTAAATATAATAATTCTACAGTTATTTAGAAACTGTCTTTGGGCAGTTCGTAAAAAAATACAGAATGAGTTCTAAGCTAAAGTCTAGATTAGGTAATGAAGCAATCGAATGATGGTTATACGCTTGCAGGGCGGCAAAGACTGAGAAGTTCACCTTAATGGCTGTTTTTCTCAAGTTATCTTGTCTTTGCCGCCACTGCAAGAATGTTCTCGGACAGGAGTGTTAGCTGAGTCGGCGTAGCTCCTTTTCTTCCTTGAGGTTACGATACACGACGATTGGCCACATCGGCGCAATCAGAATTGCGCCTAGCGCGAAAAGATCATAGAAGTCGTTTATCCCCTCCTTCACGATATGGAGGATGCCGGCTCCTGCGAACACAACCATCCCGATCACGTAGATCGGAGGGAAGAAGCCGAGCAGCGCCAGCCAGGGGAAGCGCTGGAAGATAGACTCTTGTTCAACCATGGTTACTCCTCGGGCATAGGACAGAATTGTCCCTACTGTATACTAGACAAATATACAATAGGGACAATTCATCCACGTTGCACCTCACTATAAAGATCCTTCAGAGGGTGGTCCTGAAACATTTTTATTATACACTACTAATCAACAAGTGTCAAATGTATGTACTGGTCCAAAGTGGCGAGCAGTCAGCGCTGCATTCTGGCCATGACTGCTGTAGTAGTCCAGCCAGGACAAACGGAGTTTGGCTTGCTTGGTGAGACTGACTGTTGGTTTTACTTGTCGTAGCTTTGGCGGAGCTACGCTCCGCAAACCCATACCTTGCATCTGAACGGCCTCCTAGATATATTCTAGAACCGTCCTCGATGTGTGTGAACCTGGACAATAAACCGCAATGATTGCGTCACCAATAAATAATGTAAAAATTGAAGCCCATATGGCATATACGTCAAACCCTAAACTCCTCCGTCTGCGGATGCGGGCGGTTACGATGGTGCGACTCTGAGTCGTATTCGACAGAGCAATGACAACGCTCACATTGAGCGCTTTAATCGGATCGTTCAGGAAGAATGTCTCGGATCATATCCCATCAGAGTCTCAGTTACGCACACGGAATTACCCTCAAACCGGCCGATGGAGCTGTTGCCGCTCAGCGGCTGACGCCGCTATATGATGCGAAAGCATTGAATTTTATACGAAAAGCTATCAATTATACCTAAGAAGTTCGAAACCTACATCTTTCATCCTCGGGTGTGAGGTTAACAGATTGAAGGTCATCTAGAGTTTGGAATCCTTCCGCCCACTCCTGCCATGAATTATTAAAGATACAAAAGAATTCAAACTTTTGGACTCTTTTTATTTTTATCTCTGTTAACATAGTTCGAATCCCTCAAGCTCCTAATTTTTGTCCAAAATTGCAAATCTTCAACAGGAGCCTAAGCAAAGCTTTAATAAGAATATCTTTGTGAAGCAGATTTTCGGGGACAAGGTATGGGCACAAGCCTGGTGAAGGAAGTTATTGTAGCACCTCTTTAAGCCTTGAGAACATTCCGCATCCAGTCAGCATTCGCTTTGTTCGTTGTTGTAAACCTTATAATCTTTTGATATAATTATAAAGTTATGAATGGCTACTCCAAACAATTAAAATCTATCCTCCAAGCAAGTGGCTGGTCTCAAGAAGAGCTCGCTCGGCACTTAAATGTTTCTTTCGTGACGCTCAATACTTGGGTGAACGAGCGTGCGGAACCACGTAAAAAAGCTCGTGATGCAATTCAGGCACTCTATTTTGAGATTGTCGGAAGCGACAAAACCAACACACAATTACTTGAGAATCAAAAGAAGAAAGCCCACACTCTAAAGACTAGTGTACATACAATTCTCGGTAACCAAGAATTTTTAGATAAGCTGACGCTGTACCTCACATACCATACAAATACAATTGAAGGCAGCACTATGACACTTACTGATACCGAAGAGGTTCTCTTCCATCACAAAACGTTGACAAATAGGACACAGGTCGAACAGGCTGAGGCACGTAATCACCAGGCGGCGCTACTTTGGTTACTTGGTCAACTTCAGAGTAAAGACTTCTCGATCACCGAAGAACTTATCAAGGGTCTCCATTTGCGGCTTATGAATGGAATTATAAGTGATGCAGGGGAATACCGTCGTCATAGCGTACGGATTATGGGCTCACGAGTGACGGTAGCAAATTACTTGAAGATTCCTACGCTTATTAAGGAGCTTTTATTAGAGACTCAAGCCAACCCTAAAGACCCAGTGGTGTTACTTGCGGCTACTCATGCTACATTTGAAAAAATCCACCCATTTAGTGACGGCAATGGACGAATAGGACGATTGTTAATGTTGGCCCAAGCCTTACAGGCTCAGCTAACGCCTCCACTCGTGCTCAAAGAGCGTCGGCAAGCCTATTACAAGTATCTTGAACTGGCTCAAACAAAAGACAGTTCTATCCCACTCGAACTCTTCGTGGCAGAATCGATGATTAATGCTCATGAACTGCTTTTTTAGTAGCCTCTAAGCTACTGTCTTCATCGTATTTCCTGGATATCCTTTTCTAGTTCATTACCTTCAAAAGTTTTACTTAAGATCATCATCCTCGGCCAAGAAGAATATTGACAACTTGTCGATATTTCTCTTGGTATAAGTTATACTAACTCCGATTTTAATTATAATGTTGCCGCTTTTATACTACTTGTTTGATAAAGCCCAGATCGATCAATCGCTGACACGCGTTCCATACATGCTCTGGTATCTCAGTTTTTGCTTGATAACCACGTTCGGCGTAGACTTTCATTCGTTGCACTCTACCGACGAGAGCAGTGATAAGGTAATCCTCGGATAGCTCAGCAGTTGGATAGGTTTCAAATGTTAACTGGGGCGAGGTAACCGTAATTGCTCTTTCAGTCCATCGCTCTTCATAGGTGGCCTGTTGACGGCGCTCCGCATATGGCGCGGTCACTACAATGATCCGTTTTGGCTCAATACCTCTTTGTGCGAGCAGCTCTTTTGTATATGCAATATTTTCGCCAGAATTAGTCGATCTATCCTCTTTAAGAATACAGTCCGAGGGCACACCAGCCTTTTTGATAATATCCGCGAAATAGTCAGCCTCCGTTTTAAAACCTTTTGCCTGGAGTATTGCTTCAGTACGTTCACCGTTACGGCCAGTGCAAATTATCAATTGAGCAAAACCACCTTTATACACCTGAGCAGCCCGCTCCGCCACTCGACCATCTTCACAGCCCATCGCAATAATTACGTCAGCAGATTGAATGGGTAGGTTTAATCGTTGGTAGGCCCACAAAATCTTAGCGAACTCGCGTGCTTCGGCGGTAACTTCATAATGCATGGCTGTATTATAGCGCTCTATTGTTAGTATACTTAAACAATGTAAGCCTTTTCTACCAGCCATTGTCTGTGATCCGGACACTTTATTTATACTGAGTAGTTCTCTAATCTTGCGAATATCTCTCTCAAGTTTCATTTTCTGTAAATCTGCAAGATCAAAAGTTTGGAATCCATTCGCCCACTCCTGCCAAGGTGAGATCCAGCTAGGGTCATTAAGCTATATGCGCTTCCAGCCATTCCGCAATTTCCTTAATATCCAGATGGTTAGTAGCGATTTTTATGGCAAAGTCTTCCAGATCTTTTGGCTTGACCGTAAGCTTTTTATCGTTTCGCAATAGAAATATACCGCAAACGGTAATAGCAGTTCGCTTATTGCCATCACTAAAAGGATGATCACCGATAATATTTTGGGCATATACTGCAGCTTTTTCACACACAGCGGGGTACTGTTCCTTGCCAAAGGCTATTTGCTTCGGAGCTTCGACGACAGACTTGAGCCGATTCTCGTCCCGCACACCATGAGAGCCACCAAAATCCTTAATAAGCTGAAAATGAAGCCGTAGAATTTCTTCCAGGCTTATATATTTAAAGATCATTTATTGGCTAGGTTTTTTAAAGTTTGTCCGTACTGTTCGACAAACGCATCGTATTCGCTTAATAATTTTTGGTGTTTGTCTGGCTTGGCGACCAACTCAACTTTCACCCGCAGTAGATCACCCCGTTTAGCACCTAAACGAGCCAGATCTTTTCTAGGAAGAGTAATGCCTTCGCTTGAACCGATTTGTATAAGCTTTTGTTCTGTTTCAATCATATCTTCTATTATAATCTGATTATAATATTAGTCAACTACATTGTTAACATTAAAATTAAACCAATGCCACTTCTGTGAAAAAATTCTATTTGTTGGTTCGGGAAATCAGAAAGAGATAGAACGTCCGAACCTTGACGCCTAGACAATAGTCTACCCGCTACTCTGCAATTTTTAGGTGCGGAATGAGTTCAGCCATAACATAGTTCTCTAGGCTATCGACGCGCAATTCTGTTTGAAGCTCAGTCTTGTTTGACCAACGAGTAGCCATTCCCATGTGGTCAATAGAAAACCTAGACCTATTTATAAAGCTGACTATGGCTTCCTACTGCCACAAATAGCACCGTATTCTCTGCCTTCTGGCTTGCAGTTACGTGTAGTTCGCGGCAAACCGTACTAGCGCTGACGCCCAGTACGGTAGCCGCAGCACGTATGCTGCGGCCAAGCCTCATGAGCAGGCTTAGCTCAATACGTTTTGTTTGTGTAAGATGGAAGTGTATTCCTGTCTCCTTCTAGTTAGTTGTGTTGCAACTTCTAGTCTACTTGGAACAGGGATGCTTTTTAGCTCTTTAGTAATGACGCTGACGCGTCATTACGATTGTGTTGCGTTTGGGGGTGGAATGCAAAGGACTTTAATTGCACTTTTTGTAAAATATGTTATTATTTATTATATGGCTTCTCCAACGAAGACACCGTACTGAGAGGGTGATTACCATCCACCACTACTACGAAGTCCAGGCAATCCGGTACGATAAGGTCGAACAGTCGGTCGTCTTCCGGGGCGAACCGCAGCCGGTCATGCACCGGCGGCACACCGACCGGATTATTGCATACACCGGTCTTTCGGCTCACGGTGAGCCGCAAGAGTTTCGCGGCATCGCGAACTTCCCACAGTACCAGGTCGTCGATCTTGGTGAGCTGCCAGATCCGAAGTTCGCGATCGGGCAGAAGCTCGACTTCCCTCGCAACAAGACCAAGCGGCCTCGGAGGGTTGTAAGAATTCTCTGGCAGGGGAGCGGCTGGGTGTACCTGGGGCGAGCCGTTGACTACCCGAAAGACAGCCTGAACTCGGGTAAATGCCTAATCACCGAGGGTAGGATGAACAGCCCCAGTGCGGTTACCCTCCTCGACGATTAGGTGTCATCCCCAATTCCTGTCTCTGTGCAGGAATTGGGGCATACCATGAAATCATTCTTACCTCGTTCGGCATTTGGAATGACTGCAACCTTACTGTAGACTTCTCGATAGCTACTTTCTTCAGTGCGTCGTTTGATAACCTTGTCGGTTTGCGTCAGTAGTTCGTGAACTGCTTAGTATCATACTCAATCTCAGCCGAAGAAGTCTGTAGTTGTCCACGAATTCCTGCCATGAAGTTACCTACTCTCTACATGAGTCAGTCATGATACTTGACTATTTAATAAAAACATTTTATTATGTAATATAACCGAGACAAGTAATAGCTTGCTCTGAGGCACATTAATACAAGCTCTCTGTTTATTTGATGATGCAATCTGTTTGCGCACATCTCGTTGATAGATTGCGCCATCAAATAGCTATTACCTTCAAGAAAGGGCCTCATCATGGTTAACTCCCCGCGCATCTATATCGCGACCGACCCTACTGCCGCTGTCCGTGTCATCGCCAACATGGCCACTAGTTCGTACATCGGCCGGAGCGACCTCGCTGTCAGCTATGATGGCTACCAATTTAATACCGTACTGTATACCTGCCGGCAGAGGGGTCCAGGCTACTTTACTGGTATCATAACGCAGCCCGCACTGGGTATCGAGGACATCTCAATCGACTTCGCTGACGGCAAGATCACCTACGACGGCAAGATTTACATTCTCGATGAAGACGCCACAGTTGGCGAGATCGTTACTAAGCCGATTATGCGCGTCTTGGAGATCGTTAGTACTCATGCTGGCTACTATGTGGTTGCGCAAAACCAGCTCGACGGTCGATCGTATGACTACCTCAACGGCCAGCCGCTGGTGATGACCGGTGGTTTCCGCGCTCGTGGGGTGGAGGACGATCTCATCGTCGACTCGCGGTACACAGGTCACCGATACCTCGTTCGGGGTGACCACATGGACACGACGCGCCAGACCGCGACCTTCGATGGTCGGCCGGCGGAGTTGCTCAACGTCCAGGACTACGCGGTGACCTTTCCCAATGGTCTGTCAACCGCGCGGGTCAAGAAGAAGTGATACAGAGAGTGTGAGGGTACGGGCCGCTGGCACGAGGAAGTAAGTGGTGTGATGCACTTTACCTACTCTTGCCATCCGGTCCTACCCAATCGCTTTCCACGAATGTGCGTTGTGCTGATGAGTTCGAAAGGACGAAAAAGCGGTTCCATCTATTCTTTCCCTGAACACCTGATTCTCACAACGTAATCTTGTAAAATAAAACTATGACTTTTCCTAAAGACGACGCTATTGTGGCATTACACAAAAAATATGCTCCTAGTGATATGGCATTTCATATCATTTATAGCCATTGCCAAATTATCAACGAAATTGCAATGCAATTGATTAACAACAACCAACTTCAGGTTGACGGAAAGCTTGTTCACGCAGCAGCCATGCTTCACGACGTCGGCTACTATCCATTGCTTGACAAGCATGGTTATGCACCAAAAAGCTTGGCAATCCAACATGGCATAACGGGTGCGGATATTCTTCGTAAAGAAGGAATTGATGAGACTATTTGCCGTGTTGCCGAAAGGCACACGGGTGTTGGTTTGACGAAAGAAGCTATTCTCAGACAGAGCTTACCTCTTCCACTTCGTGATCTTATCGCTGAGACCTCCGAAGAATGGCTTGTAATGTATGCGGATAAGCTGCATACCAAAGCCATTTCCGAAGACGATCCGCATGATAAGCTAGGTTGGTTTGTCTCGCCTCAAACCTATCTTGAGCATGCCCGCAGCTTTGGTGAAGACAATGCAGTAACATTCGCTCGATTGGTTGAAAAGCATGGAACACCCGATTTGCGAGGGTTGGCTGATCAATATGGTCAGGAACTTAAATAGCCGACTCGACAGCTCTGTCATTATATGTATCTCTGTGCGTGAAAAGAAGATTGCTGTCTCCCCATTCTCACTTATAAATAAAAAATACCTCATTCAAAGGTATTGCCGGGAGCCGATGGTGCCTGTTCGGGCACCATCGGCTCTCCGTGCCGCTCACGCGGCGAATGGCCATAGCTGCATAGTGCGGATACGGCTGATTGCTGGGGTGGTTTGGCACCGGCAGCGCACGTTGATGCCGTCGCTCGTGACCGTAAAGGCCTCGCCGTAATAATGCACGCCGGGCACATAGTAGTCGTGCCCCTCCATGCGGACGCGCAGCAGTCGGCGCTGCTTGGTGCGTAGGCCTCGGCGTTTACGCCCCCGGGGAGTGTACATACTGATCTCGACGACCGATGCTGGATTGAACTCCAGAAACACGTCGATCATCTCGCTCAAGTCTTCCTGAGCTGCTGTGCTCAGCTCCATCCTGTATCGCAGCCTGCGGCCGGCTACGCCACTCAGGTTGGAGACCAGTGAAGCAGCTGCTTCACCAGGGCTGGAAGAGAGTGTGTAGATCGGGGCGTTACACATAGCGCCGACAGGATGTCCAGGGAAACGGGATTTCGGTTTCCCGGAGAGAATTATAAGATCAGACACAACATACTCCTCAGTTCCAAGGGTCTTATATATAATATCATAAAATTTAATTTTGTAAATGACTATTATGGAAATATTGACCTATTGAACAGTAAGTTTTATAATCAAAAATTAACTGCATATTCTATGCCAATTTTAGCTGGTAGTTTAGCAGTGTTTTTTTAAAAGGCTATCAGAATATCAAGTACAGAGATGTACAAACACGAGTGCATTATTCGTGTTTGTACATCTCTGTACTTGCAGTACGCCCGTAGAGTCAGTGCGGTCGTGCATGCGAGTTGACGCCGTGTCATACAGAGAATCCGACCAGTGAAAGGGTCGCAAATGAACAGCACCGGATACATGGTTGGGGTTGGCAGTCTCAGGACTGGCACAATCGGAACAATCTTTGTCCATGCGGACACTCAGATCAGTGCGGCGCCTATTCATCGTGGCCATCATCCGGTATGGAGTGGCCCAAAATTCCATGTTGACATCTGCAACATGGTGGACGATGTGGTGGTCCGTGATCACAGCGACGACTCCATCTATCGATTTCCAATTGATCGTGACCTACTGCCATGGCTGGAGACGTTGATCAGGGCCATGAACGAGTACGACCAGATGTCGGGAAGCCCCTGGCAAATACACAACGCTCATGTGCGGGCAAGCATCATGCGGGCTGTCATGGAGCGTTTGGACGGTAATGCAATCCCGCTCAATGTCTTCGAACCAGGCCGAGTTGCGCCTGCCCTGATCTATGTCAGTGACCCCGCTGCCGTTGATCGGCTGCTCTGTCAGATCATCTCTGAACGGCCGGAGGCGTTGGTGCATTAACCCAGTTACCTCATGCACGCTCGTGGCCGAGCACTGATTTATTGGTGTTCGGCCCGAGTGGGCATTTGTATTGTAGCGTATTCTGATAGTCTGCTCTTTTAAATCTTATTGAATATTTAGATTGTAGACTGATGCTTTACCTTCGTCGACACGCCAGTGGTTCTTAAAACGAAAATTGGATTTGGCGGAGCTGTATGCCCCGCCAATCCTGTCAATCATTCACCCCTTCTTGTTCACTGGTTTGCCGGTATCGGTTCATAATGGCGCGATGGCAGATTTCGTAATAGATGGCGTCGACGAGCGGTGCCGTAAAGAACGCCAGAATTAAGGCGCCGATAGCACAGAGTGACGCCACAACTTCCGCGCCGCCATTTGCTAAAGCAATCAAGTATCCAAGCACACTATAGAGGATGAGCGCACCAAAGAAGACCGGCATCCAGATTGCATGGCATGACCTCGCAAGGATGCGCAGTTCTTCCCTCATCTTTTCCTGTGGATCCACCAATAGCCTCCGTCCAGGTGTAGGAGCATTTGACTCTTGTACTATATCATAATTACTGGTTGCTGCAGGATCGCTCGGATGTTAATAGGGGCGGTTGTCCTTGGCTAATAAGGTGCAAAAGTTGTAGGTATTAGAATGCTGCGTGTTGAAGTGCAAAAGTACTGCTCCCCTGCTGGCGCCAAATTTGGCACCAGCAGGGGCTAAGCTAGGCAGAGCTATCCGGTTCTTGGAGGTCGAATTGCTCCGACAAGGCCAGATTCTCCATGACGTAATTCTCGGACACGTACACCCGTGTCTGGATTACTGGCCTCTACAATCTGGGTGGCACTTCTGCCGGTGAACATGGCAACGTGGTCAATCGCGCCGCCATCGTAATCCCAGAACAGCAGGTCACCAGTATTAATACTGTCCAGTCCAATCGGCTGTCCCCATCGCGAAAATGAATCCGCGGTCCGAGGAATATCGCCTGGCCGGCCTCCTGTCCGATCGTACGCCTGAGCGTACGCCCGATGTACCAACCCTGAACAATCATAGCCAGGGTCTTCTGGTGGCCCATCACCACCCCAAGTGTAGGGCTTGCCGACTTGCTCTAGGGCAAACTGAACCGCTAGGTCGTCAGGCGCTGGTGGTGGAGGTGGAGGTGGAGGATCAGCCGGTGGAGGCGGCTCTTCTGGCTGAGGTGGCGGTTCAGGTTCTGGCTCCTCCGGAGCCGGAGACACGAGATCGCCCACTATACCAATGAGATCTCCGGAGCCCGAGTCTTCATCGGCTAGTGCTGGTGTGACTGGTGCCAATAACAGCAATGCCGTTATTGGCAGTAATAACCATCGTCGCCGGAGGGGTTGCATGGAGCCTCCAATGCGCAGGCCGGACTCTCCGACCTATATGCGTATAATAAGTGTATAGGTAAACGTTGTAATTTTAAAGAATGACAATCCCCATCGAAATATTTTATAATAAGTTTGTTGTTAACAAAGTAACAAACGTTATGCAGCTGCGAGATTGGGGTGAATAGATATAAGCTCTGAGAAAGTTACTACTATCATTGCTTTCCGGCATGGCCGGTTCCCGCTAAATGAACGAGCGGCCTTGAAGGGTGACGCAGCTTTACAAGCAGTCGAACAAGGTATCCCTGCCGATGCCGACGAGACCATGGATCTACTGCCAGAAGGCCGTATGCAGGCGCTACGGCTACAGCGGGTGCTGGGTGAATTTACGATAAACGGATGTTTACGCTCAAGGACGCGTCGTAGTCTCACAACGGCTCAATTGGGCCTTGCTAGACAAGCGCTTGATGATATCAGTGTCATGGATCAACTCAGAGAACGTAGTCGTGGTATTTTTAGCTATGCGCCAGACGATTGGGCTAAGAATCATCCGTTATATAAAATCAACAAAAATTCGACCCTCGATTGGCAGCCACATGGTATAGATTACAATGGGAACCAGGGTGAATCACTGCGCCAGGTGAGAGATACTCGCGTAGAGCCGGTTTTGGCAATCGCCGACGAAATTGCTCCTGGTGGCACTGTCGCACTGGCGACTCATGCTGAATGGATGCTTGCCCTCCGTGCTTATATGTTACATCTTGACGATGAAAGCTTCCAGCAACCACTTATTGTTAACCCACCGGCAGGTATGAGGGCGCTTGAGCATTCAAAATGGATTGGTCATGGTCAGGTAGACATTTATATGACGCCCAACCTCACTGATCCAGACCGATGGCAGATGGGCAGATTTCGGAGTATTAGCACTGACCCAACCTTTGATACGGGATGGATAGAAATAAGTCATTTAAGTGATTAAGCCAATTTTGCCCTAGGAAGCAAAAGCTATCGTTTTGCCGCTCATCCCATCTTCGACAAAGAACCGTTGTTGTGCAAGGCTACCGGCTAAAGCTTTTAATTGGTCTAAAGCAGGGTTTGTAGATGCGACTGTTTCAACGTTTCGGTGCCTCGTGCCTACTATATGTATAACTCTTTCATTCCAGGTTTGGAGTTCGACTGCTCCTGTATCGTTGGTAACCCGTCTCGCCGAAACAAGCATGGTTGGTTTGGTCTGCCAATTAACGCCTTGCTCCCTCTCGAGTAAAAACGCAATAGCTTCTACTGGCTTATGAAGTGTGCCGGTCGCTTCATCATATCCCTCAAGCAGCCCAATGCAAGCACTGACGTCTGGCGGTGAAGTATCTTGGGGTTGGCGTTCCCAACCGAATGACTCGGTCAACTGTTCCACTGCTTGTTCATGCGCTTCTGGCGGTAAAGTACCAAAACGCCTGCTCGGATCACGAACAAGGGTCACGTTATGGACAATATCGCCCCTCCCTCTTTTAACAAATGCAGAAATGGGGAAACCGGTTGTCATTACGAAAGCTTCTATTTGTTCTTTTACAACCGAGTAAGGCTTGCTTTGTACCGCCAATGTGGCCGACCAAATGTCGTCCGCCTCGGTAGTATATAGGTATTCGCGCGTAGGCGCCTTTACGGATTCGGTGCTCGGCTGCAACAAAGCAGTCGTTACTTTGGCATCAGGGAATAGAGCAGCTACAGCTCTACGATAAGGCTGCGTCAATGTTAAAGGATGGCCTTTTGTTTCGAACAAAAAGTCGAGTGAGACATCTTCTGGTGCGACACAGGGCTGTAGCTCGCCGATTATGTTAGTGAAAGCTCGATGTGCAGTATGCGCACTGGCGTCGCTCATGTATGAGGTTATTACAAAATCGGCGAGCTGGTTGGAAAATCGCGCTGGCCACTTTACACGTAGTTCGTCTAATTGAACTTGATCGAATCTACCTTGAAGCATGGCGCCTATGACATCGTATTCAACAAGCAGTTGAACTGCATCTTTGGCATCATCGGCCATAACGGCACTATCAATCTTATCCAGCAATACTTCTGTAATCATCTGATTGTAGGCTGTTTGCTGCTTGTTATCGCCAGTGGCTTTTACGCAGAGTGATTTACCACTGTCCTGAACAAGCGAGGCAAAGCGAAGGATTTGACGATGTTCTGGGTTGGGGAATAATCGAATATAGTCTTGCTCCAAGCCGCTGAAATCGGCTTCAGTATGTTCGCCAAGACGCGCAGGCCTTAATAGGCCGATGTCGGCATTGAATAAGGTTTGTAAATGTGGAGAACACGCCGCGAGCCCATTAACTGTTTGCAAGGGGTCTAGCATTTCTTCTGTTTTGAGAGAAGCCACCATATTACTGAGGCGTTGGGGGTCGGTCACGAATTCATCTGCACGCAGTGCAGCCTCTATTTTCGAGTGTTCGATGTCGCTTATAAGTGATCGTTCTGGGGTTGGCTTTGGACGTTCCATTATACCTCCCGTTGAATGGAGATGGGGCCAGAGACGAGCAAGTTGTCTCCCCAGGTTTGTCGTACATCCATTTTAGTAAACCATGCTGGCAGCTCAGTGCCGGCATGTGCTGCAACACGTTCGTAGCTGTCTATCTGGCAATGGCCAATCATAATACCGTGAATACCACCAGGCAAGCCCTGGTCACGCAGCGTAACATAGTTATGGCCGCCGATTGCCAGGCGTGTTGCCAGCATTAATCGAGCATGCGTAACCATCGTGATATGTTTATCGGCGTAAGAATGATCTTGCAACAAGTCTAAGACGCGGTATCCTACTGTTCGGAGAGTTTCGCCGCCAGGATAGGGCCGGTCGTATAAATTATCATCTTCGTAGTAATCACCTTCGTCCGTGCCCTTATTCTGTTCAGTAAGGCGTTCATCGGTAATAACTGCTATTCCGGGCCATGCCTCGGCAATAGCCAATTCTGCACCTTCACGAGCCCGCCGGTAAGGTGAAGCGATAACGAAATCAGGCTCAGGTATAAGACGTAGCACATTCCGGCCCAAATTGATAGCCTGTTGAATTCCCAGCTCATCGGGCCCCTCTAACATGTCGCGTTCAGAGGCTAATAAGCTTTGGGTGGCTTCAAGATTACCCGGCCAGCGGGGGTGGCGAATAAGATCTACTTTTTGCGGCAATGACATATCTTTGCTATTTTACCACCCTCCATCTTTTACCTCAAAACGAAAACTAGCTTACAATAAGCTTCATATTGCAGCCTTAGTGCTCTTTGCTTGAAAATCCCTCCTAGCCTTTATATAGTGGTAACGGTGGTCAGACCCACTCTTGAGAGAGGAATTGCCATGCGACGGCCAATAAGGCTTGGCGTGATTGGATGCGGAAAGCATGCAAGGCGTTCGCACGTTGCGGTAAGTGAAGATTTTGTAGTGACGGCAATCTTTGACCCTTCGTCCGAAAGCTTGAAAGAGATGGCTGAGCTTGTCGGAAGTAACCCTGCAGTGTGCATATCGCCTCATGAATTAGTACATCGCGATGATGTAGAAGCTGTGCTTATCGCATCACCCGATATAACGCACCCAGAGTTGCTTGAGCTTGCCGTCAGGGCGGGCAAGCCTACTCTGTGCGAAAAACCGCTTGCCATTTCTGAAGCCGGTTTGATGATTGTTGATAGAGCACTAATGCGAGCCGAGAAACAACGTTTAGTTGTGGCCAGCTGCCATCCGAGGCGAGATTGTCGTAATACTGATCTCGCGTATGGATGGATCAAGGCGAACTTTGACAAGCTGGTAAAGCAGTTCGGTGTGTTAAAGCGCATTGGCCTTCATTCTTCTTACCCAAGGCCTTCGGCTCTGTGGAAAGAAGATCGGAGCTTCCTTCTGGACAAGTTTGTGCACGACATCGACTATCTAAGATTTCTGCTTGGTGATCTACCATTCACAGCTGAGCGCCTGGTGGACGGCCATGATCACTACGAGGTCGTGGGAGAGATCAAACAAAGCAATAACACTATCATATTCACCTGCCTTGGTACAAGATTGCACGGTGCGAAAGATGAGTTTATCGAGATCATCACGCTTAACTTCAAGCATGGTAGCTGCACGGTATACGCTAAGACGGGAACCGTGCGTTACCGAGATCGTCGGGTTGATAAGGAGTGGACAGTGTCAATTACCCCAATGGCCTCTGCAGGTTACGATCGGGTTTTCGATGCCTTGATGCGTGACTTTGCGGCGGCGCTTGAGGGCGGCTCCTTAATCCATTCATTTGATGATCTGTGGGTAATCAACGCGTCAGCAATCGCTCTAGCTGGACGACAAGGGACGTATCAGTTGGGCTAAGTTAAGCGACAGAGGTTTCACCGTCAGACGGTGAAACCTCTGTCCGCAAACATTCTAAGTATCCATTAGTGCTGATTCTTTACCAAATGTTTAGCTACATGGGCCGTCGTAAGACCAAGTAGCCCTATGCCGAGCATCATAAGCGCCATACTAACTATTCGCCCTCCTGTCGTTGTTGGCGATATATCGCCATATCCGACGGTTGTAATAGTTACCATTGCCCACCAAATACTATCAAAAAAACTATGAACATTTTCGTTAACTCCATACTCAAACGAATGAAACATATCTGCGGCGCCAAACATGATTGAACCGAAAAGGGTAAAAATCTCAAGCGAATAAGCATGTTTAATGAAATGACGTGATGAGTTAAAAAGAATCCTTAATCGTACGACTAGTCTTACAAAACGAAGCACACCAGTTGGCTCAACATAGGCTGGGATTGATGCAATAAGCTCCCACCAATTTTCGCGCAAAAACGTCGCTTTACTATCAGCTTTTCGGCAGCGGCTAATCCAATGCGATAAAAATATGCCAGATATTACTGTATCAATCACATAAATATAGGCTTTATTAATCACGCCACTCTCGGCAATAATTTCAAAGGTCAGCAATGCGACGCTCAGTATTGCAAGTGCTGCGAGCATAAAATCAGCCGAAACGAGTCGGCTAATAAGTACATTGAGATTCTGTTTTGTCATCCAAGCTGACTTTCTTTCGTAACCAATATCAATATATGGCCGGCCCATCGGCTTCCTTTCTTTCTTCTATACTTAATTTTGAACAACGGTATCAATTTTATACGCATAATGTATGTAGTGCAATTGGAATTCGATTTTTTGCAGCGTACGACTATGGAATTGTCTGCTGCTACTGGCAACTCTTTATTAGAATTTGGCATTCAGGTACGTATCGCGATTGCTTAAGCTAGCATTAACTTCTATAATAAATTTACGCTGCATTGTGAGACGAGCTAAAGACATAGCGTAATGTTGAGGATTCTGGGGGTCAGAGCCCAGCGTCGCTTAGGGAAACGTGGTGCAATTCCACGGCTGTGCCGCAACTGTAATTCTTTGTTAAAAGAAAAGCCAGGCTGCCTGAGGTCTTCGCCTTTTATGGGCGACTTTTATTATTAAAAGGAGAACCTTATGGATACCAGCACTTCGGCAGTAACTTTACAAACTATTTATCACGAAGTCTTAGGTGATTTCGCTAACCACCAGGCGTTTATGTGGAAACACCGGGGTGGCTTTGTGCATTTTATTCAGACTGCAGTTGCTCATAATCTGCTTGATCAACGTTTTACGCGAAAGCTCTTTCGTTTAGAGCGCCTATCATATGCACTTGATCCAACAAGAGATTCGCTACTGAATAATATGGTGCTTGATCAACTGCTGAAAAATGAACTCCTTAAAGATGGGCTTAATCTTATTGAGGTGCCTCAATATTATTGGATGCGTCAAGCAATGATGAAAGCTGTTGATGCCGACAATCCAACTCGTACAGCACTCAAATTGTACGATAGTTTGTCCAAAGAGGCAGTTGTTTACAGGCGTGCATATCCCGCCACAATTTTTAATACGCAGCGTTTGCTTTTTGGAGTGAGTCAAAAAGTTAACCAAGCAAGCACATTGCCGGTAGATGAACATTATTATAAGCATGGTTGGACCATCCTTGATAAGTTTGTAGCTAATGAATTCGAAGCCATACGTTTACAGGAAGATTTTATCAATAGTCTTGATAGTACAAGATTGATTTGGCATCAGCGTTTTTCTAAGCGCATACAACTGGCTAAGGCTGATCAAATACCGGTCTGTGATGATGTGGTAACTTCGAATTTTCAAGTGCTTCATTTTGATATGGGGCATCCCTTTGTGGAGAGTAATGGACAATTGCTTGTAACACAGGTAGGAATTTATTTACCTGCCACTATCCATTATCCAGTTACGGCTAGAACCAGGCTTGTGGAGCTAGATGGGTTGCTGGCTCATTTACACGTAACCCCCAAGCAAATAGAGGAAAAACTCATTACTTATGTAAAAGCCTATGGCGATGGTTGGACTGGCCATAACACCTACCGGTTGGCCTGTTTCGCGCGTTTTATAGATGCTCTCAACACACGCCATGAGCTTGAAACACTGATTGACCAGCCCGTCGGACAATGGTTTCAGACGAAAAACAAACTTGATGAAGCCAGCGCACACCAAAAAGAAATTGCTTATTATTATAAAAATGGTATAAATATAAATAAGCTAGAGCATCATATCGCATTAAAGCCTGGACAACTGCTAATTCTTGACAATATCCGTGTCATCCACGGCCGTATTGGTACTCGGAAGCGTAAGGAGCTTTTTAATTTCATGTTTGGTGTTGAGGCTATTGCTCCAGAAGACGTAACTGCTCTCCGCCACGCTATATGCGCTCTCGTTGTTTAATTGGAATGATATGCGTCACCAGAATAATTTCGAGCAATCTCCTATTGGTGAATCTTTTGAGAAAAAAGACGTTTTTCTTCTTGGCAAATGCGTAGAGTGGCAACTTTTACGTACGCCCCATATGGCAGTTAGCCCGGTCATTCGAGGTGAAATACAAGAAGAATTAGATGTTTATCCTGAGGAACTGCGTACTGCCAGTTCGCTTTATGCGCTGGAATACCTTTATAAAGGTGACATAGAAAGTTATGAAAAGTTAACACAGTTCCAACCCCAAGAAAGACGTTTAGAGTTTGAGCAGTTTCAAGAGCTTCATCGCTGGATTCGTTTTACTATTCCAAATGAAGAGCAATACGAAGCCATGCAGTACATCATGCTCATTCATGATATTGGCAAGAACCCTGATGTCGTAAACGCAGTGGGCTGTACGCCGGGCCGTGATAACCACGATGATGTGTTACAGCATCTCTTTTCGGAAGAATTTACTGACGTAAGAAGTCAGTTATTACCGACATATGCCAATCAACATTTATTTACAGAGCAACAACGCGCAGTTATTGAAGGAGTTCTGACCTTGCCCTTTAATTTTCCCGGTTTTTTGCAATCACAGTGTTCTTCAGCTGAACTGCAAAATACTAAACGGGTAAGTACCGCGATTCTCATGGCCCATATTACCCATAGTATTCTTGATATTGCAGGCGCACGCGGGCATGAGTGCCCAACTAGCTCACTAACACTTGATTCCCCAACAGCGGAACGAATGATGGATGGAGCGTATATACTTACTGCTCCTCCAACTGAACTTGGCTTTCCGGAAGGAACAGAGCTTAATCCTACTGAGCGAAATGAATTATACCTCTTGTGCCGCGCGCAGCGATATGGAATTGAAAACATAGATCAGCTTCAAAGAAGGTCACGAGAGTACGATCAACTTTTAACCCAGTTACAAATCAGTAATATGCTTCGCTGTGTTTGGGGTGATGAATTTGTGGTTATTCAAAAAGCTTTCGAAGCTTTACCCGCCCTTCTTAAAAGTACGCTCACGTTGCAAATGTTAGGGCATGGCCAAGGTGTGGGCCCGCTCTATAGTTTAGATTATGGACCTGGGTGGATACGAGCATTAGCCAAATCGCCTCATGAACACGCAATGCGTCGGGCTCTCGCTTATATAACACAAGTGATGACGCAAGTTGACTCGAACGCACTAGCGCTCGAGATAGAGGGGCGTTTTATCCGGCAGATTGATTTGAGCCAGCTGATTGCCTTGGCACAATCATCACCTTTTACTGAATGCTCATCAATTCACTATGAGTACCATGGTGATATCGTTATTCCGACGCCCATTGATGCACGTACCTACCATGGAAATGACAGCTTGTTCTTTCTTTATGAGCCTCAACATTTTGACCCTGATTATGCCTACCAACAACAGTTGCCAAGTATTGTATATCGAGAGTCTAAACGCCAACAGCATCTGCATGAGGTGGGTTTTTGTAATCACGATGCTTTCATGGATGCTTTAATCTTTAGTTTTGTAGAGGAACTTGACGATACGCACCAGCCGTTTGAGTTACCTGCTACTGCCGATAACCCGCATGCAGCTGAAGCGATGTACCGCGCCGAAGCTTTCCAGCATGGTTTTGATGCGGATCATCCAGATCCGGTTGTACGAGCGAGCAATCGCTTAGCAATTATGCTTCCTGAATTAAATCCAGAACAAATAGCCGACCTACCCCAAGTACTCGAAGGCGATGTCAGCCCGGCGACCAAAACACTTTGTGTAAATTTTTTAAATACTCTAGAACCGGCAAATAATGAAATGCTTTGGTGCCCGCAGGTAGTAGCTATTACCAGGCATATTTTCAATAAGCTTATGGATGTGCCAGTAGATTATGGTACGGCCATCACCTGCACGCTTCGCGTGCTAGCGCGCATTAACTCTGCTGTGCAATCACAGGTAGATACTACTGATGCGTATGTTACAAAACTAGATACAGAAAGTTTGATACAAACTATTACTCGTGATTGGCGGCACCTATTGCAACACGACATAGCCGCTGAAAAAACTCATCCCGGTATAGCGCGCATTTATCTGCGCGAGATGCCAGTGCTTACGACGGGCGAAACAAGCTCGGTGCGGCATCTGCAAAAACTCTCAGAACTTAATCTGCCCAAAGAAAATGGCCTTATTATTGCTGGGGCCGGTGGTGGTGATGCCTATATGGGCGCTTTT
>JARIHL010000061.1 GCA_029288315.1 Candidatus Saccharimonadota bacterium
TCAGATGTGTATAAGAGACAGTATATTTATTGCTGCTATTCGTGGCATGCTACCCAAGAATAAGCTTGCGGCTAATCGATTGAAACGTCTTAAAGTTTATGCTGATGAAGTCCATACTCATGACGCGCAAAAACCTGTAAAGATTGGAGCCAAATAATGCCGAAACATGATACATACTTTTACGGACTTGGCCGCCGCAAATCATCAATTGCGCGAGCTCGCTTATTGAGCGGTAAAGGCAATATCACCGTTAATAATAAAAAGGCCGTTGATTATTTTTCAAGTAATCAGCCTGTCGTTGATGAATTGTTTGAACCACTAACGCTGATTGGTAAAGAAAAATCATTTGACGTTACCATTGTTGTAGAAGGTGGTGGCCATGCGGGGCAAGTTGACGCTATTAAGCTTGCAATCAGTAAAGCACTGAGTGTGATGAATGACGATCTTCGTTCTACCTTAAAGAAGGCTGGCCTCCTAAAACGTGACCCGCGCGAGAAAGAGCCTAAGAAATACGGTCTACGCTCAGCCCGCAAACGAGAGCAATTCTCAAAACGGTAAAGCTATAGGTAGCAAAACGGCACCTTAAAGCTGTTTATGTTTGAGAGAGTTCTTCCGGGCGCAGGGTCATTATCTTATTTTTCTGCTTTACTCGGCCCAAATTGTATAGCTAATATGCGCAGTCCCATAAGTATGGCTGTAACACCCACTAAATAGAATGCTTCTATGTGTGGCCCGTTTTCAAACCAAGTCTTTGTCACTTCGTTTAAAGTAACGATCATGACTGTGTCAATAATAAGTGATACGCGAACTCGGCCTTCGCTCAGGTAACTCAAAATAGTACGAACCACCTCTAATACTGCTAGAATAGTTATAATATCAATAACCAACGCCTGCAGTAGAACATTGAGGCTGTCATTTCTATGGTCATAAATATGAGCGCCCGTCATGTACACGCCGATAGCAATGCCTATTAATCCTAAAGCACAAAGTATATAAAGCAGCAATTTAGTAATTTCAGAAATATAAACAACCGTAGCTTCGTGGAGGTGTTGGTGGTTACTTAGTAGCCTCATAACTACTTATATGATAACCTTACCAAATATGTGCTCGTGATACGGGGGGCCGGTAGAGAGCATCGTGCTCAGTAATCCCAAAAGCTTTATAAAATCCGTCAACGTGCTGCAATATACCATTAACTCGAAATTCTGCATCTGGGTGTGGGTCACTTAAAGCGTATTCGCGCTTTTTTTCTTCACGAATGGCACTACATTCAGTTACAGCGTATGATATAAAAAATAGTTGCTGTGGTGTCAGCCCGTCTTGACGAACTGTTGTATTATCAGAAAGTGATGCAACGGCTTCAAGGGCGATTTCCACACCACCAAGGTCGGCTATGCTTTCGCCCACAACAAGCTTACCCTGAAGATACACATCAGGTAATACTTTAAATTGATCAGCCTGGTCAATAATTACCTGGGCACGCTTAGTAAATGCAGCGCGATCTTCTGCGGTTTGCCATGCTCGAACATTGCCCTCCGCGTCAAATTGACAACCTTGATCATCAAAGCCATGCGTTAACTCGTGCCCAATGACTGTTCCAATACCTCCATAGTTAACAACTACCGAAGCTTGCGGATTAAAGAATGGCGGTTGCAAAATAGCCGCAGGAAAGCAGATCACTAATCGGTTTGGATCATGATAGGCATTAACGGTCTGCGGATGCATAAACCAATCCTCGCGCGAGGTCGGTTCATGCAGTCTTCTCAGGTAATATTCACTGTCAAAGGCTTCGGCATTCATAATATTTTGCAAGTATGACGAACGAGTTATCTTCAGCGTACGGTAATCCCGCCATTTATCAGGATAGCCGATGAGCACTTTCACATTCTGCAACTTCTTAAGGGCATACTGTTTGGTATCGGCTGCCATCCAATCTAAACGCTCGATGCGTTTTTGATAGGTCGCACGTACAGACTCAACTATCTCTAGTACCTGCTGTTTTGACGATTCCGGAAAGTGACGATCGGCATAAAGCTTACCTACCCCTTCGCCGATAGCACTGTCGATAGTCATGACAGCGCGCTTCCATAGTGGGAGTAGCTCGCTCGTACCACTCAGAATCTTGCCAAAAAATTCAAATTTTAAGGCAGCGAAGCGCTCGCTAATTCTACCGTAGTAGTTGCCTAGTAGCTGCCATTTTAAATATATCTTCCAAACATCAAGTGGTAGCTCAGTAAACTGTTGATTGACAAAGTGTAAAAATTCAGGCTGATCAACGCTTATTTTATCATCAGGCTGCCAACCCAAAGCCGCTGCATAGGCTGGCCAATCAATGTTGGCATAGTTGTGTTGTAAAACCTCGTATGTCGTTTTATTATAGTTCTTCTCAACGTCTCGTAGGGCAGCACTACTACGAGATATGGCGGCTAGGCTTGTTTCAAATTCTAGCACCTTATCACTGAATTGCTGAGCAATTGGCGCCAGAGTTTCAAAAAATGAATGGAGCTTGATCAAGTGTGAAGTATACGCCTTGCGGATAGTGACCATGGTACTATTTTTTTCTAAGTAGTAATCACGATCAGGCAATGTTAGGCCACGCTGCACTAGGCGCAAAATATGCTGAGAACTGTCTCTATCATCTCCATCAATAATGACCGTCCATGGGGCATTCACACTAATACGCTGCAGATGGCCAATACATGAGGAAAGGCTTTTACTATCACTAATTTGATCAATTTTGGTAAACTCTTGCTGTAAAAGTGCTAGATGTTCATGTTCAAAATCATCCACGTGCATGGCAGTGTAGTAGAAATCGCGCGCCTGTTGTTCGATACTAGAAGGCTGTACTTCAGCTTTCTCAAGTTCTTCATAAATTTTTCTCATCTGCTGCCGAGTTTCATCACGCAGAACCAAAAAAGCTCCCCATCGGCTCTCACTGGCCGGAATAGGGTTAGTTTGCAACCAGCGACGATTGACGTGTGCGAAGAAATCATCTTGGGGGCGAATTGTTTCGTCGAGTAGTTGCTGATAATCAATAGTTGAGTAATCTGTTTTAGCCATAATAGTATGTATTGTAACGTAAGGAGTCTTTGTATCAAAGTAATGTCAAGATTAGCATAAAGATTCAATACCTTCACACAAAGCACCCTAGGGAGATGCTGATGCCTTGGAAAAACAGCAACCGAAGTGATGATCAGTTTATCACAAGCGCTATACGTGGGCACAAGGCAACAGAACAGTATGAAAAGTGGTCAAAGCGTAAAGGGTTCATTGCAAAAGGGATGACGAAGCGTGCGAAGAAAAAGAAGGATAGATATTGGGGTGAAACAGGCGAAAGAGCACTAGGCTTTTTCTCGCGTAGAGGGATAATCGGAAAATCACGCAGACGGTCCTAGTCCTAATACGTTCTTCGCCATGTGTTTGACCAACAATGGGGCTGAGGGAGTGGTTTGAAGCCACTCCCTCAGCCAGCCTCGGCTTACGTGATAGCCGAGGCTGATTTATTTATATATCCAGCTTGACTTCCTTTGTTCTAGAAATATACACTTAAAATGTAATGCAAGCATATCAAACAAGCCGATTCTATTTTTGGTTCACCTACCTATCTGGGCGGTTTGTTCGGTCTATGAGTTAATAACCAATAAAAAAGTAAGTCATACAACAAACCGCCTTCCGGCGGTTTTTTAATAAGAAAGGAACCTATGTTACAGTCGTCAACATTAGAACGGATAGAGGCGAGCGGCGAAGTTAATGTCGCCATGCTTGTAAAACAAGCTCGCAGCAGGGAAGCTGCCATGATTTCCGAAGCTGAACCGTTACCACTCACCACAAAAGATATACGCGAAGTAGTTACTGAACAAATCGAACAAAATTCTGAAGCAAAAGCAGCCATTGAACGAATGCGATGTGAAATTATTGCCGCACAATTAGGTTTAACTCAAAAAGGTATACTCATTGCTGGTCAATGCGCACCAGATAGTCGCTTGCTTGACGATGGACGATCGCCCGCTCTGGAAGTACCACTTGCTCTCCATGCCAATGCGCAGGATTATAGCGATACACTGATCAACATCGCGCGTGTTTGCTGGAAAAAGCCGCGATCAAGCACCGGCTCACCCGGCCTTTATCATCAATTTGGCGGGCCAGAGTTTGCGCTGCGCGAAATTTACCTGCCCCTCATTGAAAGCGGCACGCCATTTGCCTATGAACTACTTGATCCAGACGACCCGTTGCAACATGCGGCCAGTTATGCCTGGTTGGGAGCAAGAAGTGTTGGTCACAACTCGCTATGGTATGCTATGGCTGCCAACCCAACCTGCCCGGTTGGGCTTAAAAATGGCGAAGGCGGTGGCTTCAACAAAATAAGAGATGTATCAAAAGCAATTCGTGCTCGTACGGCTGCTAACCTAACATCGCCAACTGCCGAAGAAATTCATGTTACTACCGCTGGTAATCAATTTATTAACGCTATTTATCGTGGCGGCGAGCTAAATGGCCGTGGGTTAACCAACCCCATCGATATTCGCCACGCTTTCCAACAATCGTATTTACAGTTTTGCCGGGAGGCTTATCAATCGCATAGCAGAGTTCTGCTTGACTGTTCTCATGGTAATGCAAAATTATTCTCGCGCGGCGCTCGCGATGAGCAAGGTCAAATGGATTGTTTTGATGCTTTTGAAGAACTTATGCTCGAAAACCCCGTTATCGTAACGGCGGGCGAAGGAAATGCACCGCGCGATATAACGGTGCTTGATATGACAATGGGCGCAATGGCCGAGATTAATCTGCTCCCAGGGCGCAACGAACCCGACCATCCAGCTTTGGCCGGGCGCAGCGATGTTGATGCCTGTTTGGCACTAGAGCAAGGTTTTGAATTGCAAAAACGCCTCGCTGCGCTGTACGATAGGCCACGACCAACCACACCCATGTGGCGTGACCATCCTGCTTTTATAGAGTAATGTATGAAGCAGGATAACTATTCACCGCAGGTCAAAGTCATGTATACTACCAGTAATATGCCGAGAGAAAGAGTTTTAACCGGTATTCGAGCCAATGGTACGCCACATTTAGGAAACTACCTTGGCGCTATGTTGCCAATGGTTGAAATCCAGCACCGCAAGAGTAAAACACACGATATATTCTTTTTTGTACCTGATCTCCATTCATTTACAACGCCAATCGATCATGACACACTTTATGAACATACGCTTCGTAACCTCAAATTTTTTATAGCCGCTGGTATGGATTTTTGGGCCGACGGCGCTTATCTTTATCGTCAAAGCTCCATTAGCGCACATTCTGAGCTAACCTGGATTTTAGACTGCTTCACCTATTTTGGTGAAATGCGCCGCATGACGCAGTTCAAAGATAAATCTGCACTGGAAGCGAGTGAAGTCAAGATCGTTAAAAAAGTGCTTGATGGCTACAATTTAACCCAACGGCTTAAAAAACTAACTACTCAACGACCAATGGCTGACATTCGCAATCTTTTTATGTTTGACCGCAAAGAAGCCGCACAAAAAATTGTTAATGAATTGCAGGCGGTCAAGGCTGATCACATATCCGTTGGACTTTTTAATTACCCAGTACTTATGGCGGCTGACATTTTGCTTTATAACGCTAAATATGTTCCAGTTGGTGAAGACCAACGTCAACATTTGGAAATCACTCGTGACTTAGCGCTGCGCTTAAATAATAAGTTCGCATCTATTTTCCCAGCAGGCATGTTTGAAACAATACCAGTCGAATGGAGTAAGCAACTCGAGTTTGCCCAACGCGACAACGGTATACGAATTCGCAGCTTCCGCACACCGGAAAAAAAGATGAGCAAATCAGTCAGCGATCCAGCCGGCACGGTTAATCTAACTGATGACCCAAAGGGAGCCGTCAAAAAAGTGATGGCCGCCACAACTGACAGTTTTGGCGTGATTAACTTTGACTGGCAAAAACAGCCGGGTATAACCAATCTGTTACAAATCTTATCACTTTTGAGTGGCCGGTCGATTCATGAGGTAGTGACCGAGTGGCAAGGTAAAAGCCGTTACGGTGACCTTAAGCGGGCTGTTGCCGTAGAGGTAGAAAAACTACTAACTAACTTCCAGCAAAAGGTAGATGAAGTGAACGAGGCAAAATTGCTCGAAAAACTTGAATCAGACGAAGCTACTGTGGGGCTTATAGCAAACACCACACTCCTGCGTGTACAGCAAGCTGTTGGCCTTCGTCCACGAAATTAATATATGAGTAATGTCTTGCATCTCATTGCTGATCAAACGGGTGAGCGGCTTGACAATTTTTTAAGCCGCCAATTACCCGAGCGAAGTCGAAGCTACTGGCAAAAGCTCTGCGTGCGCGGTATGGTTATGAGTAATCAACAAGAAATGAAGGCAAGTCATACCTTGAAACAAGGCGAAACCGTGGTTATAGTATTACCCCAACAGCCCGACTTTAGCCAACAAACCTTGCCGCTTATTTATGAAGATGATGATGTATTGGTTATTAATAAACCAGCCGGCATATTAACGCATGCCAAAGGTGTTTTGAGCGATGAGTTTACGGTTGCCGAATTCGTTCGGCCTCGTACCACAGACGGCCTTACTACAAATAGACCGGGCATTGTGCATCGGCTGGACCGTAACACCTCAGGTATTATCATTGCAGCTAAACATACGCAAGCCAAAAACTGGCTGCAAAAACAATTCTCTCAGCGCAAGGTTAAAAAAACGTATCAAGCACTGGTTGTTGGCCATGTAAAAGAACCGCAGGCATTAGTCGATCTACCAATCAAGCGTAACCCAAAAAAGCCCCAGACCTTCTGCGTAGGAAGTAATGGCAAATCAACACAAACAGCCTATCAGATTGAGCAAATCTATACTCATAACACACTCGTTCGTTTGTGCCCGCTGACCGGACGCACCCATCAACTACGCGTTCATATGGCTTATCTTGGTAATCCAATTGTGGGCGACACCCTTTATGGTAAGCCTGACCAAACGCTCGAGCGCATGTTTTTACATGCTGCCGAACTTGAAATAACTTTACCTAGCCGGAAGAGAAGCGTCTTTAAAGCTCCCTTACCACATGATTTAAAACGCTATTTAGAGAGAACACTTTGAGTTTGTGCAGGTAGCTGATTATTATAATAAGATAAGTTCAATAGTGATGTCGCCTGGTGGGAGAATGATCTCCCACCAGGCGAACACAGCTGACTTGTCGGGCTGGCTTTGCCAACGCGACTCGCGCGGTTCACTTCAGTACGTAGTGTAGTGATTGAACACGGCAGTCCGCTTGCCCTTCATCATGCCGTTAACGGCGCTCATCACGGTTTTTGGCCAGGCGGCTGTGCGTTACGGCACAAATTTGTGGTTTTTTAGCAGGGTAATCGCATGACGATGCTCCATCCCTTTATGATGCAGGCCGGCAAGAAGGTCTTGGTACCGAACCGAATAGCACTAATGTAATCGCAAGTCTCCTCCAGTACACCCTGTAGGAACAGCTGTAATGTGTTTATAACATAATTATTGGCAATTATATACTTGACGTTACCACTCACCCCTGATACACTAGGGGTATGGAAGCGTTCAATCTCATTCAGTTCTACAACTCATTCGCTACTGAGGAACAATGCCAAAAGTTTCTATTCGAGCAGCGTTGGTCTGACGGCGTAATATGCCCGAAATGTGGCGAGATTGGCGTTAAATACTACAAACTTGCCAGCGGCCGTATGAAGTGCGCAAGCTGTCGCAGTCCATTCACCGTCCGTATGGGCAGCATCTTTGAAGAAAGCCCTGTACCGCTTCAAAAATGGTTCTTGGCGATTTATCTATGTACCAGCCTTAAAAAAGGCGTGTCTTCCATCCAGCTTAGTAAGTATATTGGCGTCACCCAAAAGACAGCTTGGTTCATGCTTCAGCGCATCCGCCATGTGTTTGAGAGTGGCAGTTTTGAGAAACTATCTGGCGCGGTTGAAATGGACGAAGCGTACATAGGTGGTGCTGACAAAAACAAACACCACATCAAGAAACTTAAAACCCTCACTGGCACAGGCGCGCAAGGCTTTGGCAGCAAGAATAGCAAAACTCCCGTCGTTGGCATGGTTGAACGCGGCGGCAAGCTCCGAGCAGTTGCAACGAAGGACACAGGCAGTAATACACTTATGACCTTAGCGCGTAACAATATCGACATTGATGCGACAATATACACTGACGAACATATGCCATATCGCACCCTGCCCAAACTTGGCTTCAAACATGAAAGCGTCAATCACGGTGTCAAAGAGTTCGTCAATGGTATGGCAAGTACAAACACGGCAGAAAGTTTTTGGTCGCACTTAAAGCGCGGTATTAACGGTATTTACCACCATGTTAGTGCAAAGCATTTGCAGTTCTACTGCGACGAGTATAGCTTCCGTTGGAATACGCGCGAGATGACCGATGGCGAGCGGTTTGAGGCTTGGTTTGATAATATTGGCGGTAAGCGGTTGATGTATAAGGCGCTCACAAAGAAGTCCCAGAGCTAGCATCAAACTGTCCCCAAGCAAGGCGACAATATACAGCTCATCTTACATCTGTTATAGTAACTTACGTCGTCCCCCTTACCTATGAAAGAAAAGGAACAGGCGGGGTAGGCAAAGTATTCATAAGCAGAATGTCAATCAAGATACGAAACCACCATGCTATTACCGACTATAACCACCAAACAACAAGAAATACTAAAATTACTCTACCGCTATAGATTTTTAGATAGAACCCAAATACAAGCATTACTTGGACATAAAGATAAACGAAGAATTATAAGCTGGTTAAAAGACTTACGAGAAAAACAGTATATTGATTGGCATTATGACGGCACCGATTTTATATCTAAAAGCCAACCTGCCATTTATTATTTATCCCTCAATGGCATTCGATATTTACGCGATCAAGAATATCCTAGCCAAGAACTAAAAAAGCGATATAAGGAACCTGAACGCAAGCAGGCTTTTATTGAAAGATGCCTACTCATTGCCGCCTGTTGCATAACGCTGCTCAATGGCAGTAAGGGTGATATAAAACATTCGTATGTTTTGCCTGCGGGTTACGTCGGACTAGACAATGAATACAGCTTTCTTGATGAGCTACAACCACAGCTATATTTTTCCAAGCACCAAGGCGACAGCATCACAAATTATCTGCTAGAGAGTTTTGATGCAGCCTTGCCGCGTTACCAGCTACGCAAACGTCTCAAAGGCTACGTTAACTTTCTGGACGAATGGGATAACGTGGATAAACCCCGGCCGGTCGCCTTATTTGTATGTACTACTACGGCCGATCTTATGTATGTCAAACGACGAGTAAAGGGACTTACACAAGATGCAGATGTTGATGTGCAAATTCGCGTAACGACGTTGGATAAAATTAAAGCCTCCGGCGTTGCAAGCACAATCTGGGAAGAAGTATAGCCCTATTCGTAACTTGCTCTTGCTTGCAAAGGCAAGTTGGCCTGTTTTCCAAAGGAAAATAGGCATAGATGCTACCATAGGATATATGAATGATGCCCCGACCGAATACGAAGTAAAATTCTTTCCGATTGATTTAGAGGTGATGCGGCAGAAACTCCAAGATGCGCGAGCCTCGCTCAAGACCCCTGAACGGCTCATGCGCCGCTGCGTATTCTCAGCAGAAGCCAACCCAGGTATGACCTGTACATATATTCGCGTGCGGGACGAGGGTAATAAGGTAACGATGAGTGCTAAACAGCACGCCCAAGATGGCAAAATGGACTCTCAAAAAGAACACGAAACGACCGTTAAGGATTTTGACACCGCCCGCCAGGTTTTGCTTCAAGCCGGATTAACACAGACTGGCTTCCAGGAAAATAAACGCGAGACATGGCAAATGCCCGACGGCACGTTGGTTGAGCTTGAAACATGGCCGGGACTACCTAACTACTTAGAGATTGAGGGGAAAAGCGAGGCAGCCGTAGAGAAAACTGTCGCCCTACTAGAGCTTGATTGGAGTAGACACATTATCCAGTCGAATGATTATCTCTACGCGAAGCATTGGAATGTAGATAAGAAAGCCGCTCTGCAGCGACTGGCTCATCTGACATTTGAAAGATAATCATGCAGAAATTCACCCAAAAATACACCATCATCCAGCTCTTCGAAGATGTGCCTGAAGGTACGCAATATTCAGCGGGTAGTTGGCCGCTCCATTCCACTATCGCCGATACATTTGCGATTGGCTGGGACGAAGCAACCATGATCGAAAAGCTTACTGAGCTACTCAGCACTCACGCTATGGCAACCTCAGTTGTTGAAGAAGACAGATTCTTTGGCGACCAAGGACAGATTCAGGTGGCACTACTTAGGAAAACCGATAGCCTCGTGAAATTACACTATGACGTCATTGGCCTACTAGAGCAAGGCGGCTGGAAACCAAATGACCCGCAGTTTGCAAAAGAAGGCTTTTTGCCGCACTCGACCGTTCAAAAGCACGCTCGTCTCAATCAGGGTGACGAAGTGACCTTTAATGCGCTGACGATCATCGATATGTTCCCGAACAAGGATCCATACCGGCGCAAAGTTCTGAAAACCATTAAGATCAAAGATTCTGTCATGCCATAGTGACATTGTTTTGCAAGGTATTTAAAACGATAGTATAATATACTCAAGATGAAAATATTCTTTGCATCATCAACCTTAGGAGATGCGGCAGACCAAAATGGTATACTACTTCATTTGAAAAAAAACCATCAAGTGTTTCACTACCTTCATGACGTAACTAGCCCAAACGAAGAGTATTCATATAGCGATATTATTGAAGAGATTAGTAAATCCGACATATTTATAGGTGAGATGAGCAGAGCGAGCCAGACACTTGGTTTTCAGCTTGCCTATGCCCTCCACCTTTCAAAACCTTGCCTGTATCTTTACGGCGCTTCCGAGAAAGGCCGTCCGGCGGGAGTTATTGGGGATATACCGTCTCGCGGAATGAAAATCAAGAGATACAACAGCAAGAACTATAAAAAAGTACTTGATGACTTTATTAAATTTGCAGAAAAACAGATGTTTACAACTCGCACGAGTTTTATGAGTACAAAAGAGATTGACCACTACTTAACTTCTGAATCCCATAAACTCGGCATGTCAAAAGGTGAACTTATTCGCCAAATTCTTCACAACGCTATAGATAATTAAACTTTAATTAAATTTTTCCTATTTTGTTGTTCTTATGGGCAGAGTCTGGTAAGCTTGTCCCAAGTATTTATCGTTATGCATGGCATAACAGAATAGTTACATGAAATGACGTTAGAAACGCTCAGGCCTAGATTAGATTTTCCTTCTTACGAGGAAGTTGCAAAGCGTGATCCGCTTAATATTGATGGGGCTATGAAGATTCTTCCTGATCTAAATGCCGAGAGTAACATAGAAGGTTTGGAGGCTGTTACCAAAGATGCCCTAGATGAGAGCCGACGACAGCGAGTCTTATCCCAGACCGATGCCCTTGCCGTAATTCGTGATATGGATTTTCTAACTAGTTCGTTATTACGCCATGGCGTACAGCCTTTTGAAGTAGTACCCGAACTGGAAGCGGAACTTCTAAGAGTGAGTGCCATCGCTAGAACAGTGCCCCGTGGAACTGTTTTTACTTATGCGGCAGCGAATCCAGCTGGTGAGCGTAGACGTTCATTTACGGGAACCGCTGAAGAAGACGTCTTTATTGATGCTGTAAGTAGGAGCATTGTTGCTTTGGATGATGCAGTTGATAAGATTGGAAGCGTTTCTCCCTACAGTGGTGATGTCACTGCCGCGCTGAATACTTCCGGTGCAGCAATGGACGAGATGGTACGCTCAATCATAGAAGTAAAGAGAACGGTTACGCCAGAGTTCTTCACTTTTCAAATGCGCCCCTATTTTGAATCTTTAACAATTGGCGATAAAAAATACACAGGATCCGGTGGTGCGCAGATACAGCTAGTCGCAATTGATTTTATGTTGTGGGGTTGTGAAGACCAGGACCCTGACTATTTAGCCTTCTTCGCTGATAATGTCGATTACCTTACCCCAGTGCAACAAAGGGCTATAGAAAACTACCTCAAGAATAATGGTGATAGAAGTGTGGTGAGCCTCATTACCCGAGAGTCAAATGCTGATGACGATTCCCGTCAGGCGGCAGTTGATTTATTAAGAAAAATTAGAAAGTTCCGCTATCCGCATAGGAAGATCGCGCAGGATAACTTTAAGTTAAGGCCAGATGATGCTGTAGGCAGCGGATCATATAAACCCGATATTTTGGACGTATTGATTGATAAAACAGAAGGAGCCATAGCTCAGGTTGAGGAGTCGCGATATGAATAAGACAGATTTTACAGAATTTGCTGTAGGAACAGTTTTTAACTCAGTGGATGTTAAAGACAATATTGCTCTGGAGTACAATAAGCTAACTGTCAGCTACCCTTCACGGCTTGAAGCGATGGCTTTAGATCCTTCTAAAATATCAGATAACAACAACCTTATTTATGAGGCTGGGCAGATTGATTTTTGTGTATCGATCTTTAAACACATCACAGTTGAGGTGAGTAACGAAGGCTCAGAGATTTCCATTTCAGAACGATCACCCCGAAAGGCTCTTATTATGCACGCAGCTCTCCTAATGAAAGCTGCATTGAAATTCGAGCATGGTCTTAAGATTGATGTTGACGACGCGACTAATCTGAAGCACTGCGGGCTAGGCTCAAGCAGCTCGCTTATTGCTGGAACTGCAGCGGCAATCAATGAACTATACGGAAAACCGATCAAGAGCTTGGACCTTGTAAAATACTGTGCTCAGAACCACGGAGAAGAAGTTGAGGGAGATGATTCACAGCTGGCGCCCGTTCAGTGTATTGGCGGATCTGGAGTCTGCGGTCACTTTGAGGGCGGGTTGATTATATTAGCAGGACAAGCAACCCCGATTTATACCTACAATATCTCTGATGATATGAAAGTTGTAATCGGTATTCCAAATGACTTTACTGCCCCGGATTCACGAACACTTCTAGAGGCAGAAGTCGATAATATAGAAGGATTTCGCAATGCTGGCAATACATACGGCAAAGAAATTGCATATAGACTCGTTCATCAAGTAATGCCTGCGCTGGGTAATGACGATCTGTCCAAGTGTAAAGAATTAATCTTTGATTATCGCTGGGATATGGGAAGTATTAAAAATTGCTCATTCGTTTATCCAGGACTCGTTGAGCTCGCAGAAAATATGAGGCACCTCAAAGACGATGCGCGGGTGGAAGTACTATCCCTATCATCAGTAGGCCCTGGCTTCTTTGCGTTGACTAAAGATGTGCAATATGTCGAAGAAGAGTTCAGTAAGTTGAATCTAAAAACAATTACAATCACTATTCATAACGGTGCTTATTCTGTAGCCGTAGAACGATAGATATGTCTGAGATAATAAAACCTAAGATTGTTTTTCCGGTAGGCCATCATGCTTCTGGAAAAACAGAATTCTGTGATTATTTAGCTGAAGAGCATGGTTTTCGAGTTATCGAAACTGGCTCGATGATGAGACGGTTATACGGAGAAAGAGAGGAGGAATACCGCAATCTAGATATTAAAGATTATGTAAAGCAAAAGCTTGCCGAAGACGAAAACTTCTTTGATGATTATCTCAATAATCTGATAAGAGTTGCCGAGGAAGATAGCAATTTGGTAGCAGTTAACGGTATGCGGTCGTACGATAACATTAGGAAGCTTAAGACTTCCCGGCCGCACGCACAGCACGAGATTGTTTGGATTGACGCGCCAAGTCAGTTGCTCTACGAGCGTTACTTGAAGCGCGAAAAGATTCAAATGTCGTTTGAGGAATTTTGTGACCTGCTTGAAGTTGACCTAGCATTGGGCTTAGGAGAGATCGAAGGGGTTGCAGATCACAGGATCGAAAATACAGGCTCTGTGGGCGAGCTAAGGGCAAGGTCAGAAGAGGTGTTGCGACTGATTGCGAGCAAGGCTATGGAGCTTTACGAATAAGCTCGGCAATTTGCTCGTAGTTCTTAGTCCAAACCTCGGCACGGTCGTCCTTGTCGAGTTCGGCAAAGGTTTTGGTGTCATCCTTGAACATCATGAGCCTTTCCCAGCGAAGCTTGTCTGTACCTTTTATCTCGTGACCTATAGTGATTGGAACCGAGTAAGAAAAGTCATGAGCTTCGCCATGAGCATCAACATAGCAGGCTGCCAACTCAAAGTGCGCATCACGGCTTTCTAGCGTATCGACGATCTTTAATAGTTGTTCAACCGAAATGGCTTTATCAATATAAGCCATGAAAGGCCCAGGAAAGCCCAGCTCGTCAATAAAGAAGCTGTGGTCTTCACGGATGACAGGCTTGCCTGTACGTTTGAAGGCTTCTAGGGCCATTGCGCGGGCAATTTCAACGCTAGAAGGAGCTTGGATCTCTGGAATATCAAGGTCTAGCGGCAGAACCTGAATATCGTAACGGTTGAAAATAAGATTTGCTGCATCAATTTTGCCCTGATTGCCGGTAAGTAAGTATATCTGACTAGTCATATGAACATTTTACTTTAATTTAAGTGACAACAACATAGTTTATAGGAGAGAGCGAACATCATGGAAAAAGATTATAAATTTTGGAACGACAATTCAAACGTAAAGTATTTTAAGGGCAAGCCCGCTGATCCTTTGATGGTTGAATATCTAGAACGGTACTCAGATGAAGAGTCCGCCAAAATGAGGGCACTAGACTTGGGCTGCGGCGGCGGCCGTCACACAGAACTACTTGTGACCAAAGGATTCCAAACTTACGCAGTGGATATCAATCCAGCTATGTTGGAAGCGACAAAAGCTCGCGTCGAGGCATTAAACTTGGATAATGTGCCAGAAATTAAAGAAGGCAGTATTACTGCAATTCCCTTTGAGGATGATTTCTTTAGCCTCGTGATAACCACAGGCGTGCTTCATCAAGCTAGGTCTCAAGAGGAGTACCGTCAAGCGATAAGTGAACTTAGCCGGGTGTGTAAAGAAGGTGCAATTATTCTGCTCAATATCTTTACCAATAGGGATTTAGATCCAACCTATACTTACCTTGATGAGGACCATACTGTTGTACAGACAAAAGAAGGCTTGTTGATGACACTTCTTCCTAAAGAGCTCTTCTACTCAATGATGAAAGATGCGGGGTTGATGCTGGAAGAAGAATACATTGAAGAGCTAAAAGAAGAGAATACGGGTCCTCGGACAGTGCTAAGGGCGCGTTTCATAAAAGGATAATGGTATGAAAGATCAATCTGATAAATTTTATTTCAACAATCCAGACATATGGGAATCGTTAAGGGGCCATAGCCTCGACAAAGAGACCCGATTCATAGATGAAATGATTGGCAAAGCACCTCTAAAGATACTCGACATTGGGTGTGGGTCGGGCATGCACGCTGATCGTCTTCAAAAATTAGGGCATGACGTAACTGGCATTGATCTTAATAAGAGCATGGTACATTACGCCAAGGAGCATTATCCTGACTGTACATTTCTTGAGATGAATATGACCGACATAAACCAATTAGAGGGCAAGTTTGATGTGGTTGTATGCATCTGCACCACACTCTGTTACATGACTGACAATCGTGCGTTGGATAAGTTTTTAGAGGATGTAAACGGACTGTTAAATTCTGGCGGCAAGTTTATTTTTGATGTCTTCAACCCCATCGCGTATCTGGAAAAGTTGCCTTTTGATGGTAACTACTTTGGTGAAAGTAAAGAGGGATACAACGAAGCCGGTCTAAAACTAACTGTCCATCACGAAATTGACGAAATGTCGCAGATCCTCACTGAAACAAAAACGGTGGAGACAAAGGATGGCAAATCAAACTCCAACATAACTAAGTTCCGAATGTTTTTCCCTCAGGAGATAAGATACCTGCTGTCTCGAAAAGGCTTTGTAAATGTTGAACAGTATGGGAAGTATATCAGTGACTATAAAAAGCTAGATAGCACCCGTATCGTTACTGTGTGTCAGAAGGGTTAGCTATGAGCCGAGTCTTTAAAGAACAATTTCCGACAGAGGTTGTGAATGGCGTTAAATACACACGTGTAGAAAACATAAAGGCGCCCCATAGTCCTTTCATAAATAAAAACTATGATTTCGAGGAAGGATTCTATAGGGGTGAATTCGATTTCGTGAGTCCTATTGATGGCACCCTGGAAAATAGTACTCCCGAAACGTACTCTCGTCATAAAGTGATCGCGGCTCTTCAGGACTACATCAAAGACAAAGAGGGCGAAACTGCAATTTTAGATTTAGGTGCGGGTACACTAGATATCGCCAGGACGATACCAGCATCTATGGCCTCCAGGATTAACCTCGTTAATAGCGACATATCTGGCCCTTGGTCTATTGGTGAAGAGGCGTCCACTGTGAGAGGTATAGAGAAGCTAAGAGAGCGAGGTTTGCTTGATAACTTTGCTTCAATTGAGAATGTTGAATATGACTTCAATGCAGCAGAATGGCCTTTTGCCGAAGATGCATTCGACTATGTGGTCACGAATCTTGTGCTTTGTCATGTTGCCTACGAAAGCAAACTGGAGGTTTTGAAGGCTCTGTTTAGCATCTTAAGTCCGGGCGGCAAAGTGTTAATTGGAGATGTATTTCAAAAGGACGAGAGTGGCGTACGATTTACAGAAGCGGGTTTGCGAGGCCCTGAAGAATGTTGGGGATATTTAAGTGTTTTTACTGAATTCTTGGAGATGTGCAGAGAAGCTGGCTTCGAGATTGACGGTACTGCCCTTAATAACCTCAATGAAGGAAGAAACTATCAAGTTCAAGAAGAGCTTGATTATGCAAAGGAGCATCCGCACGCAACTATGGCTATCAATAAAGCTGTATGGTTCATAGAACTGCATAAAGGCGAAGGTTAATTATCTAGATCGGGAAACTTTACGGCCGCGGGGGTCTTACTCAAACATATTTCTTCAAATGCTCTAACTTCGGGTCCTCAGATGCTCGAATGAAGTTCATAGAGTGGAACAAAGCAGCTATGTAGATGGCTGGGTAAACAGAGTCAGGTTTACTCATCTCCTCTATAACTGTTTTGAATGGAATTTTCTCGACAGTAATAGTTTCACCTACTTCGAGATTCTGATCACGATCTATGCTTCCTCCGACGGCCAGGAAGGTGTGTACCTGGTTGGTATGATTGGCCGGGTTTGGATAGCTTGTTCCAACATGGAAAATTGAGCCACCTGTATATCCTGTTTCTTCTTCAACTTCACGCTTTGCAGCCTCTTCGGGTATTTCGTTCTCTTCCATGCCACCGCCAATGAATTCCATAAGGTACTTTTGGACACCATGACGGTAGTGCCGGAGCATCAGTACATTATCGTCCTCGTCGATGGCAATACAGTTTACCCAATCGCCAAGCTCAAGGACATAGTAGGTATCCACTTTACCGCCTCGAGGCGTGGTGCATGAGTCACGGCGGAGTTTAAGAAATCTGTCGTTAATGACGTATTCGGATCTATCGATAGTCCAGATTGGCAAATTTTCGTTATTGGTCATTCTATTTCCCTTGAGCGATAGTGTAATATTTATAAATTCGTCGCTCAACTTCAGATTCGGAATCTCTAAAGTCGTCTGGATTTTTGAACGCCACTTCATCTCCATCTTCTCCAGCCGTAAAGGTCATAATACTTGGCATTACCTCATAAATAAGACGTAACTGCCAAAAGTTATGAGCGCTTAAGTGAGCAGGTTCATCGACATCAATAATTCTGTAATCAAAATTTCCTTCAAGATTTGCTTCTTCTTTCATTTCGCGGGCAATAGCAGTTTTTATATCTTCACCATGATCCATGCCGCCACCGGGTAAATCCCACCAGGTCCGGCCTGCTTCTTTTACGACGAGTACTTCACCCTTACCGTTTCGTACTAGACATTTTAGAGAAATACGATAGAGATAGTCGGTTCTTCTAGTTGATGGATGTTCATGACTTATGACGCCAAGGGAGTTTTGTGTAGACATGGATACTTATATTATAACGGTTCTTTATAATCCCCGCAGCTTGCTCTCTGACGATGTCTGAGCGCCTTTACGCTGTGTCGTGACGGTTCGCTTCTTTTCCTTCAATGGCGCATCTGCGTCATCGCTAAATAACGCCTCCATCTGTTCCTCAACCTTCACACGCGCCGTAGCAAATTTCTTCCGGCTGTTAGCAATAACGGTCTTCTGCACCTTCTCACTTCCTTCAACGTCCACCGGCACCGTCTGCCCCGAAAACGCCTCCTCGCTATCTTCCGTCGCCACTTTCATGTAGAAGTGGTATGGTGCCAGGTTTACAATATCGCCCTTCTCAACCTCAGGCCTCATGTACGGCAACATAAACGCCTCATCTTCAGGGTTAGCTTTAAGGCAAATAATCGTGGCGGCATTCCCAGCAATGACCTTCACCAAATCCTTATCTTCCATCTGCGCAATATTCTGGTGTGACACAATAAGCGAAATATGGAACTTGCGCCCTTCGCTCGTAATTGCTCCGAACTGCGGCGTGGCAAAGTTCTGGAACTCATCAACGTACACGAAGAAATCCTTGCGTTTCTTTTCCGGTATCTTCGTGCGCTGGTAGGCAGCCATCCAAATAAGCGCCGTTAAGATCGTGCCGAAAAACTCGCTTTGGTCTTCGCCAATATCGCCCTTACTTAGATTAACGAGCAGTATCTTACCTTCGTTCATAATATCGGCGATCCGCACTGTGCTCTTTTCTTGCAGCAAGATGTGCCGTGACAT
This sequence comes from Candidatus Saccharimonadota bacterium, assembly GCA_029288315.1. Lineage (GTDB taxonomy): Bacteria > Patescibacteriota > Saccharimonadia > Saccharimonadales > EFPC-124 > JARIHL01. The sequence goes on from JARIHL010000061.1 coordinate 18,767, forward strand.
TTTCAATGTAATAAAGTGGCCAAGCCGGTGCGTCAACGGCGCAGTTGCAGCCGACATCTGCATACTACCCATCATCTTGAATTCCTTCTCCCAGAATTGCTTGAGCACCGGGTCTTTGAGTGTCTTAGCAACTTCTTTCTGGTATTTCTTGTCAGTAAGGAGACGTTGCAAAGTGTACAGACTCGGCTTCGGTGTTTGTAGCGCGGTAAGTGTCGTATTGCGCAATATGTGTTCCATACGCGGCCCCCATTGCGCTTCATCAGACAGTTTCTTGAATATAGATAAGACGGCACTGGTAATCCATTCGTGTTTGTCGTCTTCACTTTCAAAATCTATCCCAGGGTCAAGAATATTAAGGCCTACCGGATAATCACGGTCAGAGGGGTCAAGCACCACGACGTCTTTATGACGATTCTTTGGCACGATGCTCAGCAATTCTCGAAACATGTCGCCGTGCGGGTCGAGTACTGCTAGGCCTTTGCCATTGAACATATCCTGGTAGATTGAACTTTTGAGAAGGGTTGTCTTACCTGTGCCAGTTTTTCCAATGATGTAGGTATGCCTTTGGCGTTGCTCCAATGTCATGCCAATCTCTTGTACCTCGCCGCCAAAAGCGTTTGCGCCAACAATGACATCCAGCTTAGCACCACTCCGTTTTATGGAGAGCGGCGCCGCTAAGTCACGGCTACGGCTCTTCACCAGACCTTCTGTTTTCGTAAGGTCGGTGTTGGGGAAATGGTAGAGGTCGGATAGCTCTGAACTGGACAGGATGGTCTGCTGGCTAGCAATATGCCGTAGCAGCTCCCGGTTCTGAAACCGCTCTAACCACTTTTCCGCAGAGGTAAACGGCAGCGGCTTGCGGCTAATAATAGACTGGTTTGTTGCCGTAAAGGTAGTGAATGATGATTTTAGGGCGTTAAGACGACCATGAATGCTATCTGCGTCTGGGGACGCAACAAGTACGCGCATAGAAACCTCAAATAAATGCTGGTCAAGCTTAGCTTTGATCGTTGTGCCAAGCTCTTGTTCGTAAGGGTCTCCGGCAAGCCGCTTATCTCCGCTATTTGTGTCTACATCGCCAGAGAATATAGCATTGAACACAATGCCAAATATTTTAGCGCCCATCGCGATCAACCAAAACGGTGCAAGGACTACTCGGAGCAATATGCGCGGAACGTCTATTTTATAAGCTGTCAGTTTCGATGCGATTTCTTTGCTCAGCGCAATACGATGCCGGGTGTCACGGATATGGCGCAGTTCGTTGGGGTGGGTATTATCGAAGACGGGTACGGCTACGATTTGAAACGCCACTAACTCATCCGGTAGTAAGCTTCGCATATGGCCGGTAAGATACGCAATTGGGTCGTGCTCATCCAGCGTCTTATGATCTGTGAGCGGCAGGACGAAGTCATTGGATAACTTCAGCTCGGCGACGCTCCATGCCAGCTCAGTCATATCAGGCATATAGTCATCTACTTCAACAACCTTAAGCCCAGGTAAGAATGATAAAAGTGTACGTTTAACTACCTCAACTTCTTGCTTCGGTATCCTGATGATATAGCGAATACCGTCATCACGAGTCGCAACTAATTCCAGCGAATACGGTTGCTTGCGGGCAGCCATGCGCTCCCAAAAACCATAGTATTTAACCATGCTGCGCATCAGGATATGAAGTTGTTCGGTAGCATAGGCGGATTTGGTTGTGTCTGAGGGAAATGTAAGTTGCAAGAAAGTATATTCAACCTCATGTTTGCCGATGCCGACTCGCTGCAAAAATAATGAAAAGAAGGTGCGGCTGTATTGGAAGAGTTTAATAAGAGAGAGAATGATGAGGTATCCGACACCAAACTCAAGCAACAGCGCGCCAATGACCACGACAAGCGTCCAGCCAGGGCTAAGGTCATGCGCCTGGGTATAGCGAGCAGGGCCGTTGATGAGGGTGTCGATAAGTTGTTGCATGGTTTTAGGTTTTTTATGACACGCTAATGCGAGCGCCCACCCATCTCACCTGACGTATCTGTTATTATAGTAGCACTTTTTGTGTATAGGTTAGATAATAGACATATGCAAATACTCCCACGATCTAAAGCACGAAAGCAATTTCAGCACTATTGGGACGAAACGCACCAGGAGTGGTTTAAGATTGAAGTTCTCCAAGACTACACAGGTGAAGACGATAGCCCCTCTCTTCAGGCATGGCTTGCCGGTGACAAAACAACTAGTATTAATCTTTTAAGACAGACGACTCATAATGGTTGGCGAACAATGTGCCGCGAAAAGTACAAGACAGGCGTTCTTATGCGCCGCATTCGTATTATCCAGAAGCCATATACTTCCTACACTGAATGGGAAATTGAATTTTATAAACACCTTAACATACCCAGCGGTGAACAGATATTTATTCTCGATAAGAATGTCGCCGAGGGATTTGAGTTGCCAAAAGGCGATGTAATGATATTCGATAACAAAAGGGTTGCAACATGTGATTATGACAAAAATGGCCGTATGATAAGCGAAACTTTTTATGATGAAAATGACGATATTAGTAATTTCTTGCAACTCAAGAATGAGCTAATCGAGATCGCTCAACCGCTATGAGCTGGGTGTCGCGTTCCATAAAGTTGTAATGTTCTTTTATAGTCCGCTAAACAGTTCCTCTATAGAAATCCCCAATCCTTTTGCAATCATCCCAACCACAACAAGTGAACTATTCTGCTCACCCCGTTCTATCCGGCCTATATACGTTAGGTCGAGCCCACACTTATCACCGAGCGCTTCTTGCGTTAAACCTCGCTCAAGTCTTAGTTGACGAACACGTTTGCCAAACTTTTTTACAATAGGTGTTACCATCTATTTCTAGAGTAGTTCTCTGACATAAATAACTCTACGGACGATATGTATTATTTTATCTGTAAAAGTACTTGCTCATACGGACTATATGTCTTACTATGAAACTAAGCTTTGTATATAAAGCGAACAATTGAGAAGACCTAAACCAGCACATATAAGCTATGGCATGGTCTAAAATCCTGACAGATACTGATCCCGTCGTTCAGCATCTGTCAGGTCATGCGCCGAAAGGTTCATGGGGCCAAAAGCCCGCTGGCGGCGGGTTCTGTGTTTTCTCGCTGCCCTAACAAGAAAGCCTGACAGCAATTATGACGAAACGACTACAGACAGCCGTTGCGGCTGTATTTTTTATGCACTTTCGCGGCCAGCATACAGAGGGTTCTTATGCACGGCCTTAAAGTTGAGCACCGGCATTTAAATGGTAAACCCTTGGCAAGAGATTTAGCCACACGTTTATATATAAGGTCATTGCATGGCAAGGTTGTCATTGTAACCGATAAGCCGCTTAGCACTCTTGCGTCAGTTAGGAAACAGTGGGTACGAATGATGCGTAGAGCGCAAGTACAACGGGCTCGCACACTTGATCATAGACGAAGAATCGAACTAGTTAGCCAACTTGATCATATGCAAAGCCTTAGTTTTACTGCAAAAGCGCCAGAAGACATACTTGAGGCTAATGTCACGTTTGTTACAGCAGACAATCTTGTAAGATGCGCACCTGAATGCCATACGATGTATGTCACTTATACCTTTCCTAGAGTAAAACTGCATATGATAACAAGTTGGATGTCGAAGAATGGTTTGGTGGTGATTTATGCGTAAGTCATTACAAGTTGATGAAGCCATCCTTGCACGACTTAAGTTTATTCGTAATAAGAAACAAGAGTATTTTGTGTGCCTATCTTTAGGTAATGGTGGGCACATTATCACTAGACGCACTGTAACTATTGGGTTACTCGCTAGTACGTTAGTGCATCCGAGAGAAGTGTTTACAGGAGCGCTTAAAGACCGAGCTGCGAGCGTAATCGTTGCACACAACCATCCATCCGGCGATCCCAATCCAAGCCGTCAGGATATTGAGACTACTCAGCAGTTGGTGGCAGCGGGAATTCTTCTCGGTGTTCCGTTGAGAGATCATGTTATTGTTGCCAAAGAGGGTAACTATAGTTTTAGGTACAATCACATGATATAAAAGCCGTCGGGGTTCACCGCGCTCATTATTTTGTCTTCTGGTCTATAATATGATTAATGAATAGGTCAGATAAAGAAAATCCGCTATCTGTATATTTGCGTCGCACTATCGACACTGATTTTATTATTGGCGAGGATAAATTTGAAGACTTGAGAATAAATCCGGTTTCTGAAATAAAGGGTTTTCATTATTTTCTCAATCCTAAAAAGACATTCGTAAAACGTTTTATACTCAAACGGACAAAGCTTTCAGAAAAAGTATGTTGTGTAACATTAATCAAAAACGAAAATGGTAAATTTGAGCCACGTTTTGAATTTCAAATTGTTGACCTAACCAAGAAAGCTATCGAGACAATAACATATCCCGTCAGCGAGCCAGAGGAGCGTCTACTGAAGGCGCGAGTCAATCTCGACGATTGTCACGAGACCTTCTCTCAACTATTAACCTTTCTGAATGATTGTAGTGATATTGAATTAGCCGATGGCCACTATGCTGTTGTAACTACCGACCAGAAAGAATTACTTGAAAAAGCTATTAAGGATTCAGAAAAACAGGAAGTAATGGAAGCGATTGCCGAGAAGTTCGGCCATGACATTACCGAAGCTGACGTAAACATTATTACTAGGCGCAAAAGTGCTCTTGTGAGATTTAAGCAACTTCTTGACGATCCAAACTATTTTACAAAGTACCAGCAGTGGCTTAAGGAGCATAACAAATCACATCGGCGTGAAGATGTTTGGCAGCACTTTTTTGAGCACAACACCTGGATATTCGGATACGGCCTAAGATTGGTTGCTTGCGAGCCACTGGACGATCAGAAACTTGAAACTATAGTAATCGGTGCCGATTTCTTTGATGGAGCGGGTAAACGTATAGATGGTCTACTGAAAACAAAAGGGGCATTGAATAGTTCTCTGTTTACTGAAATCAAGCTTCATGATGCTGCGCTACTAGAGAAGTACGATAGACCAGCCGTCTGGTCACCTGGTAAGGAGTTACGAGGCGCGGTTGCACAGCTGCAAAAAACACTGCATAAAGTTAATCTCAAAGTGACGAAAAACTTTCAGATTGCGACAGATAAAGAAGGAAATCCGACTGGCGAAACAATCGCTTTCGTAAGACCGCGAGGGCTTGTACTTGCGGGCACCCTATCGCAATTTGAGGCAGATCATGGGATTAATGAGGAAATGTTTGCGTCGTTTGAGCTTTACCGACAGCAAACTACCGGCATTGAAATTCTGACTTATGACGAACTATACGAGCGAGCGCGGTTTATTGTGGAAGATAAGTAGTTTAATATCAAGGGGATTAGGTATGTCAGATAAAAAGCCAACTAAAGAAGAAATCAAAGAGCTAGAAGCTCAAATTAAACGCGACCAAGAAAAGCCAGTGCGTGAAAACGAACGACGCGTAAGAGTCGGCACTAACTTCAATGACGCTGTTAAGGAGATGTCTAAAGCTCAGCCCATGACTAATAAAGATGTAGCAAAATGGGTCAAAGAGCAACGCGATGAAATTGATAGTTTAGAGGACGATAAGTAGTATCTCAATATTCTGAGAAATCACTACCTCTGCTATAATTTGGTAACATCAAGTATATAACTGCCTAATTATTTTATAATTGCAATAGTTTTTTACTACCTCACCCCCACTGTCTCTGCTTCTAGGGGCTCGACCTTCCCGGGAGGAAGGCAGCGAGCGGACTGTTCTCGTGGGAGGAGAGTGAGTGGGAGTGAGGCAGGGTTTTTTGAAAATAGCATCTAGACAAATCTCGAGTTCTTCAATAGAAGGAACCTTGGCGCCCGGTGTTTAGCTTTAATCTCAAGATCAGGTGTACTCAACTTGACGGAAAGTATGATAAGAATCATAATTAATAAATCCTGAAAGCAGGTATGGATTAGCTAGGTCACCTCATTCCTACAGAGATTGGAGTGTTCCAGTGCGCCTACCAGGCGTTTTGGATATACCACCCCAGCAAAACAATACCAATAGCGAGGCAATCGTCATCATCCCGGGCTGGGGTGAAGGCTTGTGGGGCTGGCGTAAGCCCGCTCAGGCTATCGCTGAAGTTACCAAACGGCGCGTGATCGTTATCGCTGCGCCATCGTGGAGAGAATTTCGTTTTCAGCCTGGTGTAGCATCTAGCCTAAACCGCCTCGCTAATCACGTTTGTGAGGTGCTTGAAAGACTCAAGGTCAGAAAAGCTATCGGTATAGGTCATTCCATGGGGGGTTATTGCCTTGCATTGGCGTCTAGCCAAAAACCAGAGCTATTCAGTCAATTAGAGTTCATATGCCCTTCGGGGCTCATGGAAAACGATAAGCTCTTGCACCTGGCCTGCCGCCTTGGTAAAAAAGTAGGGCTGAGTCTACCTTACGCTCTTTTTCACCGGCAGATACTGGCTTCAACATTGATTGCGCAAGCCGAGGGTCTTTGGTATATCGCGCGCAATCCATATGCTATCCGAGAAGCAATTGAGGTTGCCGGGGTTGCCATCGAGAATCTTGTTTCTATTGGCATCCCGGCTCGCGTGATACTGGCTCAAGATGATGCAATCTACCCAGCCCACCGGCAGATCGTGCCGAATCACTGGCCAAGCCACACGGTTGAGGGTCAACATGATCTTCAGTACGACTCCCAGGGCTTTGCCTTACTCATTCAAGAGCTTCTGCTCTGACCAGTACCGCCTTCCGTTCTACCCCCGAGCGGAAGGCGGTACTCACCACTACTCTGCAAGTTTTTAATTCGAATTATCGATACGACGAGCTACAATAGAATTGTGTTACAAGATTTGTTGATACATCCTACAACGCACTTCATACTTGAGGCCTTTGCAAAGCAGCCACCGCACGCTCTGCTTTTTATAGGTGCAGAGGGCTTAGGAAAATTAACCCTAGCTAAAGCCTGGGCAAGCTCAGCGGGTGCTGATACAAACACTGTACAGACTATCTCTCCAGACGAACGAGGAACGATCACCGTCGAAATGATCCGCGATCTCTATCGTATGGCGCGGAGCAAACGTGAGGGATTGCAAGTCATTATTATTGATCATGCAGAATGCATGAGCGTAGAAGCCGAGAACGCCTTCTTAAAATTGCTTGAAGAGCCACGTGAAGGCACGACTTTTATCCTTACAACGCCACACATGGAGGCACTTTTACCAACTATTTTATCGCGCAGTCAACGTGTATTCCTCCCGCCAATTACTACCGTTGCTTTAGAGACATTCGCGCGCGATCATCCGACCAAGCCACCCCAATCTACCCTGACTCAATTACTATTTATCGCCCAAGGCCGGCCAGCGACACTTGTTCGATTGCTCGAAAATAACGATGAACTGGATGAGGCACGACTGCGCATGCAACAAGCAAAGGAGCTACTTGTTGCTCCAACATATGAACGTTTTATAGTAGCCTACAAACTAAGCGCTGATCGCACAAACTGCGTTACGGTGCTAGAGGCGATGCTCAATATGGTCAGTATTCAACTTAAAAAAAGCAGCCACCAAGCTTTGGAGCGTTGGATAATGCTCAGCCAGTTACTTGAAGAAGCGCTGCAACACCTCAAACATAATGGTAATATTAAGGCGCAACTATTAAAACTGTTTAGTAGTTATTAAAAGTGATAGTAGAACCCATCTCAAAAATGCCTCAACAAAATAAGAATACAGGCCAGGTACACGAAGCCAACGAAGTTGGCGAGTGTGTGTTCGTATCTTGTAGCTACCCTTCGGTAATTTTGCAGCCAGGCGTTCAACCGCTCAATTTTC
>JARIHL010000069.1 GCA_029288315.1 Candidatus Saccharimonadota bacterium
GTTGCATGGTTTTCCAGAGAATAATATTGTCATAAAAAGCGCTTTCACGTACTGTACCGTCGCGCGCACTGGCGAGCTGTATATTGCGTTTCACGAAACCAGTTGAGGGGTCGCGTACTTGAGAGAGGTAAATTTCTAACAGCATATCGAGATCTGCCCGGCGTTCGATTACTAACTGCCTTGCCGTCTCTTGGGCTTGCAATGAGTAGGTTGAATTTGAAGGATAGCGCTGGGTATCTTGCAGTGCTTGCAGCGCAAACAAAATTCCATATAGGCTGTCAGAAGGTACTGAGCCAGGATGAACTTGCGTTAAGACTGCTTTCTGACTGCCAATGGGAACGATCGTGGTAGTAATCGTTTTTTTGGCAGCAAACGCGTCAAGCGCATAGGCGGCCGATTGAAGATAAATTCGTTGCTTGTTTTGCCAATCTTGTTGATCAAGCGCGGTTGCCGGATTGAGGATTGAATTGTAAAACACGCCAAGATTACGCGGGTAGAGCACGCTAAACTGATCTCCCGAAATAAGATAGGGTTTGTGCGGATCAAACCGCAGTTTATGAATATCGCGAATAATATCATCAGTTTGCTCAGAAGGCGCTTTATAACTGCCAAACCAACTGTTTTGAACGATTAAAAAACCAGATTTAATATAACCAATCCTTTGAGCAAGGTTGCTGCTATAGGTTTGGAGTGCAAATTGTTTCTCAAGTTTTATGGAGCCACTCACAATTTCAGTTTTGTAGGATTGCCGAACGATGGAGAGTGCAGCGTACGGATTAGTGATATGAAACCAGATAACTATAAAAAGAATAGTACTCATTACTAACAGGCTGACGGTTAGTATTTTGCGTTGTTTGATGAAGCGGGGCCAGTTACCCATCAGCACTATCATAGATGCTTTTAATTTTTTATAAAACCAGTGGGCGAAAATTCCTTATAGAAGGGGTCCTGTCACGCGGTCCGCCCCTAAAATTTTTTTCTTGAATACAAGAAAAACATTTTTGGGAGCTGCCCCGCCGCGTGCCACCCCAGGTTTAGAGGAATTTTCGCCCACTGGTTTTAACATCACATCTCATAATTTGCTACAATACTATTTAGAGTTAGGCACCTAGATTTAAGAAGGAAACAAACATGGAACAAACTATTACCAACGTCGGTATTATTGGCGGTGGCGAATTTGGCCAAGCTCTCGGGCGTGCTTTTCACCGCCAGGATATAAAAGTTGATTTTTATGATAAAGAAGATGAACGCAGCACGGTCGCCACAATCGAAGAATTAGGAGCGGCCAATACAGTTTTGTTGCTTTGTATTCCTTCTTGGGCGAATCGTGAGGTTGCAAAAGAGATTGCACAAGCTGCTCAACGCAAACAGCATGTAGTAGTTTCAATGGCAAAAGGTGTTGAGCGCCATTTTGTGACTATGGATAAAGTGTTAGCTAGCCAGCTTGGTCAAGATCATGTGTACGGCTTGGCATATGGCCCGATGATTGCTGAAGAACTTGCAGTAGGCCGTCAGGCTGCCGGCGTATTAGCACTTTCTGATATGAGTTGGTATGATCGTCTCAGCCAATTGTTTGCAAAAGCCAAAGTGATTGTTGAGCCCTCAAGCGATCTAGAAGGGCTTGGTACGTGCGGGGTGCTCAAAAACGTCTATGCAATTGCCTTTGGCATGAACGATGGTCTTCACTTAGGCGATAACGCCAAAGGCCGTTTAGCGGTACTGGTGCTGCGTGAAATGAAACAATTGCTTATACATCTTGAAACCGATCCGCAATTAGCCGAAGGGCTCGCAGGATTGGGCGACCTCATCACCACTGGTATTACCGACGCGTCATTTAATTATCGAGTGGGCAAAACAATTGCTGAAGGTATTGCCGACGAAGGTATCCATAGCGAAGGCCTTTCAACTCTAAAGGAGCTAGCTGAAAAAGTAGAACTTAAAAGATATCCACTCCTCGATGCTCTGAATAGGATGATCTACCACTATGAGCCAACGAGCGAACTTGAAAAAATTCTTCTTAGTCACTGACGGGCTATTACTGGTGATGGGACGCTGGTACCCCGTTGGCGTAGGTGATGAGCGATCGTATGCCCTAGAAGGTAAAGGAGAATGCCGTTCAAGTTATGCCGGTTTTGGTATATAAAGAAAACTGGCAACTTTCGATGGGGCAGCTTACTCTCGAGACAACGGCCCTGTTGCGGGCTCTATTAATGCCAAATGATAAAATTATTACTGTAGATGGTGGAATGAGCGAGGATAATATCCTTATAAATAAACAAACTAACTTTTTGGAAAACGTCCAACTAGTTCGACAAAAAGTAAAAGAGGGTACAACCTTAGGGACAGCTAAACTTCTTAAGGATCGTTTATTTAACTGATCACATGAAATGATGATGCCCTTTGTGTGATGCCTCGGAAGGGAGTACAGTACAAAGCTTATGGATTTAAAAGCCATCACCACGTATCAAGCGCTTGTGTATCAATCACGAGCAAATCGAACAGTTAAAGCGTTTATTCAGCAGACTCTTAGAGAGCATAATTTAACAATGATGCAATGGTCTGTCTTGGGTTTTATAAAAGATGCCGGCAAAGAGGGCATTCGTATCTCAGATTTAGCTGAAAAGATTGATTCTTCACTGGCCTTTATTACTAATTCGGTCAACGCCCTAGAGGAAAAAGGTATGGTGTACCGTATTGGTCACGAAACTGATAATCGTGCTAAACTAGTGTGTGTAACGCCAAAATATCGAATGCGTCTTGATCAAATTGAAAAAGAGCTTCGGATTGAACTCTCAAGTTGGTTTGATAAATATATTGACAGAAAAGAGCTAGAAACGCACTTTAAAGTTTTGAAAGATCTGGCGCAGCAAACTCACTAAATCCTATTAAAAGGGGTACAAACAATGAAAGCAGTATGGAACGGACAAGTGATTGCTCAAAGTAATGAAACAATTGTGATTGAAGGAAACCATTATTTTCCACCGGATACTCTAAAGCGAGAATATTTTAGGGAAAGTGATATGCAAACAACTTGTCCATGGAAAGGTTTGGCTAACTATTACACTATTATTGTGGACGAACAAACCAATCCAGATGCGGCATGGTATTATGCTCATCCTAAAGACGGATCAATTCAACGAGTAGGTAAAGATTTTAGCAATTATGTTGCTTTTTGGCATGGCGTTACCGTAAATTAGTACATGCTTAAAAAACTTATTGGTTCGCCACATTCACTCAGGCGTATTTATGGCTTTTCGATATTTTTGACACTCGGCTTGTTACTAGCTGTTGCTTCTAATTTTGGTCTTGCTGCGCTGGCAACAGTGATTATTCTCTGCGCGCTTGAGATTACGTTTAGTTTCGATAACGCGGTGGTTAACGCTAAGATATTGGCTCGAATGCCCATTTTTTGGCAGCAAATGTTCATGACGGTCGGCATATTTATTGCAGTATTTGGTATGCGACTCGTACTTCCTATTGTATTGGTAGCAATAACTGCTCAGCTTGATGCCTCGAGTGTTATTGATTTAGCGCTTGCACACCCTGAAGTATATGCGGAAAAATTGCATCAA
>JARIHL010000005.1 GCA_029288315.1 Candidatus Saccharimonadota bacterium
GGGGTGGCACGCGGCGGGGCAGCACCCAAAAAATTTTTTCTGTAATCAGAAAACAATTTTTTAGGGGCGGACCGCGTGACAGAACCCCTTCGTAAAAATCTTAACCCCGCTTTCTAAGAATTCCTTTTCACCTGCAGCAACTAAGAATGTTAGAATAGAAACTAATAAGTTAAGCAAGGTATGCATGTAATGGCCCCAATGAGTACATCCTGGAAAAAGCGGTTGATTTCTCAAAGCGATTTAATGACCTTGCATGAGCAACTCAAAGAAAAAGATAAGAAAATCGTGTTTACTGCTGGGTCATGGGATTTAATCCACGCTGGACAGTGCCGCTATCTGGAAAAAGCAAAAGCTCATGGGGATGTCCTTGTGGTCGGTGTTAGTAGTAATGACGCTATCCGCCGCGTAAAGGGTCCGAATAAACCAATTTTAGATGAAAAAATCCGCGCCGAAATGCTAACTTTTCTTCGCTCGGTTGATTTTGTCACGGTGCTTCCCGAACCAAGCTGCACCCCTACCCTCGGCCTGCTAAAACCAGATATCTATATAACCGTTAAAGAAGACTGGACTGATAACTACAAGCAATCTAAAGAATACAAAACAGTCACCAAATATGGTGGTGATGTTATTGTGGTTGATCGGCAGTCAACGGCTATCTCGACAACTAAAATTATTCAGCGGGCAATTGGCGGCCATCTAGGAGCGGTCTTTAAAGACTTTATGGATCTGCGCAAAGATCCACTGAAAGAGAAGTGAATGTCCTTATCACCCGAAGAGCAGCAAAAACAAGTACTTTACCGCGACGCGAGAATAACCGGGAAATATAACGATATTTGGCAATCAGTTGGCAAATGTGTTTTTTGCGACTTGAATAAGAAATACGTTTTTTTTGAAGAAAATAATGTGGTTATGACAATTGCCCTGTATGCCTACATTGATGGGCATTTTATGATAATTCCACGACGGCATATCCGCTCAGTAAAAGAATTAACGCCATCAGAATGGGAAACGATGCGCAAATTTATGTATCTGGCAAAAAAACTTATTCGTGAGACACATGGTATTAAAGGTATGCAACTTGTTCAGAAAGATGGTATTGAAGCGCAAAGTACAGTCGAGCATCTACATTTTCATTGCGTGCCATTTGATGAGCCAGACTTAAGTGTCTGGAATTATCGCCAACTAAAAAACACACCGCTTGAAAATACTCAGCACTATAAAAAAAACCGTGATACAATGATCAAACTCAGCAAACGGTTTGATAAAAAATACAAGCATGGCACATGAATTTGACTGGTCAGATGTTGCTTTTGGCAGTAAAAAATCTCTGAATGAACTAGGGGCGATTTTTATTGCGGCCCCCCGCGAACTGTCTCAAGCGCGCTTTAGGCAACTTATCAAAACCTATTTACCGAAAGGTAATATCGTCATTGGTTTAGCTAAAGAAGATTATGTGCTTGGCTTTGAAAATCAACCACAGTTTAAAATGCTGAAAAGCAATACCATCGAAGAACAGATTAACAAGATCAATAATGCAAGATTAGCGTACACCGTTTCGCTGCTGCATTATTTTCAGCGCGACCTCGATTTTATACTCAGAAAGCTGAATTTTCAAAAAGTAGTGTTCATTAATGGCTCTTGGAAACAATTGTTTCATACTTTGCCGACCTATCATACACTAACGATGCGTCGTATCCCTTACGACATGGTGTCGCCATTTACCAATGAAGCCGAAGCGATGGCGTATGCAACGTCGACTCCTCTCGCGAAGCTACCGGCACAGGGCTGGTATTCAGAGCTCGAGATGTTAGAAATCGCCCGTCAAGCAGCGCAGCACTCTTATGATTATGGTTTTCAAGCTGGTGTGAGTTTAGGCCGCAGCCATGGTAAAAAATATGCACTGCTTGCTACTAGTTTCAATCGTGTGGTGCCATTCCAAACCTACGCGATGCATTATGGCGCACTGCGCGAGCAGCATTTCTCGCCGATGAATGATCTCAATCATTACGACACTGTCCATGCCGAGGTAAAAATGATAGTAAAAGCACAAAAACAGAAGATTGATCTGCATCGTACCACACTTTTCATTAACCTTCTCCCCTGCCCCAGCTGCGCCCGGATGTTTACGCTGACTGATATCAACGAATTTGTTTATTCAATTGATCATTCAGATGGTTACGCGGTTAAAATGCTTGAAAAAGCCGGTAAGAAAGTCCGGCGGTTGGTTTAATCTTGATATTCGATTGGTTGCATGGTATTTGCTTTAACAATTCGCACCACCACGTCCTATAACGAGTAACGGGGTGGTGCGAATTGTTGTCATATGACTACTTGAGGAGTGCAGCGAAAATCGGGCATTTCCTTTGCAGTATAGGACGGTGTTCCTTCCAGCCGGGGTGCAGGCAGACGGTATAGCGTGTTTTCAGTCGTTGCATACGAAGAACGATAGTGGCTTCACGCACCATTGCTCTCAGCTGGTCGTAAGATTGCTCTTTGTCTCGTTGTTCTCGCTCGACAACCACCAAAACTGCGCGTATTGATTCTGTAACGCCACTCCCAGTGGTATACGAGGTAGGCATCCTACTCGTGTGTATACTCACAAGCCTCATATCTCACTCCCTTGAGGGTAGCCTTACTTGACCTGACCAGTTTAAGGAGGTGGCAGTAGTTTGTCAATTACTTATCCCCCAGGGCAAAACAACTTTCTCATAGTAATCTAATCCTCCGCGCAGCAGAGATTATATTTGGGAAGAATCAAATTTGAAAGCATAGTTAGAATAGAACAAAAACGGTATGATGGTTCTATGGCACATCCCGAATATCAATACCTCAAACTCATGGCCGATATTATCAAGGAGGGCAAAGGTAAACCCACCCGAGGCATCCATGGTGTGCGCTCGATTTTTGGTGCTCAGCTTCGGTTTGATATGCGGTATGGGTTTCCACTTTTGACAACTAAAAAAATGCCGTTTAAATTGTTGCTTCACGAGTTACTGTGGTTTATATCGGGTAGTTCAGACATTACTTATTTGCATGAACACAATATTCATTATTGGGACGATTTTTTGCATGAAGGATCAAACGACTTGGGCCGTGTTTATGGTGTGCAATGGCGGCACTGGCTGCGGCCTGATGGCAGTGAGTTTGACCAATTAGCGTGGGCTATTGACCAGCTCAAAACTAATCCAGACTCTAAAGCTATCATTGTTAGTGCCTGGAATGCTGGTGAACTCGGCGACAAACGTTGGAATCCGAATGATTATGGTGACATGCGTCTACCGCCCTGCCACACCCTGTTTCAATTTGATGCGACCAAAGGAAAATTGCGTTTACAGCTGTATCAACGCTCTTGGGATGTTTTTTTAGGAGCGCCCTTTAATATTGCTCAGTATGCGATGCTCCTGCATACGGTGGCCCATGTCACTAATCTTGAACCGCGTGAGCTGATTGTTGCTGCTGGTAATGCGCATCTTTACTACAATCATTTTGAACTTGCCAAAGAGCAGCTCAAGCGTAAACCTTATCCTTTTCCGAGGCTTAAGATAGTTGGCGATGTTAAATCTATCGATGAGTTTACTGAAGAGAACCTGGTGCTTGAAAACTATCAGGCGCATTCGCGACTTAAGACTGATTTGGTTGTTTTATAAAACCTTGGATGTTGCAGCTTATTAAAAAGCGTTAACTGCAATTAAGGTTGATTTGCTTAAGCATTATTGGCTACAATAAAGTCACTCAATAATTTCACCGAGGAGGGCAAAATGGATCATGATATTGATAGGCTTGCAAAGGAAATTCGCGGGCTGGTAGCGGCAATCGATAAGTTAGCTGGTGATGATCGCTGGAATCTATTACTTGACATTATTTATAAAAAAGGCTGGACAACCCCTGCTGAATTTAAGCTTGTATCTGGCGTGGTTACGCATATGAACCAACAGGTTAAGGTGCTTGCAAAATTGCAAGATACGCTTGTGGATGGCAGTCAAGCTGTGCTTGAGAAAAGCAGTGCAAAAAGGAAAAGTTAGGCCCTAAACAAACACTGATCCTCACTACACTTGTTAAGATGCTCAATTTTTGAGCCAGTATTGCGCTATGGCGCAATATACAGTATGATGCTGCAACGTTTGTCACCACGAATTCTGAATGGGGAGTGGCAATGGAATTCAGACGAGTCAGATGTACGGTGACGATCACAAAAGGCTCAGCCCGTGATGATCAAGCATGGCGACGAGTGGAGGGTGAGCTACGTAAAAAATTTTCTCGGCAGATTCGGCGGCTGGAGACAAAGCAACGTCGCTACCGGCGGCCGCAGATCATCATTGAGCTTTCGGCGGAGTTAGTAGCCAGTAGTGTCATGATCTGGCTTCATAATGAGTTCGGGAAATAACTTGTCACCTCCTCTGGTAATATCTATTATCAGAGGAGGTGGCAGTAAAGAATTTCGTGGTTCAGAAATAGTACGAATAGAGTACTAATGCGTAATCAGCTTTTTAAAGACTTCGATATGTTCGCGACACACACGTTCTAATGTAAAGCGTGCCTCAAAAGCCTGCCGGCAGCGACGACGATCGAAGCTGCTCGTTTGGATTGCCTTCACCAAGTTATTTATAGTACTATCTTCGTCAATCAAATGCTGTGATCTGTCAGTTTGAGAACTATTGCGCTCAATCCATACTTTTTGAGCGATAACGCCACTGGCCCCTTCTTGTATAAGCTCTGGTAGCGCTCCAGAATCGAGCGCAATGATTGGCGTCCCGCATGCCAACGCTTCGATGACTACCATACCAAATGGTTCTTCAAAAATTGAAGGCACAATAAGCGCCCGAGCATTACCAAGCAATATTTGCTTTGCTTCCATACTTTTAATATGGCCCACATACTTAATCTCGTCTCCATCAATAAGCGGTGTGATTCGCTCTCGCCAGTAAGCATCCTTTTGGTGATCGGCATAATGTTTGCCGGCAATCTTTAGCTTCAATTTGTGTTGAGCCGATGTGTGTGCGTTATATTGCTGAACAGCTTTAATTGCAAGATGTGTACCCTTTGGCTCAATAATCCTGCCGACAAAAGTGACGTAATTATCTGGCGGACTGTAGTTAGGCACCCATTTTTTTTCGTCCAAACCATGATATATATTAGCGACCCAGTTAGTTGTTTCAGGCATGCCCCTGCGTTGGGCAAATGATAGCGACAGCCAATTGTGTTGTGGGTACTTTGGGAATATATTTTTGTATTTCACTAAAAAGTTGAATGGATCGTGATGTGTAAAAACGACTGGCTTTTTACAAAATTGTGCAAATGGCAATGCAATATCTTCTTCATTGGTGTAAATATGGATAATATCAAGCATATCTCTATTAGCCATCTCAAAGGCTCGGGCAATAATTTCACTCTGCACCTGCCGGGCCAGGGTAACAAACGTAAAGGGATGTTTCTTCAATAAATCTAAATAGTTATCACGCCGTAGTAATAGTTCATTTTCGAATAAACGCAAATCGGCAGTTACGTTTTTGACCGTTGTATCCACTGGTCCAGGCGTGAAGAGTGTCACCTCAACTCCTTGTTTCTGTAAACCATTGGCTAAATCAAGTGCTAGCATACCAGGCGAAAAAATAACCTCGGGGAGAATGCTGCGATGCATAAATATATGCGGGACGACGAGGCCTAATCTCATAGGAAGGATCGATCGGATTTACTGTTTGTTTGGTTCTTCGTCTTCGTCTAGAAAACTTAAATCAATTTCTTCGCTCCCTATGGTATCATCACCGTAATAGCCATCGGGTTGTTTATCTTCTGTTTGGGGCATATATTCCTCTATTCCTCGCTTGATTATCTTTTAAAAATTATGCATGGGGTGGCATGAATTGTAAAGTTATCGATTGGCAGGGCAGCGAACCATAAACCTGGTGTGACACACAGCAATGCGAAAACCGCCAGTGGCGGTTTGAGAAGTCTTTGTTTAGCCGAGCGAGGTGAACCCCCTTTAGGGGGTGAACAACGAGCGAGCAGTAGTGTACGTCTCTAAAATGTTTTTTCTTGAA
>JARIHL010000009.1 GCA_029288315.1 Candidatus Saccharimonadota bacterium
ACAGGCATGTGCCTGAGCGTGCTGCCGGTGATCCCGCCAGACCTTCGGCCCATGGTGCAACTGACTGGCGGTCGCTTTGCCACTTCTGACCTGAATGACCTTTATCGCCGCGTCATCAACCGCAATAACCGCTTGAAGAAATTGATTGACCTAAACGCTCCAGAAGTAATCTGCCGGAATGAACAGCGCATGTTACAAGAAGCGGTTGATGCCCTCATTGACAACTCGGCTGCTCGCAGTGGCCGCGCAGTCAGTGCTACTGGTGGCCGGCGGCGTCTAAAGTCGCTCAGTGATATGTTGAAAGGGAAGCAAGGCCGTTTTCGTCAAAACCTACTTGGAAAGCGTGTCGATTATTCGGGCCGTTCAGTTATTGTGGCGGGCCCAGAGCTAAAAATCAATCAGTGCGGCTTGCCAAAACTGATGGCTTTAGAGCTCTTTAAGCCCTTTGTGATTGCTGAACTACTTGATAAAGAATTCGCCCACAATATTAAAAGCGCGACACGTTTAATTGAAGCGGGTGATACCACAGTGTGGGATGCGCTTGACGAAGTTATCAAAGAAAAATATGTATTACTAAACCGCGCACCTTCATTGCACCGCTTGTCAATCCAAGCCTTTCAGCCAAAATTAATTGAAGGTAAGGCCATTCAGTTACACCCGCTTGTTTGTAAAGGTTTCAACGCTGACTTCGATGGTGACCAAATGGCGGTTCATTTACCATTGAGTGAAGAGGCTCAAGCCGAGGCACGAGAGCTTATGTCGGCTACGAGTAACTTATTAAAACCCGCTGACGGTTCTCCAATCCTTAATATTAGCCAAGATATTGTGCTGGGCTGCTACTATTTGACTTACAACAAACCAAGTGCTGCGTTGCCAGAACCAAGGAAATTTTCAAGTGTTGCTGAGGCTATTTTCGCCTTTGATAAAAACCTGATCAAGCTCCAAACTCCTATCGAAGTTCCGGTCAAAGGTGCTGTACGCCAAACAACGCTCGGACGTGTTTACTTTAACGAAATTTTACCTGATGATTTGCCTTACGTTGAGGATGTCATGGGCAAGAAGCGTCTGAACAAAGTGTTGGCTCGTATTTTTACCAAATACGGTCAAGAAAAAACGGCTTTAGTCGCTGACGCCATTAAAGATCTGTCGCTTGAATATGCTACCATTGCCGCAGTTTCAACCGGTATGACTGATTACTTCGAAGTTGATGGCTTAGAAAAGATTATTGGTGAAGGCGAAGAGCGGGCAGCCAAGATTTCTGAACAATACGAAGCCGGTTTGATCACCGAAGATGAACGATACAACCTGACTGTTCAGAATTGGCGTCATGTTGATAAGAAAGTATTAGAAATTCTACAGGGCAGGCTTGGTGGTGAAGATACTTCAGTAGCAGTGATGGTTGACTCTGGTGCTCGTGGTGATATCTCAAACATTAAGTTAGCTACCGCTATGATTGGGGTGATGGTTGATGCTACTGGCCGTGAAATTGAGTTGCCCATTCGGTCAAGCTATAAGAAAGGGCTCTCACCCCTTGAAGCCTTTGTGGCTACCCGTGGTACCCGGAAAGGTTTGATTGACACCGCGCTTAAAACTGCTGACTCTGGTTATCTAACGCGTCGCCTTGTTGATGTATCGCAAGACATCTTTACCGTTACTGAAGAAGCTGAAGACCCCGGGTTCGCTATTTACCGGTCAGAATCAGAAGAAACCATGATTGCCTTTGGTGATCGCCTGTTTGGCCGTTATGCGGCCGAAGACGTTAAGGGGCATGTCAAGCTCGGCGAGCTCATCACTCGTGAGATTGCCGACGCGATTGAAGCCGAGCCAACCATCTCCAGCGTGAAGATTATGAGTGTACTCAGCTGCGCAAACCTTCGCGGTATTGCACCGAAGAGCTATGGCCTTGATATGGCTACCGGCAAACTGATAGCACCACATCAGCCAGTTGGCGTTATTGCCGCACAGTCGGTTGGTGAGCCAGGTACCCAATTAACGCTGAACACGTTCCATGCCAGTGGTGTTGCCGCTGAAGATATCACTCAAGGTTTGCCGCGTGTTGATGAGTTGTTTGAAGCACGCACACCGAAAGGTCAAGCCTATCTATCTGAGATTGCTGGTGACGTACAGATTTGGGAAGATGGCGACAAATATATCGTCCAAATTACTCCAGGCAAAGGCAAATCCCAAAAACTAGAGCTTGATAAACGAATCGCGCGCGTTAAAAGCGGCACGCAAGTACTTGCTGGTGATGTGCTGGCGAGCGACAAGAATGAAGCTCGTCCGCTAACCGCACCCTTTGATGGCATTGTTGAGGTAACTGACGACAAGTTGGTGATTGCCTCAGCCGTGGCTGCACCGCACCGTTATGAAATTCCGGGCTTCAAACAGTTAACAATTGCTGATGGTGATCAAATCGAAGCCGGGGACCGGCTAACCACCGGTTCGATCAACCTGCACGACCTGATGCGGCTGAAAGGCATTGAGGCCACACAGCGCTACATCATTAATGAAGTACTGCGTATTTATGCCGCTCAGGGTCAAAATATTGCTGACAAACATCTTGAGATCATTGTGCGGCAAATGTTTAGCCGTGTTCAGATTGAAGAGCCAGGCGACAGTTTATTCGTAACAGGTGATATTGTTTCAAAAGCCGCCGTTATGGAAACTAACAAACAGCTGACCGATGATGGTAAGCAGCCAGCGCAGTTTACTCAATTGTTACTTGGTATCACTAAAGTGTCGATCTGGTCAGATTCGTTCCTATCGGCTGCATCATTCCAAGACACCACACGAGTGCTTATCAATGCCGCAACAAGCGGCCGTGTTGATAATCTGTATGGTCTAAAGGAGAATGTGATTATCGGACGTAAGATTCCTGTAGGTACAGGTGTTGGCACTGCAGAAGAGGAAGGTAATTTAGACGAAGTCTTGTAAAGGTAACGCCATCACAACAAAAAGAAGCTTCATTAAGAAGCTCTTTTTGTTATCCACTTTTCGCTGTTTTCAGCTCATCAGCATAGACAAATCTATCTATGGAAGTGGTGCGACAAGCAGACTTGAACCAACCCACACCTACTATTTGGTGTGCGATAGGTTTTGAAGTCTACACGTCACACCACTTATACAGCGCTGGCCTAGTAAGATTTGTACTAGCTCTTTGGAGAGCAGCGAGCGAGGAATTGGTCCAAGTAGCCTTTCACTCGCTCCATGTACTCTTTGTGGTCGAAGCCCAAGTAGCGAGAGAAAAAGATTCTCAACTCTCCCTGGTACAGGTTGCACTCGCGGGTTGCAGGATCGCTTCTGAGTTTGGCCATCAGCTGCTCATCGGGTAGTTGCTGCAAGTACACAGAGTACATGCCCTCTTCTTCGCGTCCCCACCGTACTAGCCTAAAGCTGAGGGTATAGCGACCAGGATCTGCTGTGCCTCGACGCTTGATCAGCGCTTCCACTGCTGGCGCGAGAGCCGTCATGATTGCCTCTTGATCGAACAAGGGGCTGAGCTGGACCCCAAGGATTCCCCCCGTCTCGCCATAATTGACTTTGAGATGGGGAAGCCGGGACAGTGCCTCCAAGAAGACGGTGTCTGCAGCGACAGTGAGGTACAGTGTTCCCATCTCCCCATTGTCATGGCAAGGCATCAGACGGAACTGCTCACGGTTCTGAGTTGCTTTGGTGGTCATGGTTCCTCATTCCAGAATTGGCCGGATGTTGCGGGCTTGATGGTGCCAGCGGCTAGGATATAAGCTGACGCATCTCCTAGCCGCTGGCACCATTCATTAGTTGGTAAGTCTGCTTGTCAAAGTACTTTGAATGGAGTAATTCACTACAAAATTATCTAATTTTATAATCTAATTGCTTAAAAGTCAATGTTATAGTACTCAATTCAGTTAGGACCTGCCAATCAACGAATTGCCCTAAAAATGCTTTATTGCACTTTGCTCTGGAAACGTCAAGCGCATAGCTATATGTATCAAGCGGCACGTATACCCCTACGCCATGGAACGTCAAGCGGAGTGCAACCCGGCGAATATATACCCAGGTAAATTTTTAAAAATTTACCTGGGTATATATTCCCGAGTGAAGCGTGTCCATGACGTAGGGGTATACTTGCCTATCAAGCACACTTTTAATATAAAAATCATGTGTTATAGTATGGCAAACTATAATCCTACACTCATGCCTTCATCTATCGAACAACAGCTTTCCATCGAGCATATCACTCCAGCTGAGTGCCAACCTCAATAATTTCGAAGGGCTTTGTTTGAAAGGGCTAATATATTTGTAAAAATATAATATTATATATAGCACCCATCATTACCCTCATCATGGAAGGTGCATTATGCTCTCGGTTCGCGTGCAGGGAATATCTACGTCGTGATGGAGGTTAGCCATCCTGAAAAGCTATGGAGAAGCATATACGAAAATCACCCAGAGGTGGTTATGATAGAGCCAATCAGTACTTCCATACTTGCCTGCCATGGATACCTTCTCAGAACCAGTGTCACTGGTGAGTGTGCCATGCTACTGGCCGAGAATATAGAAAAGGCTATCAGGGATTGGTTCGAGACTGCCAAGTTTCGTACCAGTGGACCCAGCGCGCCATGAGCGATGACCCTTGGTAGCAATCTACTGGTAAGCACACGGCTGGCGCGTGGCAGGAGGGGACTCTGCCCCACCCTCACTTCACC
Source organism: Candidatus Saccharimonadota bacterium (assembly GCA_029288315.1). Taxonomy (GTDB): domain Bacteria; phylum Patescibacteriota; class Saccharimonadia; order Saccharimonadales; family EFPC-124; genus JARIHL01. Next base: position 4,689 of record JARIHL010000009.1, read on the forward strand.
CAATGCCCGGCGCTAGCCGGGCGTTCTTCTGTTCCTTGAGCTGAACTAAAAAAGACGGCACACTAGTCCTTGGTAATTCGCTAAAACAAACAAGGAAGAAAATATGCCGTCAACAAATAT
>JARIHL010000031.1 GCA_029288315.1 Candidatus Saccharimonadota bacterium
GTTCCCCAGACGCTGCCAATATCAACAGGGCTGGGCAAATATTCGGCCACAAGGTCGAGCACTTTTTCAACAATCACACCACGGCCATCGCCACCAGTAACGATATAAAATTCACCAGAGAGTACTGACTTGCGAATAGCACTTCGTAATTCTTCAATATCAATAGCTTCTTCCCCGCCTTCAAGATATTTTTCAAAGAGCGTGTCATCAGCTTCAACAGCGGCTTCAACCAAGAGTGTGCGAGCGTGCTTGGCTTTTTCGAGCATGTCAGCCGGAATTTCGCCTACAACGAGCGCTTTATCGGCAAAATCAGTGTAGGTGTAGGCTTTCATGTCGATTAAATCAACGACGCCGCAAATATCTTTCTCAAATCCAATAGGCAAATGAATGGGCAAGGCGCGTTTTGAAAGGCGTTCATGGATACTTTTAAGGCTCATATAGAAATCACCACCGGTCTGGTTGATTTTGTTGATAAAGCAAATACGGGGGACGCCATATTTATTAGCTTGACGCCAGACAGTTTCGGTTTGAGCCTCAACCCCCATCTTGCCATCAAAAACTACCACTGCGCCGTCGAGTACGCGCAAACTGCGCTCAACTTCAACCGTAAAGTCAATATGCCCAGGAGTATCGATAATATTAATTTTATGATCTTTCCAAAAACAAGTTACTGCGGCGGCCGTGATGGTAATGCCGCGTTCGCGCTCTTGGGCCATCCAGTCGGTTGTTGTTTGGCCTTCATGAACAGCACCAATCTTGTGGCTCAGGCCAGTACGATACAAAATACCTTCGGTTGTGGTAGTTTTGCCTGCATCAATGTGTGCAATAATACCAATATTACGAAACTTCTGGAGTGGAATCTGTGCAGCCATATTTATTAGTTACCTGGGTTTCCTCTTACGTTAGACTGTTCTTGCATTTATAAAGGCATGAAGAAAGAACAAATAATTTAACTCAATCTTATCATAGGAGAGGAGGAAATACTATGCTCTATGGGTGAATGAATATAGTTAAATCGCCCTTAGAGCTGGCAGAGGTGCGCCAGCTCTAAGGGTATCGCGAGCACGATCACTTCCAGAAAGATGTCCAGTGAGAAGCAGGCACTCCATGCCGTAACCTTGAATGTCGGTCAAATGCTTTCTCGACAGCAGCCGCAGCAGCTTCTTTAGTCTTCCTTCTTTTCGTTATCGACTTAAAGCAAAAGCGGCTAGCACAGAGAAGTTCAGCGTACCATTTACCTTTATTTTTATAAGTTGATATGCCGGGGTACATGACCCATCCTCCAGAGTGTCGATGGCTGTGTGCTTGTACTTCTGTACAGATGTATAGACAACTTGGCAGATAGTGAATCCTGCAAGCCTGTCCAGGTACTGCGACTTGCATATTATAAATTCTTAATAATTAACTGTCAAATATTTATCCCTGGTGTATTTGATTTGGGCAAAGATTTGTAAATTATTATTTATAAGTATATAATATAAAAACTCTGGCGCAGCTCTCTACGTTCTTAGGAGTCAATATGAACGAAGACACAGCAGTAGCACCTAGCAGCATACGCGAAGGATTAAAGGCAACAGGACTACTTGGCATTTTTGTTGCCCTCTGTATTCTTGAGATGTATCTCCTCAACCTGTACGATGCTGCAAAAAGTCTGGCTGCCGCAATCGGCACAGGAGTAGCTTCAGTCCTGGTCTTTCTTGGGATAGCCTTACTGATACTTATGATCTTCCCTCCGCAACCATCAGCCACAAAACCCGAGTAATGATTCGCTGCGCCAGAGTCATTACAAGCAAAATTGACTCATGTAATAGAAAGTTGCTATCCCGGCGCTTACTTAATAACTATAAGTAGCGCCGGGATTTGTCATATGAACCATAACTAACCTATGCTTATCAAATTTTTTTAGATGAATGCTGCAAATGCATATGTGCACCTCGCATAGCACGAACATGTATAATTGCTGCATCCTCTGTGCGCTTGCCTCGTACAGCAAGTGTTAGGTTGCAACCTGGGTGTTGGCACTGAGTCGATGCCGACCACCGGCCATTACGCTGAGTGGTGCTGATAGATTGGTCCTTATTCACGTGCTCTCCTTGGTAGGCTGAATCGTGACGTACACAGTATAGCGGAACGCGCATCATTTTAGCGCCGAAAACTTTTGCTCCCAAGTTAGTTGCCGGTAGCAACTAACTTGGGTAGCACGTCAGTGGCCGGTCAGTTAGAAGTTAAGCGTGGGCGCTTCAAGCGTTGGGTGTTCACGTCTCCAGTGATTCTGGAGCAGATCCTTCTTCAAAGCGGCGAATGCGGCTTCCTTGGAATCGTACTCAGGCGGTACTGCTATCGGGCTGCTGCATTTTGGGCACTTTGTTCTCGCTTTCCATTTCCCTGCTCCCTTCAATCCTTCTTGCCGTGGCATGAGCGTTGCCTGTGCCCCTACCTGCACCATGAAGACTCCTTAATTATGTTGAGCCAGACTTAAACTAACCACGCCACCGACCCGAACAGTATACATAATAATGCAAGTATTATCATAAATAATTATTCGTCTGGAGTTAGCTCGGTGCTAACTCCAGACGACGCACACCCATTATCGGGGCTCCAAGCACTGATGCAAACCAATGACGTACATCATAGTTAGCACCGCATGCGCTCGAGATGCCTTTGGCGTTTTGAGCTGCAATGAACGCGTACAGGCAGAACAAGTTACTGTCATAGTCCATCGGCCATCGGCTATTTGCTGAGGTTCCCCGATGAATTGATCATCAGCCATTATTCCTCCCTGAAGAGTCAGCGGCTCTTTTTAGTATAAAGCTATGTTGCTTAAGCGAGTAAGTTATAATAATTTTAAAGGTAACTCAAATATAAGGCCGTCGGCGCTTGAGTGGCTGCCACGGTGCTTTATTTTTATCGGCCTCTGGTTTATCGGCTGACTTTTTGGGGGCTAATTCGGCTGCCAAAGCGCATCGCGCTACTTGCGTCCGTCTTGCTCTTCTAGTGAATACGCTCAGAGCGCTGCAGCCGATTTCTTTAATTTCAGCTGGACCTCTTGTAATAGGGCACTGTTCGCAGGTTTCTTTTCCGTTGATTTTTACCATTACACTATATTAAAAGCTCGCTAGGTTCGAGCAAAGTGCGCAAAAGCCCGGTTAGCTTCAGCCATACGATGCGTATCTTCTTTCTTCTTAAAGGCTGCACCAGTTTGGTTATAGGCGTCAACGATTTCATGTGCCAAGCGCTCGGCATATGGCATACTTTTTCGGCCCCGGGCAGCTTGTACGAACCACATAAAAGCTAGATGTTGCTGCCGATGGCCTTGAACCGGAAAAGGTATCTGGTAATTAGCACCACCTACACGGCGGCCCTTAACTTCCACTGATGGATAGACATTTTTAATAGCTTTTTCAAAAATTTCAAGTGGATTATCGTTCTTAAGTTTTTTGGCAGCTGAGTCTATAGCTGCGTAGACAGCTCGTTCGGCTACCTGTTTTTTACCATCAAGTATGCTTTTATTGATTAAGCGCTGTACGAGCACACTATTATACTTACGATCAGGCTTCAGTTTACGCTGCAAAGATTTCGTTGTTTTACGCATTACTTCGACTCCTTCTTGGCACCGTATTTAGAACGGCCCTGCTTGCGATTTTGAACGCCTTGTAGGTCAAGCGCGCCACGAACAATATGATAACGCACACCCGGCAAGTCAGGTACGCGGCCACCGCGCACCAATACAACCGCGTGCTCCTGTAAATTATGACCTTCACCAGGGATATAAGCCCATACTTCATACCCGTTCGTCAAACGTACACGAGCAACTTTACGCAGTGCTGAGTTTGGTTTACGCGGTGTACGAGTAGTAACTTTTAAACAAACACCACGTTTGAGCGGGGCGTTCATGGAATAATATTTGTTCTTAAGTGTATTTTGAATGCGCGCTAAGTGAATTGATTTGCTTGGTTTCTTAGCCGTTTTGCGCGGTTTACGAACTAACTGATTAATTGTGGGCATTAGCGGAAAATCCTCTTCTTAATATAATCTGAATTAAGTTGATGGGCCCATTGCACTCAGCACGTGCCACGTCCAAAAACTTATCCGTGAAACTCGATTGGTATTATAACACCTGCTCTTCCTAAAATCAAAAGTCCCCTCCTGCAC
>JARIHL010000056.1 GCA_029288315.1 Candidatus Saccharimonadota bacterium
GAGCAATACAGCTCACGGGAACATTTTGAACGGGACATGTTTGTTTTTCCTTTGCTGACAAAAAAGCAGAACTAACGTTCTGCTTTCATGCTAGCAAATGGGGGGTTGGTGCGAAACTTGTGTACTACTATGAAACCAATCAACAAACGCACCGTACGAGCAGTTATTTTTAACCCCGATGGCAAACTTTTGCTTATAGAGCGCCGTAAGCTTGGTGAACATTATTTCGTATTGCCGGGCGGACATGTGGTGGATCATGAGATACCCAAAGAGGCCATCCTACGAGAAGTCAAAGAAGAAACAGGGCTTACTGTTACCGTTGTCAAGCTGCTTTATAACGGTATCGATAGTTTTGGCAATGAGCAAAAGATTTATCTTTGTCATTATTATGGTGGCGAACCTCAACTTCCTTATGACAGTCAAGAAGGCCAAGTTGATCACGCAACAGGCCAACTCCATAGGCCTCATTGGTTTTTACCCGAAACGTTAGATGGCACATTGATTTATCCGCCAACCTTACTAGAGACTCTAGAGGTGGATATTTTAAATAATTTTGCTAACAACCCTAAAGAGCTGAATGGATGAGCTCTTTTAAATAGCACATTGATTTATATTTATTTTATTGTATTATACTATTACTACCTTCGGGTGGCGTCCATATTTACGACACGGAAAAAGGTGACAGCGTGTTCATTGGTAGCCGAACTCAGGTTCTTGCAGTACTGCAAAGGTTCGGGGCTGGGGCTTGTGCCTATAGTAACAGTGCCACCTGGCCAACGAGTCGTTGCGACTGCAAATACCTGGAAGCTCCTTCAGAAGAGGAGTTTAGTGGCGAATTCAGTGGCTGCGCTGAGTTGCGCTCCTTATTCGCTGTCATTTCAGCGATGACAGACCAGGAGTGGCGTCAGTTCGCGCGCACGGGTGGCCATAGGCTACTAGGCTGAGTCATCGCACAAGTGGCACGCTCCTTGTCAGTAAAAATAACTGGTGAGGAGCGTGCCCGTTTTTATTTGGGTATATCGACATATTATTCAGTTCACGTTACTATAGAACTAATCAAAAAGACTAAGCGAGGGAGATGAAGTGGCGACAAAAAAATCGCAACGAATTGCTATCTGGGTGATTGCGGCAGTAATGACCATTGGTACACTTGGTGCCTATTTTATTGTTATCTTAGAAAATAATAACAATAAACGTGATCAGGAAGCGCTTACTAAAACTCTACAGAGCAAACAACAACCAGATCCAACAGCATATAAGGTCGAAGGTGATGTAACAGAACTGAAAACAGAGGATTTAAAAGTTGGTGAAGGTACTGAAGCCAAAGCCGGTGACAAAATTAAAGTACACTACAAGGGCACAATTGCACAGTCAACGGTTAAGTTTGATAGTTCTTATGATCGGGGCGAACCAGTTGAGTTGGCACTTCAAGAATCAAAAGATGGTCAGCAAGGCGTGATTAAGGGCTGGGTTGAAGGTATAGCAGGTATGAAAGAAGGTGGCAAGCGGCGCTTGATTATTCCATCCGATAAGGCTTATGGCCCACAAAGTCCAGACCCCAGCATCCCCGCTAATTCAGATCTTGTATTCGAAGTTGAACTCATCAAGGTCAACTAAGCAATACTATAAAATACAACATATAGCGTGTTGAATTAAAAAAACACGCTATATATACTAAAAACAAAGCACGTGTGGTAGCTGACTTGCGTGCGAACTATCTAAAGGTAAGGCTTTTACATATAATGGCGAAAACAATTACTATTTATACGACAAACACCTGTGCTTATTGCGTTATGGTAAAAAAATGGCTAAAGACGAAGGGATTGTCGTATGAAGAAGTCAATCTTGAGGAACATCCAGAGCGCCAAACAGAAATGATGGAATTAAGCGGCCAAATGGCTGTGCCAGTAACGGTGGTTGCTGATACCGAAGCTGATTATAAAGATATTACTATTGGTTGGAACCCTGGCAAGCTCGGCGCTGCCATTGCCTCCATGGAACCAATGCTGTCTCTTATACACATCT
>JARIHL010000064.1 GCA_029288315.1 Candidatus Saccharimonadota bacterium
CTTATCTAACTTGCGGAGGTCTTCGAGTGACTCGATGGCCTGCTTCTTTTGCTTCTTGTCAGCCATGTTATGCCTCCTCCCGCTTGATAAACTTGGTCTTGACCGGCAGCTTGTGGCTGGCGAGACGCATCGCTTCGCGAGCAACTTCTTCAGATACACCCTTCATTTCGAATAGTACGGTACCAGCTTTTACCTTGGCAACGAAGAATTCGGGGTTACCTTTACCACTACCCATTTTCACGTCTAGTGGCTTACGGGTAACGGGAGTGTGGGGGAAGATACGGATCCAAATTTTGCCACCTCGTTTGATGTAACGTGTCATGGCTTGGCGAGCGGCTTCGATTTGCCGAGAAGTGATACGTTCATTGCCCTGAGCTTGCAAAGCAAAATCACCAAAAGCAACGTAGTTACAAGCAGTGGCTACACCGTCGTTTTTGCCTTTTCTGATTTTGCGAAATTTAGTTTTCTTGGGCAACAACATTACGCTACCTCGCCTTTGTAAACCCAAACTTTAATACCAACAATACCAGCACCTGGTATTTGAGCTGTTGCTAAGTGGTAATCAATATCGGCACGGAGGGTGTGCAGCGGCACTGAGCCTTGAATTTCTTTTTCTCGCCGTGACATTTCAGCGCCATTAAGACGGCCAGCAACTTCAATACGAACACCTTTCGCACCAGCTTGCATAGTAGTTTGAGCTGACATTTTAACCGCGCGGCGGAAATTGATGCGGCGTTCGAGTTGCCGAGCGATGTTTTCAGCAACAAGTTTAGCAGCGAGTTCGGCACGCTTTACTTCCTCGATGTTGAGCCGTACCGGCATCTGCATAATTTTTTCAATCTCAAGCTTTAATTGCTGAGCACCAGCACCACCACGGCCGATTAATACGCCGGCTTTTGCTGTGTAAACCGTCACGGTAACCAGATTTGGTGAGCGCTCAATATCAATATGTTCAATGATCGCACGGTTAACAAATTTCTTTTCAATACTGCTTCGAACCTGTAAGTCTTTATGAAGATTGGCTACATAATCACGTTTGCTACTCGCAAACCATTTAGACCGCCAGTTCTTATTGACCGCAAGGCGCATGCTAATAGGATTAACTTTTTGTCCCATCGCTCTTACTCCTTTCCTCCGGTTTTTGTAGAAACCGTTTGTTTATTGGCGCGTTTTATAGGTTTTTCAATCCCAGTAACGATAACACTAATATGACTTGAACGTTTTTGGTATGGAAGCGCTCGGCCCATAGCGGCAGGGCGATACCGTTTAAGGCGTGGGCCGGCAGTAATTTGCAGGCTGTCAATCATTAAGCTTTTTTCATCAACACGATGATTATTGGTAGCATTAGCCTTTGCACTGGCAATTGCTTTTGAAACCACTTTAGCGGCTCGTTTTGGCGTATGATTGAGAATAATAAGGGCATCAGCAACACTGCGGCCCCGAACCAACGCAGCCACCAGGCTCACCTTACGGGGGCTCATGCGAACGCCTTTAATTGTAGCTTGGATATTCATCATGGAACCTACTTTTTCTTATCCTTGGCGTGACCACGAAACTTACGAGTTGGCGCGAATTCACCAAGCTTATGGCCAACCATATTCTCACTCACAAATACCGGCACGTGAAGGCGACCATTGTGTACAGCAATGGTGCGGCTAACCATATCCGGCGTGATAACACTAGCACGAGACCACGTCTTAATAATAGTACGATCGTTAGCGCCTAAACTTGCCACTTTGCGAGCAAGCTTGACGTCTACGAATGGACCTTTTTTGAGTGAACGACTCATAGACTATCTCCTCTTTGCCTCGTGACGACTTTTGCTGATCATCTTAGTAGTTGATTTACGACGTCTGGTTCTGAAACCGAGCGTTAGCTGACCCCATGGTGTGCGCGGTGCTTTGCCTGTACCGTGACGGCCACCATCACCTCCACCATGCGGGTGGTCAGCAGCGTTTTGCACGACACCACGAAC
>JARIHL010000076.1 GCA_029288315.1 Candidatus Saccharimonadota bacterium
TCGTGGGCTCGGAGATGTGTATAAGAGACAGTCGTAATCTAAACTGATTTTCAAGATTTTTTATGCGACACCCGTGGACAACCACGGGTGTCGCATATGCGCCCGAAAAGGTATTAATGCTCATTTCCCCTATGATCGGGCGCAAAGGCACAGGTAGCGCAATTGCGCTCATTGATAGTAACCGGCGGAGCATCCTGTCTCATGAGGCGGCGTTTGTACAAGATGCAGCTCAGTGCCGTTAAGGATAAGGCCGCAGCGGCACAACCGAATAAAACAGAGCCAACATATATGAAACTCCTACCTATGCTCGAGGCTGATGACGGAAAGAGTGGCAGGTGGAGTGTAAGCCCAATTATTATGATAACCAATGCTCCATCGGCAATGATCATCAATATAATACTTGCTGCATACCACCAACGCATCCTTTCTTCCAGCTGAGGACGATAGTTTTGGCGCCAAGCAACAGCGACCTCCTTGCGCAGCTGTGCGGGAGCATGTTCATCGATCATAGGAACGCCTCCTGGCCTTTGGAAACACCGGACCGATAATTTATCATAAGATTAGACTACACGGAAGTCAAAGGTAGATATCCTCTGTTCTCAACACAATTATCAATTTGCATTGATAACTCTGGTGAAGCACGACTCCTCACGGCTAGGATCTAGCAGTGAGGTTTCCGGTTAAAACCGGCAGGGATGTCGTGCGGGAGCCCTGTTGTAGAGGAATTATGTGCGGAGTGCTGATTTGTTCGGCGTCTGCTGACGGATGCGCCACAGTGCCAATCCCGCCACTACGATCAGGATGATGATCGCAACCAGTGCGGGCACCGCCCATGCGCGCTCTTCGGGAAACCCAATGACAAGGGCCATCAGTCCTCCGAGCAAGAGCGTCAGAGCTATTGCCAGCTGGAGATTGCGCCGGATGATCTTGATGATCTCAGCGATCGTCATATTTCACTCCATAGTTTGGGTACGCGCCACAACCATTTGTAGCGGATAAATATATTATAATACAAAAAATAATTAATGTCAATATATATGCTATAATCACAGCTGTTGTATGTATTAAGCGAGTGTTGTATAGCGGCTATTATGCTAGCCTTCCAAGCTGGAGATGCGGGTTCGACTCCCGCCACTCGCACCAGTAAGATAGCACGAGTTCTTGCTCGTGCTATCTTACTGGTATGATATGATGGGGTCGAACCCGTGAGGGCGAAAACTGCCAGTGGCAGTTTGAGGAATCCTTGCTTGGCCGAGTGAGGTAAGCCCTGGCTTACCACGAACGAGCAGAAGTAAGCGACTCCCGCCACTCGCACCATAAGCCCCGGTAGCTCAGGGGATAGAGCAGGAGACTTCTAAGCTTCTGGTCGTTGGTTCGAATCCAACCCGGGGTACCATTTCTGTGGTATAGAGAATTATTTACCCATCACTTTTATTTTTGCCAAGATTATTATATGGAATATCATATCCCAGAACGCCAGTCCAATTTAGAGTCTCATGCAGATAACGGCCTTTCTTTTGCAGATAAATTTAGAGATTTGTTGCCGGGTGTAGAGTTGGAAGAGCCTATTGAGATGCTTGAAGCACGTACGGCCGTAATAGAAGCATTGGCAAGCAACCAGAATTCCGATTTTCTCCAATCCATCTGGATAGAGTACACTAACATATGTGAACAAATTGTTGATAGCAAGACCGACACCGATCCTCAAAGTCGTGCGCAATTGCAAATAGCCACTCTTGTACATAAAGCACTGATTTTTCGAGAAGCTGGGGACATGCAACGCTATAGTGAAGATTTAAATGACGCCGAAGACTACGCGTTTAATATGCACTTTGATGAAATAGCTGAAGCAATCCGCACGGAATTAGAAAGCCTTATAGGATAGTTCTCATTGCGTACATTACGCTGTACCACAGCATTGCTTATGGGTAGTTAAATGGAGGTGATGATGACTACGCATCAAGCGATGCTCTTCAAACTACTTATAACTGCCTGCTGACTTCGGCCGGCCATTCACGACGAATGAACGGTTTACCTTCAACTTCTCTTGCTAATTTAGCAACCAGCTTTTCAAGCTCTTTGAACTGGTCGTCAATTTCCTGCTGGCCTATTACAATCTTGTGTGGAACATAGTCTTCGTGTGCTGATTTAAGGCGTGAAGAAACACTGATGGACCTATCATCAATTTCAATTCGCAAAGGTAAATCGGCATACTTTTCAACGAGCTGTTTGCAAGGATCAATGAACTCACCGCCAACAGGAATAAGACGTATATGTACAGGGTTAATCCACGCTGGCAAACCTTGTTCAAAGTTATCAAACAAAATGTATAGATAGCGCTCAATACCACCAGGAATTGCCGAGTGAATAATCACGGGATGTTTAGCTTGTCCATCGTCGTCTATGTAGTGAATGTTTAAGCGTGGAGCATTACCAATATCAACTTGGATACACGCAATTTCTCTGGCTTGGCCGAGCTTATCAATTATCTTGTAGTCTACGTTGACCACCCAGTAGCGGTCTTTGCCGTCCTCAATGACATTGACCAACACATCTGCACTGAGCTGAACGGGTATCTGTTCTATGTATTGTCGATATTTATACCATATCTTTTCAGAAGGAACTTCAATGACTACCTGATAGCCACGATTTGCGTCGTCTACAGATTTTAGTATTTGGCTCTGCAATTTTGGAAACCATTCAAAAGCTTCTTGTACGTTTTTGAAGTAGGGGTGAATATCAGGCATATAGAATCGACGCAGCCGAAGCAACATCATCATTTCGCCACTTTGCTCCTGACGGTAACAGTCAGCTATTGAAAAGTGTGCAAATGGAAGTTGCTTATGGCTCAGGGGTGCCTTTGAAGCCAAGTTGAATTGCGGGTAGCTAGCGTCATAGCTCATTACAACATCTGACTTGCCAGCTTTGAAGTTGTAAAGCCTATCACCATACAGCGAAGCATAAGCTTCTACCACAGGATGTCTAAGGTTAAACATATTCGCACCGTTTACTTCGTAAATAGGTAATCCAATATCGTGGACTAGCTGACGTGCATATTCCTGTACGAGCCGACGCATTAAGTTGGCTTTATAGTTGTACTGGACGTGTCCAATATCAGCATTAGCTTCCCAGTTGAAACCGAGCTTACTAGCCGGTTCTAGGTATGCCGGTTTGTCGTTGGACTGTTTAACCAGGATTTCACCTAGTGCCTCACGACGTATGAATCGTTCGAACTCATTATCAATTTTGGGCAACTTTAAGTAGTCGTCTATCTCAACGACCTGTTTTTTCTGGTTAAGAATAAAGAATTTCATTGTGTAACTCCGTTACAGTTATGGTTTAGTCTCTCTGCTTTCGCCCTAAATGGAGTTTTGTTCCGAGAAAACAAAAAACTCCCGCCAGGGAGTTTTCAATCAATAGCAAACCCGGACGGTCTAGGATAATACCGTCGTCGTTGATTGGTTTGATGGAATGATTGAATTCATCATAGACTATACTACACGAGTTTCGCACTTCTAGCATCGCAACCGGGCAGCCAGCGCCAGCTGGATGCCCGGTTTTATGACCTCCCAGTCTTGTTGGTACAGCGTCGTCTGGTCAGTCAGCCTTCTCTTGTGCTTTTGTATCCAGGTGA
>JARIHL010000084.1 GCA_029288315.1 Candidatus Saccharimonadota bacterium
GTGTTGTCTCAGCGTCGTAAGCCGAGCCAGCCGCTGCATCATTCTCAGCCGCAGGCACCGCCTGAGCAGTTCGGCCAAGACCCTGACACTCTCCGGCGTGTGCGGGACGGGTTGAAGGAACTGTAGCACTCATTTTTCTGAGTGCAAAATTACGTCGATACCGGAGGTGACCCGATGATTACTGCTGTTGTAATACCGGCTGCTCTGGATCAGCCGTTGCAGTGTGTGGAGATTGACCCTCACGACTTCTCGGCTTACCAAGGGGTGACCGGCGGCAACATGCAGGCGCATGAGCTGCGCTATCCTGCGATGACGCTTTACTCAAACACAGTGAGCACCACACCCATCAATATTCGAGCAATGCTCATCCTGTGGGTGCACAACCGCGAACTGGCGTACCGGACCATGATTGCTGGGCAAGCCCTGCTGACTGGCAATGATCAGGGCGCGGATAGCGATGTGCCTGAAGAGATTGTGGAACTGATCTTTAAGAGTCAGCGATACAAGGTGGAAGTGAAACGTAAAGTTGAGGGTCTTGCCTATGAGGAACTGCCGTTTGTGTATGCGGCGGGGGTGTATCACTTGAGCCAGTCCAATGCCCGGAGATGAGGACTATTTGGTGTGTGAGTAACGATTGAGGTCTGGGCACTCGGGCAGTGGTAAGTGTGTCAGCAGTGAGTAGCGCCTGGGAAACATAGCATCGTCTGTGGGTGGGTGGAGGATCATTAGGTTTGAGGTGACCAATTCGCAACTATTACATCTCTGCACTTTTCGCAGCTTGCATTTTACTATCGTTAGTGCTAATAATTCCAGTATATGCATGAAGCTGAATCAACGCGACCCGAGAAGTCGCGATTAGAAAACCTCGAACCAAGTCAGATCCTCACTGAACTGGCAAGGCTTGCAATGGCTGTCAAGGAGGAGCAGGCAGACAATTCAGGAATTATCGGCAATGAAGGCGCGAATGGCCAACAGCAGGAACGCATGTTCGCCGATATCCGCGATCTGCCACAACACAATGTCGAACACGCACGCGTTGTGTATGATGCGTTGGCCAGTAGTGAATCACCAGACGACCGTAGCACCGCTGCAACATTTATCCACCAGCTTGCGAAGGTCGATCCCGATCATGCTTTGCCCATCTGGGAAAGACTGATGGGTGATGATGACAAGCGAGTTCGACAGGGAGCGTACGAAACACTCACTGAAGATGCGGTTGGCGACGAGGAGTTGATACTCGACTTCCGAGCCGTGATACCCCTATTTCAAGAGTATCTGAGTAGAGAAGGCCTCGAAGAGCGAGAGAAAACCGCGGAACAGCATATGGCCGAGTTGACTACCAGGGCTTACTTGAAAGCTGATGCCGAGAGACAGGCCAATGAGCGCCGTTAGCCGTGACCTATAGCACTTTCAAGATTATCGATCTCACGACCGATCTCACGAACTCTTGCTTGCATTGCCGCAAACTCTTGAGCGCTAATCGGCTGTCCGGCTCGTAGCCTGTCGTGAGCGTCGCCGAAGTCGCTCATCACCGCCCTTAGGTCGGCGTAGGTTGAGTGTACTTCCTCCGACAGTGGCTGGTCTTGCCGCTGAGCAACAACTAGGTCCTTGAACCGCTTACCCATTGCAGATAATTCGCTGCCGAGGAGTTGGTATTGCGCGCTACGCAAGTTAGCGGTGAACGCCCGAAATTCCGTGCCCAGGTCAGCGTGGTCGCGTTTAGCTACTTCCCGACCTGCTGTGGCTTCACTTTCGTCATTGGCAGTAAGTGCCGGATGGTTCAATGCGCCGGATGCGCGCCGGAGTTCGTGCAGACGTTCTGCAATAGCATGACGCTGCTTCGCAAGCTCTTCAAGTTCTCTGCTATACCTCGGATTCGGAACAGCCGCCACTTGGCTCTTCTTGACGGCGTATGTTTGATCAAGAAGATTAATCATGACATACATCCGATCCAAGGAACCCTCTCCCTGGGCTTCCGCGAAGCCTTCGCGCTTTGTTTTTACCCAGTCACCAGCCCTTTGAATTGATTCAAGCAAGACGCCGCAACAATGTTCTGCTTTGTCTCGCAGAAGGTCTCGTAGAATAGCCTGGGTGAGCGGATGAATGTAAATCCCCTCTGGGCTAGCCTCGATAAGATGATTATTGACCAAGTCCCGACAGGCCTTCTTGAAGACCAAGTGACCAACGTTCGTGTGGTTCGTAGCAAGATCGGAGATCCGCTCCATGCAAAACTCCAGGACCTTTGCCGGTACACCATGATTGCTGGTGAACGCCAGGTATTCCAGGAGTTCCGCAGCACGCGGGTTTGTGATGACAAGGCGCTTGTGCGTCTCTTGGTAGATATCCGATTGTATCTCAAACCTGGGCTTGGTTCGTGTTCACTGAGTCGCCTATCAGTATCCATGGTGCAATCTTTTCTGAATCAGAAGATCAGCGAGGGCCACTCCGTACGCAAGGTCCAGATCATCCGCACGGTGCTCAGTTCTGCCTTGAGCCGAGCAGTTCGAGAAGAGCTGGTGGGCCGTAATGTGGCACGGCTGGTGGAGCTACCAGCCTGGCATAAAAGCGAGATTCATCCTTGGTCAGTTGAGGAAGCCAGGCAGTTCCTCAATGCCGCCCAGACGCATTCACTGTATCCGGCATTCTTACTCCTCCTGCTCTGCGGTCTACGGCGAGGCGAGGTATTGGGGCTGCGATGGTGTGATAGTAATTTTGAAGCTGGTGAGATTTACGTTCGACAGCAGCTACAGCGAGTCGGCAGGGCGCTGGTGTTGGGTGAGGTGAAGACCAAGGCTGGCCGACGTGATCTACCGCTGCTGAGGCTGGTACAGGAGGCGCTCCTGGCTCACCGTGATCGTCAAGAAGCTGCTCGGTGCGCGGTAGCTGAGGACTGGGCCGGTACTGGAACCAGTGAGGAGCTGGTCTTTACAACGAGCAGTGGACGGCCGATTGAGCCGCGCAATTTTGTGCGTTCGTTTTGGCGGATTTGCATGAAGGACAACATTCGGGTGATCAAACTGCACCATGTGCGGCACACCACGGCAACATTGCTCAAGAATCTCGGCGTGCCAGCACGGGATGCACAACTCATCTTAGGGCATTCACAGATCTCGGTGACGCAGGAGATATACCAACATGATGATATGGAAAGCAGACGCAGCACACTCGGACGAGTGGAAACATTGCTACTGAAGACGACGGCGTACGGGCGGGAGAGGCTGCGTTGCCGTCAAAAGCAGCCGTCAAACTCGAAATTTAGTGAAATATTTACAACGTTCTTATCTGGAGGGCCATCAGGGACTCGAACCCTGGACACCCTGCTTAAGAGGCAGGTGCTCTAACCGGCTGAGCTAATGGCCCATGAATGTACGGTGGCTATGGTAGCATGACTACCTCTGTTTTGGCAAGATTTACTGAAAGCCAGGATTAATACATAGCGTTGGCCCGAAAGGTATATAATAAAGGCATGAATCAAACTTTAAACCAAAAATCGTATCCTCGTAACTATTTTATCGCCCTCGCATTAAGCATTTTTGTGGGCGAATTTGGTATTGATCGTTTTTATCTGGGTAAAATTGGCACTGGCATTTTGAAGCTTATTACTTTTGGCGGCTTAGGCGTCTGGTGGATTATTGACATCGTTTTGACGGCCACTGGCGAAGCGCGCGATAAGCATGGCCAGCCATTGACTCGTGATTTTAACCTGCCGTAACGCTTTATGAGCAAGTTTTCTAAATTAATTACATCTATCCTCCTCGTTTATGCAGCTGGCGGAATAGGAAGTCTTGCAATAAGCAGCAACGTTTCCACTTGGTATGTAACGCTAGAAAAAGCTTCTTTTAATCCCCCGAACTGGGTATTCGGGCCTGTTTGGTCAGTGCTATATTTGCTGATGAGTATTAGTTTATATTTGGTGTGGATTGCAGCATATACAAAATCGAAGCGACCGGCCTTTATCGCGTTTGGGATACAACTGATTCTGAATGCTTCATGGTCACTCGTGTTCTTCGGCCTTCACTTGCCCTGGGTGGGAGTGGTCATCCTTATGGCGCTGCTCATTAGTATTGTTGCGACCATCAAACTATTTTATCCAATTTCTAAACAATCAGCCTACCTATTAGTGCCCTATTTATTTTGGGTCTGCTTTGCAAGTATTTTGAATATAACTATTGCCTTGCTCAATTGATGAGTTCAGCTCATCTCTCTTATCTGGGATAGTGTGAAAATATTGAACTATTATCTTTTTTGACATATTAAATTGTTTGTGTTAAAATATATAAGATCGCACCTAGCATGATCGCTCGTTTCTACAAGCTAAGGAGACCCGAAATGGCCCGCGCTGCCACTCCCGATTACCGCCTCACCGAAAAGACTTTCAAGGCTTACCTGCGTTTCTTCAACACGATGAGCGAAGGGATGTTCAGTGCTACGCTCGTCACCGATAATGGTCAGGGATACAGCCTGGTCCTTCATCAGGGAGGTGTTAGCCCCAAGATTCGCCTAGCACTTGTTTCAGATCCCACCGATCCTAGCTGCAAGGCGAGCGATTCGTGGGGGGTCCGCGATATCATTCAGGAGGTGCTGACATTCCCAGAGCTCACCAAGGTAACCATTGATCGGACCCTGCAAGGATCTCTGGGCTGTGTCCGGCTAGTTATTGAAGAGGGTGTCGTTGTGGCAGCTTATTTCCACAACGGTGAGCTCTGGCCCTAAAGAAACGTTAACTCGGCAGGCATGCCTTAGCCATTAGGTTACCCGAAGGCAACCATCAATGGCCTAAAAATCCCGGAGGGAGCTGTTGACGTCGGCCGGAGTAAAGCCACGCGATGCGTGGCCAAACCCTGACCCAGCAGCCCCTTCGTGACACCACCTTTTTTGTTTACCAAACGACCTGACGGTCGTTTTTATTCTGCCATAACCGGAACCTAAGGTGATAAATAATAGCCTAGCGGATTCGAATTTACCTTCAAAAGCTGTTAAGCAAATAGAAGAAGGGCACCGTATATAATAGCAAAACTTACAAGCACTACCGATGTAGCCATCACTCCTCTGTGTTGGTTCATGAAGAAAGAATTAACACTGAACCGCATACTTAAATCGTCTGCGCGCCAATCAGCACGTTTCAAAACCTTTTTAATAGAGGACGGTAGGAATGGATCAACAAAGTATGTGTAGAATAGTTCAAGCAAAGATGCCACGGCGATACTTATCATATAGGTGATATAACCGTAGGAGACCACAACACTAGCATACACGTATGCTGTTTGTACTCCCCAGGAAATAATCTTATGATCAAAAAAGAACAAACCAAGAATTGGCACCTCACCTTCTGCGAGTGGCCCTTTTACAGCACTTAAAAATCCGAGAATAGCACTCAGCGAAAAAAATAAAAACACCAAAACCAGTATGGGGTTTTCATCCTGGAATTGACGAAGCATATAAAAGAACCAAAATATCCCTAACCCATATAAAAGGTTAATGCCTAGTGAGAAGTTATATAGTCCAGTATTAAAAGTGCCGGCAAGCAGAAAAGCACACAGAATCACTGTCGCATGAAAGAAAACAACATAGCTCGAGTTAATGAGTGAAGGATTATCTTCCTCTGAGGCCATTATTATCACATTATACAACAAAAGCTTGTTAAACGAGTTCAATACATTAAGCCCGACAAATTCACACGGTTTGGTAATATTTTGGTACGCTGGTGGATAAAAGATTGACTTATAGTAATACTAGGTATTAAAATTAATACCATGATATACAAAACCATACTAACTAGCAAAGGTACGACAACAATCCCGATAGAAATTCGTAAGCAACTCGGTGTAGAGCCTGGTATGCACATTACATTTACAAAAACTAAAGCTGGAGAATATGTCATCAAACGCTCACGTACTATTGCTGAGATTCGTGCCATGAATAAACGAGCACTCAAGCAAGCGGCTACGGGTCACAAAAAATATAAAAGTGGTGAAGGTTTTGCGCTTGCCACGCGGAGCAATTGACAAGTAGTTATGGTTGATACTAACGTACTACTGGATTGGCTATTTGATCGAGATGAAGCGCGGGCAAAACGCGTCGACAAGCTACTTTCTTCGACTACAGAACTACATATTCCAGACATTATCATTGTCGAACTGACGTTTGCATTAGAAAAGTTTTATGAACTCCCGCGAGATGTTGTTAACGAAAATATTAATAAGGTAATCGACGAATCAGTTTTCAATTGTAACCGCCTCCTTTTCCGGCGAGCATTGGTTGACTACATAAATCATCCTGCACTTTCCTTCGTAGATTGCTGCTTAATCCACTATGCCGAGCTGCAACATGCGACTCCAGTGTGGACATCCGATAAGAAATTAGCCAATCAAAGTAGCAATAGGGCAAAATATCTATCTTGAACATACTCACACAGCCTAGATCCTAAGCCGTAAGCTCATCAAGTTTTACATAAAGCTCTTCAACATGAGACCAGTTTATGAGTAAGTGCAGCGTATCTAAAAGCTGATAAATATTGATCCTAGCTTCTAAGTTATCGAACGCGAACATTTCAGGATAATATTTTTTGTACCAGCCCTTTATATATTTGTAATCTTCTCTGTTCGCGTACTGTTCATCTTCTTCTCGTAAAAATTTTTCTGGCTTATTGATCTGTTTTTGAATGATAAATAGCGGATAGTCTAAAGCTGTAAGTTCGACGTTTTCTAAATCAATGATCGCTTGCAGCTTGAAATCATCATTGACTATGAAGTTATCAAAATGGATATCCCAATAAACTGGGTGGACTTTATCGTTACGGAACATATGGACACAGCTGCGAATCTTACGCCGAACTTTCTCTGTCATTGAAGAATCTATGATGTTCTTGCTTTTAAGCTTAGTAATTAAACCTTCACTACGATTTTGGATTGAAGATTCCCATGACACTACTTCTGCAAGTGCTATGTCTTCAGGTTTGATTTGGTTGATTACTTTCAAGGACTCACAAATATCTTTAATAAGAGCCTCGCGTTGAACATCTGTAGCCATATGCCATATACCGCCTAGAGATATGCCAGGCACAAAGCTCATAATTATGTAACTTCTGTCTATATCTTTGCTATGTTCTGCACTAGCAATTAAATATGGCTTCTTAAACGGTAGATCTGAAGCTACCACTGCCCGTTCAGTTTTAAAACGGCGCTCATCGTATTCGTTAAATATCTTGATAATCAAGTTTTCATTAATGCGATGTACCTCATGAGAAAAGCCAGTAGTGATCCTTTCATGATGCTGATATGGAATATTGTGCCTCGCGCAAATGGCCTTAATTTGTTCAAGAGTTAGTTTTGTATCTGGATTCATGGTTTAACTATATAATAAAGTCGATAAATCTTTCTTGGTTGTAGCGCCTTTTAACTATTTGCCAATCGTCCGTAGTAGCGATGTACTGTGTGCCAAGCGGTAATAAGTTCATTTATTTCACAAAGACGATGAGGGCCCATATGCTTTGCTCGCTTGGTGGAGCAGGTCGAACATCCGAAGGTGACCGAAGATGGTAATTGCAGCACATAAAATGGGATGCAGGACTAATTTGATGAGAAGGGGGAGCCGCTTTCATGATCTAGCACGGTGAGGTGGAACTCCACAGCAAACAATACGGTAAATAAAAATCGCAGAGTAAAATCTGTAATTTTTTGATCTAATTTTCAATGGTACGCCCGGCAGGACTCGAACCTGCGACCTCTTGGTTCGAAGCCAAGTACTCTATCCAGCTGAGCTACGGGCGCATAATATTTTTAGAACCAGTTTATTATATCAGATTATTGTGTATGCCTATGATCTTGTATATCAGCGTCAATTAAAGCTTTAATCTGGCTAACGCCATACAATGAGCCAGTTACTAATTTTATTGGTTCATCGCGCTCAAGCAACAGCTGAAAAGCTGCCGCATGATCTGCAACTTCAATAAACTTGCTAGTCAATTGATGCGCAATATGTGCCAGCAAACTAGCTGGATGGGCTTTGTGAGGTAAACCCTCAGTAAACGCGTACTCGCTACAAATAAGGTAGGGCTTCAATTTGCTCAACGCCTGAAGCATTAATCGAGCGTCTTTACCGTCTCCAATCATCACCATAACCGCAGCGCCCTGATGAGGATAAAGCTGCTTTAAGCTTTCAACCAAAAGCCCAATTTTTTGCGGATTGTGGGCAACATCTAGAATGATTTGGGTATTACGGTAATTAATTTTATGCATCCGTCCTGGTATGGTAATCTGCATGGTTTGCTCTAATTTTTTTGCCGTCAATGCCGGAAGTGCATCACGATGAGCCACATAATCATACACTTGCTGAGCCAACCACCAATTGCGCTGTTGAAAAAGAGGTAATTCATCAAGCTTTGATTGCAGCGTTCTTGTTGGTTTGGTATCAATAATTGTCAAACTGGCTTGCTGTTTACAGGCATATGAAGAGATAGTTTCTATGACTTCAGAAGGCTGGTCAAGCATAAAAGCTTGGTTACCAGGGTGAATAATGCCAGCTTTCTTGTCGGCAATCTCAGGCAAAGTGTGCCCTAAGATTGCTACGTGGTCAAAACCAATATCTGTAATGACAGCTATTTTGTCTGAACGAACAGCCACATTTGTAGCTGTCTCTTATACACA
>JARIHL010000083.1 GCA_029288315.1 Candidatus Saccharimonadota bacterium
AGATTGGTATCTTGTAATAATTGCTTCGCAAACAACAATCGCCGGGAGGTAAGATATTGTTTTGGTTCCACGCCCCACGTTTGCTGAAAAACTCGCCGCAACTGCCGCTCACTCAGCTCAAATTTATTGGCAATCTGGCCAAGTGTTTCGTCTATAAGGAGTGTGTCATCAATATAGGTAGCGAGTTTATGTGCAGGTGAACTGTGGGTGGTGGTTATAGCGGGTGCAAGTTCGGGGCGGCATCGTAGACAGGGGCGGAAGCCTGCCTTTTCAGCTTCAATCGCTGATGCGACAAAGAGACAGTTTTCTCTTTTTGGCAGAATTGCGGGGCAAATGGGCCGGCAATATACTTTCGTTGAAATGACACAGGTAAAAAACACTCCGTCAAAGCGGCGGTCATGGGCTTTCAGTGCTTCGTAACATACTGTAGCTTGTAAGGACATAAAACTACAGTAACATGTTCGATGAAGGATGTGCTGCTTTTTCGGACATGTACTATGCGTGGTTGCGGATTTCGAAAAATGTTTGCCAACCCCTCTCACTGTCTCTGCCGAACCGTGTCATCTGATCAAACAGATCAGATGACACCGCCGGAAAGGCGGCGTTCGGCAGAGACAGTGAGAGGGGTTGGCAATATATAGTTGATTTTATTACCATTTAATGGTAAAATATATTAATTCATTGAGTAATTGTTACTCCGAGTTCATTGACAAACGGTAATAGAAAATGAGTTGGGACTTCTACATATGAGTTATTTATGTATAGAACCCAACTCATGTGTGCATTCAGCGATCTGGTTTTTATTAGAAAGGGATCAACATGCTTCAGTGCCCCAATCTCGATGCTCTCGCCATTCCGCCTCGTCATGCAGAGATGGTGGATCATCTGATGCTTCAGGTGCAAGCTGCGCTGCAGCCACGAATTACGTGGCAGTGCGTTCACACTAAATTTCAACATGTCATCACCTTGCAGTGGCAGACACTCACGAGCCAATTGCAACTTGTTGCCTACGCGACGAGCACGGGTATGACACTGTGGCTGTACGACTGGCTCGGAGATGCGGATCAGCTCAGGGGCAGGAATGCTCTGGTGAGTTGGACAGTGAAGAGTACGACAGACGGTCACGGTTGGCAACAGGCTTGTCGTCGGGAGCGCGTGAATGGGCAGTTCATGATCGCTGAACTCAGTGCCGGTGATCCCACTACGTGCGGTCTGCGTATCGACGTCGTTAAGACGACGCAGGAATGGCTATACGCGGCAGGTATCGCCTCACGCATATAATCATTCGAGCAACAAGTTGAAAAATTGAGACGGCGGGCGCGAGAAGTTAGTACCATTGATTTCAAGCGCCCGCCTATACTCGTCTGCCTTAAATCTATTATCGTTTGTTCTGCTTCCATGAATGTATATTCATGCTGATGAGTCCAAAAGGACGAAAAGCAATCTCTTAACGGAAATGTATTTTTACAATTTGTCTGTCCTCGGTTTGATAGAATGTATAGGTGAACATGCCAAAATTTTAATATACGTCGAGGATATAAATAATGCAAAAAATTACCCCCCATTTATGGTTTGACAAAGAGGCAAAAGAAGCTGCAGCGTTTTATACATCGCTTTTTCCTGACTCAAGAGTGACGAATGTTACGACGCTCCACAACACGCCGTCTGGAGATAGCGATATCGTCTCTTTTCAATTATGGGGTTATTCGTTTATGGCCATAAGCGCTGGACCGTTTTTTACATTAAACCCATCTGTATCTTTCATGATGAATTTCGATCCGTCCCAAGATAACGATGCTAAGACGAGGATTGATGAGGTATGGGCTAAACTCTCTGAAGGTGGCAAGGTGCTGATGCCACTTGATAACTATCCATTTAGCGATCGCTATGGATGGGTCCAGGATAAATACGGACTTTCATGGCAGTTGATACTCACTAATCCTGAAGGTGAAGAGCGCCCATTGATAGTCCCCTCGCTCATGTTTGTTAAAAAAATGTGCGGTAAAGCCCAAGAAGCTTCTGATTTCTATCTTTCTGTATTTAAAAATTCCAAACGCGGTGCAATTGCTTACTATCCTGAAGGTATGGAGCCAGACCAGGCGGGAACGGTCATGTTTACTGACTTTACACTTGAAGGTCAATGGTTTGCAGCCATGGACAGTGCTCGTGAGCACGACTTTACGTTTAACGAAGCTGTATCGTTTATCGTGAACTGTGACAGCCAGGATGAGATTGATTATTACTGGGAAAAACTCTCAGCAGTGCCAGAGGCCGAGCAATGCGGATGGTTGAAAGATAAATACGGCGTATCATGGCAAATTGTACCAAAAGTTATGGATGAAATGATGCATAAAGGCACTCCTGAACAAATTGACCGCCTCACACAAGCCTTTCTGCCCATGAAGAAATTTGATATTGCTCAACTAAAAAAGGCATTTGAAGGTAAATAACTTGCAAGCCCTTTTATTTTTAAGCGCTTGCTATAAAATCACCTACTTTTAAGCTAGGTATATGATAATCTAAGGCAGAACCATCTGGGCGAGTTACTTGACCGCCAGCTCCTTCTAAAATTGCGTGGCCAGCTGCGAGATCCCATAAGTTTAAAGGGCTGTTAATGCGGGGGTAGGCGTCTGCTAGCCCTTCGGCAATGTGCAGTAGTTTAAGCTGTGAGCCAATTTGTGTTATGCGAGCATTTGGATAATGTGCTGCAATATACTGTGTTGTTGCTGGATCAGGATGTGAAAGACTGCCTAATACAATTCCTCGTTTTTGTCGGGAAACATGAATGGGTTGTACGCCTTTACCCTGTTTTTTGTAACTGCCGATTGCTGGCCCACCATAGTACGTTATGCCGAGTGCGGGCACTGAGACTAAACCGAAACTAGGTTTATCCTCCTCAATAAGGCCGGCGCAGATCGTAAAATGATTGGTCCTTTTTATGAATTCTTTTGTACCATCAAGCGGATCTACCAGCCAAAACGTATCCGATCGTACGCTATTTGTATTTGCCTCACTATCTCCTTCTTCGCTAACGATTGGTATGGTGGGGAAAAGCCTTGTTAACCCTTTCGTAACAATGTTATGCGCAGCCATATCTGCTTGCGTAAGTGGGCTGTTGTCTGCCTTGAGCGTTACTATTGCAGAGTGGGAATTATAGACATTCATAACAGCCTGATCAGCTTCCCGAAAGATAGCGAGCAATAGGCCTATATATTCTTGAACATTAATCATGGGTTTTAGTATAACTTATACTTGTCGGTGGTAGGACAGCATCTTAATCCTGGCTCGGTGTGTGGACAAAAGAACTTTGGTCGGCTCGCCGGTTTATCGAAAAACAGTTCAGAGGAAATCGAACTCACTCACCTGCCCCTACCTTTGAGCCACGGGAAGTTGGCATCAAAAAATAACGACCCGCACAGCCAGCGGACACGCTGGATCAGGATCGTTAACTGGTTTTTGGCTAAGCACGTCATCGAGGCTGGGTACCACCCCGGCACGGTGTATGCTTGCGAGCTGTGGACCCGAGCAAGGTATTGTGCTGTGTTTCAACCTAGTTCAGGTACTTATCAACTCCAGGAGCCAGGATGCAGGCACTGAGAGATTATCTGCACGAGTTCTTCGGCGTCAGAGTGCGGTACTAGACCGATCCGGAAGCTGCTTGGCGAGTGATGTGCATCACTCGCCAAGCAGCTTCACTCTTCTAAGAGCTACGACTCTTTTTTATGTTTGATGACCTGCTAGTCGAGGTAGATAGTGAGTAGCTTTTTCAATCAATTTTTGTAACTCAGGATCGTCAAGTTGCGCTGTGGTGGTAATCTTAACGTGTTTCAGAAGTTTGCCTTCACCTTTAAGGATATGAGTAGGATCAGGCAATTCTGCTCCATAATAAAATCCAATGTTCATGTGGTCCTTAGCGACTGTTAGATACACGAAATGCTCAGACATTTTTTTAGGTCCGGCACCGTAACTAATAACATTTTGTTTTGGCCAGGCAAGCATGAAGGCATGAGGATATTTTGCAAGAATAAGTTGCCGAGCTTTAAGCACGAGTTCTTGAGTGCTGGGAGAAGCAGTAGAAAGAATAACTTGAAAATCTTCTGTCATTAAGGACATTATACAACATTATGGGATACTGCCCTCAATGCGTAGAGCCTGAATCTCTACCAGCCCACATCACTTACTTATCCCACACTCGCACGCGCAGTACGTCATTTACTAAAGTAACGCCATCCACATTTTTATTGTCGATGCGTACCCAGGCAATGCGTTGGTCAGAGGTGGCGAAACAATAACTAAGGCCAGAGGTACTTGTTATGCTGGTACTATGTTGGCTAGCAGTCATAGCATCAGGAGCGAGGCTCATTTTACAGTCGTGATGGGCATTATGAGGACCACCTTGAAAGCTGTAAAAGCCATCTTGTGCAAGTAGCACATTATCGCTCCGTCGTAAATAAAGATCGTAAGTGCCAACAGCTCCATTTTGACCGTCCGCAACAGGCTGGTTGGGTCTATCAACATCGACAGCTTGTCCTGGTTCGAGTATAACTTGTTGGTCAACCACTGGTGTAGGGGTTGTAGGAGTGGATGTTGTTGAGTTCAATGGGGTATCCGCTGGTGTTTCTGCAATGGCGGTAGTAGCTGACTGATTCGCTGCTTGTTGTGGATTCGGCTGCAATAAGGCTGCAATTGCTCCCACTCCACACAGCGAACCTAGGATCAAACAAGCCATACCGATGCGTTTTCTTTGTTGGCGCATCAGCCAAACTCCTACCGATACGCCAACAATTGCTATAAACAGCATAAGTAAATAGGGTTTTCCGGCTATAATTGAGCCTATGACGCCTACAATACCAACAATGTTACCTATATTACCGGTCCATCGCCAAAATGTATTATCACCTGATCGGCGAACTGGCGTCGGTTGATCAGACATCCGCATTCCTCTTTCTCATGCTAGTGAAGATAAGTTAATAATAGCATGTTTATCGCCCGACTTGGAGCCATACTGCTCACTTATTCAATTATGATGCGCATGCTATTATAGGTAGTAAGGTATGACGAAAATTTATCTTAGACTCGATGAAGTTTAGTGTGTAGCTGACGATGTTTGAATATGCTTATTCACCTATATAATTGATGTTCCTGGATATAACGTTGTACGCTTGGTGGAATTAAGGCCGTATTTTTTCCTGAGCGTAGCTGAGAAGAGTGCACTCTCTCTGAAATAAATATTTGCTTATCAAAGTCATAATTCATCATTGGTACAATCGTCTCGCTCACATAACTGTACCTGATTGTTTGCTGAATCTGTTTTGGCAGGATGGCAATCGCATCTGTAAGACTCGACTCTTTAATACGAGGAACCGATAGTACTATCATAGGCCAGCGTTGTGCAAAAATATGTCGCTTTGAATCACCTAAATTGTCAATAAGTGAGTCGATACCCGTTATTTTGTAGTCGACCTCTTCTGTTAAGTCGGGTGCCAGAGAGCTTACTACTGGTATGACACGGTAATCAAATGGCATATCAAAAGATTTAAGTGTTAGCTGTGCCATTTGCAAACGATGCTGCCAGCTACTTGCGGTTGGTTTATGAAATGGATGTTTGTCCACCAAAATGTAGATCATTGAAAATGGCATAAACTGATGGGCTCGTAGCAATTGTCCAATATGGGCCCCATGCAGCGGATCAAAGGTGCCGATAAATGCTGCCGTTTTCATGAGACAATAGTATAGCATTTTGCAGCTCAAAAGATCCCCTAGACCTATAATCTTGCTGAGGTTTATGACACGATATATAGTCGTTCGTATGCTATAGTAACGTTATGCATCCTCTGTTTGATACGAGCCGTAAATATGAGGGTCGGCAAAAATCAAAAAATTATAGGTCACGCTATATTGTCTTTCTCGACAGGTTAACTTTTGTAGCTGGTATTGTCGGACCGTTTACGATATTGCCGCAGATTTACACGATCTATACAACCAAAGCTGTGTCAGGCGTTTCAGTAATGACCTGGTTCATGATTTTACTAACGACGTTACCGTGGATTTTATATGGGCTAGCACACAAGAATAGGCTGATTTTTGCCTGTTTTATACTCTGGACTATCATGGATCTTCTGGTGGTAATTGGTGTATTACTATATAGCTGAGCATTATTGGCATTCTGATGTATTCATAAATTTCTGGCCAGAAATCTTGCTTGCTCAGTGACCCTGAGGGGCTGGCTGTTTCTGTTGGGTGGCTGTTATTCGTCGCCATTTGAAATCTGAGTCGTAGATGAGGGTTTGGGGTTTATGGCATAGTGAGAGCCGAAGGCTCGTTACATTCGCATAAGCGAGTAAATATAAGCATCAGTGATTTCCTGATTGTCTAATTCGTCAATACGTTGCAGTATTGAGCCGGCTATTTTATCGCCGAGACTCAGCTCTGGCTCCCAATACTTTTTAAATTCTTCACGTTGCTATGCATTAAAGGCAAGTAACGATGATGCTCCTGAAGATGTTTTAATCCTAATTGTTTTCGAAGTTATTTCGGTGATTGACCCATAGATACCACGAAGCATTAGTAATGAAGACTGCTGAGTAGTGGTGGCTCCTTCATCAAACGCAATTGCATTCGGGTTGGTAATTCCAAACCAATTATTACCCTTTGATTGTAACCATAGCTGAAGCAAGGTGACAATGCCTATAAAAACAACCCGCCTTCCTTTGGGTAGAAATGCGGGTTGTTTTGATGTCTTATGCTCTGTATGTGTTTCTTATCACAGAGACAATGACGCAGGTTTACAAATCACCACTAAACAAGTATGGGGAATTGAAGCTGCCGTAGGTGCTCGAAACAATACCGTAAGGGCTTGTGCCAACGTAGAACCAGCGGTATATAGCGGCTCCGCCAGGAGTTGGGTAATCGTATTGAGTACCGGTGTAGGTGCCACTACCTGGGTAAGGTGCGAGTTCAGTAGATACTTGAGTCGCGTAAGCTGTGCCAGTATTTTGGATCTTCAGTTGTACCCAACCACTGTAGTTGTAGGTGCGAGTAACATCAACTTTACAGACATTCTTATTGCTCAAGTATTCATCATACTGGTAGTAGGAGCCATTCCAAACGTAGAGATAGGCGTAGTAGTCGCCATCAATGCCGTAGAAGGCTGGATACGCAGTACTGTATGCACCAACACTGGTGTAGATGTCGTGGTAGGTGCCTTGGTTGTAGACTCTTACTTGAAGATATTTGGTAGTACTGGTTGAGTTATATACTGGTGCATAAACCAAATTCTTCCAGCAGTAGTTATAGGGGGTTTGAAAGTCAACATTTGCAACTGAGCCCGCCAGTGTAGGTGCTGCTTGTAGTTTGCCGGCAGCATCTGTCTTAACGAGATTAGTTGACCCAAGCCGATCCGTTTGCTTGGCATCCTTACTGCCTGGTTCGACAGTTGGCTTACTTTGCGGGCCAGAGACGGTATTGGTCTTTGGCGGTGTTGTCCCATCCTGGTTGGGTGCTGCCAACACACTACCTGCAGAACTTAGCAAGAGTACCGCCCCAAGGGTCAGGCCGCCCACTAAGTTTCGTAATCGTAAGTGCTTCATATTGCTCCTTTTATTACTTACGAACTCATTATTGCAACTTACTATTAACTCGTAATTAACTTAGAAGCTTTTGTTAGATACTTAATTGTATTTATTTACTTCATTAAATTATATAATAGTAATTCTAAAGAGTTTATAATTGATCTTTAGCATTTTGTGCCACCATTTCAGTTAAAGCCAGCACTTTTTGTTGCTTATCCAGAGCATGGCGTACAGACAAATCAAGCTCATCGAGGAGTGAATAAACGACATTTGTGCGGCGTAATAACTGGCTGTTTGTAAAATGCTTTTTGGCCATTGCAATATGTTTGACGATATGCTGACAAATTTTTAAAAGAGCAGTTTGTCTGAAACGGTGGTGCATCTTCGGTATAAGTGTCACAAGGCTATAAGTGCCTGGCTGCACGCGCATTGTGCGCAGAATAGTAACCACCACATAAGATGCCTGCCCTCTTTCAATATCTTGCACCCAGTCATGCAGATCATCGAGAAGTTGCCGCGCAATAAGATAGTGCCGGAAGGCCGATTCAATAGCATGTAACTGCCGCTTGGAACTTTTTATTGAAGAGTGTGTCAACACGGCTAATGGTGCTAAGGCATGAGCAAATGAACGTGCTGCCAACGTACGACGGTTGCCATAGTGCGGCAATTGTACAATAGTAATGTGCCTGGCATCAATTGCAAAACGACAGTAAGTAACTTCCCAGGTGTTGGCTTCATCCATAGCCGAGAAAATGTTGGTTACATACTGCATGAACGTGCTTTGATGCGTTGTTGCTTGCCTGAAATACTCGAGAGAATTGCGCATAGCGATATTGGCCAAAGGTAACTGACGAGGTGTGCCTTCGTTGTCTAAAAAATCATCATAGATTGTATAGGCCATCCAACCGCATAAGCTAGCCAAGCCGAGGGTCAGGTAATAATGCTTTGTGAGCGAGGGCGGCATCTTCAACCCTTGTGCAAAAAGCTGTGGTAACAGAGTAATTTCGAAGTTCTTATCCCCTTTACATAGCTGATCAATCGTGGTTAAGGCAGTAGTGCGCAATGGTTCACCGTGGCTATTAAATAATTCTCTGGCAGCCTCTACGACATCTCGGTGCCTTTGCTGCAAGATTGAAGGTGACACATTCCTGAACCGACGTTGATATGACAGCAATGTTCTTAGAATTAATGCGGTCGTTAAGAGATATGAGTTATTTTGTCGTACAAATGATTCCCCTTTCCAAAAGCCATTAGCCTGCTGTTGACGGCAGATAGTCATAAGTGTTTGCTGGATTTCTGGAGTTATCGAAGTATTTTCTCGGCTCTTCAGAGCTATGATATGTTGTTGAATGGTTGGTGAAGGATGTTGATGCCAGTGGTCGGCAATAGCGCGTCGCAACTCCTGATTATCACCCACCTTCATAAGTAAATAGAGTAAACCAGTGGTAGTAAGGGCTGTGTTTTTAAAACATTTAGCTGTAATACGATCTTCAAGAAAAGCCTCGACATTCGGCAAAGGTTTAGCAACCATGCGTATAAATAGAGCGATCTGAGCGTTTGTTGCAAGACAAAGCTTGCCAGCTGAAGCATATGGTCCGCCCACTGCTACCTCGCAGGCAACTAGCCGCTGGATGGCCCAGGCTAATTGCTCCTTGCTCACGTAGATAGAATTATATTTCCACAGAGCTGTTATTGCAGAAAATACTGGATAGAGTTCACCTTTTTCTATCCATGTCGTTGTTAATTGGTGGCGTAGTTGTTGGGCGAGGAGTTCAGATGTGTCTGCGAGTTGTATCACATCTGTTATTAGCTCTAAAATATGAGAGCATACCGCTACTGGCAACTGTTGTAGTTCGCTGGCTGAGATGGTTTGGAATGCGGTTATTGCTTTTGTGATGGCTAAATCTACAGGCTCATTTTTCATGAGTCAATGGCAATCTTATAATAAACTCGGTGTGATCGCTCCGCGCATTCAAGATGATAGCGCCGCCAAATTGTGTTTCTATTGTTTGTTTGGCAATAAATAAACCAATGCCGAGTCCTGCTCTTTTCGTACCATGGAATGGCCTAAAGAGATATTTGCGCTGGTTTTTAGCAATGCCTTTTCCCCAATCACCAATTTTTATAATGATCTGCTTATCATTTCGTTGGAGTGTGATAATAACTTGTCGGGCTTTCCGGGCAGAACGAGGAGCAGTAGGCTCTGGGCCATAAGCATCGATGGCATTATTCATAATAATAGCGATCACTTGGCTTAGACTATCAGGGTCCCCTTGATACTTCCATATGGTTGCTGGTGCCTCCCAAATAATGGTCACCTGAGCTTTTGCAGCCTTGGCCTGAAGAAAGGCAACGACTTCATCAATCTTTCTTGCGAGCGTAAAAGTTTGGGTTTGTGTGCCACCATGGAGTCGTTCGCGCGTACTATGAACAACACCTTCCAGGTATCTGATAATCTCTTGAGCGCGAGTGACAGCTTTAGAGTGGGCTTTGCTTTTCAGATCTTCAATTTCTAGAGTAAGCGCAGTTAAGTGGTTGGCCAGATCATGTAATAACGTGACACCAAGTTGGCCGAGCTCTGCGAAACGATACATTTGCTGCATTTCTTTTAATTGAGCTTGGCGTAATTCTGCAGTGCGCTGCTTGACCTGCAGTTTTAAAGTGGCTTTTTGTTGCAGTAAAGCTTCTTCAGCCTGTTTGGCTTGAGCGAACGATTGTTCAATTTCACGGTTATACAACCACGATATAAGAGCTAACATACTAAACACGACACAATAAGCGAGCGCATCTCCATAACTCGGTATAGTATTTGTCCAGGAAATATCTGGCGTATGCCAATGCAATGTACTGACTGTCTGTATGCTTATAAGTATTGACCCCGAAGCTATAGCGGCAAAAAGTGAATGTTTTCCCGTTAGCACTATGCCCGCCAACACAATGACCAATCCGAAGATAAGCAGTCCGATTGGTGTATTAATCCCCCACACCCACACAATGCCAGTTGCAAGCAATACATAAAATAGAACGAGCAAATAAGCCATCGCCACATAACGATTAAACTGTGCAAGCAAATGAACGACGGCAATATATAGAAGCGCAATTCCACATACGATAAGTGAGAGTAAAGCTTGCGCTTGAGGATTTAGGCTAACGTTTATCCAGAGTAATAGGGCGATGACCACTATGGCTGAATAAGTTCCAATGAGTACTACCTTGCATATGAGTTTGCTGTTACGAAGTTTGGATGGCGGTTGCCTCATATATAGTAAAGCTCCCTATTATGAAGTGGCGGTATAGTAAAGAACAAAAATGCCTACTGGCCTCATTTGTAAGATATGAATAACCAGGGCACGCCAAGCATCAGGCCTTTGTTGAGGCTCGATTTGACGATTTTTGGCTGACGTGCTTTCTTGTTGGTAAGAATAGTAAATATAACTTGCTCCATATACCTCCTCATCTTTATAATGTATCGTCTACCATATAGCCGATACCATAAGCCGTTTTTATTAATGATTTTCCAAAAGGCCGGTCAATCTTGTCACGCAAATGTTTTATGTGAACATCGACAGTGTTATTCCATCCTTCGGTACCAGCCTCCCATACGTGGTCGAGTATCATCGATCTTGTTAATGTTCGGCCATGGTTTGTGAGCAAATATTCGAGAATATCGAATTCTTTACGCCGCAGCGCAATAGTGACGCCTGAGCGCCACACTTTGCGCCGGGTGATATTCATCGTTAGGTCATGCACTTTAATTATTTTTTCTTCGCTTACTTCATGAGAACGACGTAATAAAGCTGCTATGCGTGCTTTCAAGACCTCGCTATTGAAGGGCTTGGTAACATAATCGTCAGCACCGCAATTAAGCAGTTGTGCGGAGATGGCAGGATCTTTTTGAACCGTCAAAATTAAGATGGGTGCTTTTACATTTGAACTGCGCAGTAGACGACAAACTTCAAGGCCATTCATATCAGGTAAGTTAAGGTCAAGCAAAATAAGACTATAGTGAACTGAGCAGGCTTTTTCGATGCCCTCGTAGCCGTTGGGTGCTGTATCGACGATATAGGTGTTACTGAGGTGTTTTTTAACGCCCTCCATGAGTAACCGATTATCGTCAATGCATAAAACCTTCATAATAATAAAACTACCTTGCTAATAGCAAGCATACAGCGAGATTATTAACAAAACATTAAATAATTAAAAGTTGCACCTACGGAAAGTGTACTCTTCACCTAGGAAGCTCAATCTTCCGGGGAATGCAACGAGCTCTTTGCGAGCGGAGTCAAGATCAAATGCACTTCTGTAGGCCTACTATCGCAGGGGTTACTCACAAAACTCAACAAAGAGTAATAAGTTCATACAAAGTTAATACCACATCCGTATACTTAGACTCATCAAAGCAAAAGCTCATTTTAAAGCCAAGAAGGGTGCTCTATGAAAAAAATAGTTGTAGGATTAGTGGTCGGTATGTTAGTTGCAGTTGGTAATGTGGGAAATCATGTCAGCGCATTAGCCGCTCAGACTGATGTGACAGGTGTGATAACGGAACGTCAAGTCGCCGTGGCGGGAGCTCTGGTGACGGTAGTCTGCGGTGGTGCCACACAAAGAGATATAACTGATGGCAGTGGTTCATATCTCGTAGCCTTCCAGACGGCACAGTGTCCATTTGGCAGTACGGTTAAGGTAACTGCTCAAAAAGATGGTAAAAGTGGTGTTGCAAGCGACACTGTGCGAGGTGTCACAACTAAACTGAATCTGGCGATTGTGAATGTTTCGATTCCTGAGTATGGCATGATTGGAACATTGCTCGCTGGTGTTGCAGGGTTTGGTTTCATTGCTTACCAGCGTCGTCGCCACAAACAAGAATTACAATTCTAAATTTGCCGTAAAACACTGCATGAATCCATCTAAAACTATCACTCCCCTCTTATGGCGGGTGATAGTTTTTGCTTGCTTGTTTATTATTATTTCGGGCGTTCTTGGGGTGCAAATTATTAGTGGCGGTATTTTATTCCGTGATGGTTTTATGCTTTATGGGGGCATCGGTAAGGCAGCTATCTTTGCGCTTATAGCCTTTGTATTGCTCACACGACATACGGTATTATCGCTGAAATTGCAAGCGTGGCATCCAGCTTATTTGAGTTGGATTCTGGCATCACTTGGGGCGTGCATCCTTGCTTGGTTGAGCATTAACTCACTCCTTGCCGGTGAACGAACACTATCGATAATGATAACTGCGCATGGCAGCTTAGTGCTCAGCATTATTTTTGCGGCCATTGGCTGTATAGGGTTAAAAAATATTTGGATCGTATGGCAACGATATAGCCGTGAAATTGTAGGCTCGATTATCCTTGCTTTGTTTTTCTATCTTTTCTTGATAGTCGTCTATGCCTTGTGGCAACCGTTGGCGTCAGTAGTATTGTTTTCGGTCAGCTGGCTGCTGCATCTAACTGGCCTTATAGCTACTATTGTACCGCCGCACACGTTGCTATTTGATAAGTTTGGCATTACCATTGCCCAATATTGTTCAGGTATTGAATCAATCGCGCTTTTTACTGGACTATATGCAATCGTTGGTTTGCTTGATTGGAAACGTTTTCATAAACGACGCTATTTTGCATTGTTCCCGCTGGCGTTAGTGGTACTTTTTGGGTTGAACATTCTGCGAGTTTATAGTCTGATTTTAGCTGGCTATTATATTAATCCCGACATTGCTTTTAGCCTGTTCCATACCTATGCTGGCCTGATCTTCTTTGTTCTGTATAGTGCAGTATTTTGGGTAATAATGTATAAACATTTACTTATTAAGAACGAAGGAGCACATAATAAAACTCATGAAAAATAAACGTCAACCGCCAAAACAGATTATTATTTCGCATGTCTACTCCAGCGACAATAAAGGTGATGCCGCATTAACAAGCGTGTTAATCCAAGACTTGGTTCGTACGTTTAAGGGCGCAAAAATAACAATATTAAAGTTTGAGTCGGTAAAAGAAGGTGCTGTATTTGAAGGGGTGCCAGAAAAACCAAGCTTTATGTATTATGTGGTCAACAAATATCATCACCCATTAACTAAACTGATGTACGCGTTGTATATGATCGGTGTCACGCTTTTGTGGGCGCTTTGCTTTCGGTATACTGGCAAACGCTTGTATGTGCCTCGGCATTTGCGTGAGATAACGAATGTATACGAACAAGCTGATTTAATTGTTCCTGTTGGTGGCGGTTATATCCGGAGCCGGGCAGGTTTAGTTAATCGTTTTAATATTCCACTGCTTCTCCATCCGCTACTGTTTGGTTATTTGCTTCGTAAGCCAACCGTTCTTTATGCACAATCGGTTGGCCCTTTTCAAAATAAATTTGAGCAGAGACTTGTTACTTTTGTGTTAAAACGCATGGCCTTGGTTCTGTTGCGTGAAGATACCTCGCTTGCTTTACTGAAAAGTTTGGGGGTGACTGACAATATTAAACGAGCTATTGACTCTGGTTTTTTGCTCAAAGGCACTCATGCATTAGATATTCGCAAGGCCTATCAGATCCCGGCTGATACGTTACTCATTGGTGTTACGGTTCGAGCATGGCTCAGTGGTTCTAGGCAGAGAGATTACGAAAAAGCGGTGGCTGAAGCTTTGGATACGGTCATTAAAACGGTGGCAGCACATGTCATTTTTATCCCCCAAGTCACTGCCACGAAAGGTGACGATGACCGCCTAGTAAGCATACGAGTGCATCAGCTCATGCATCACTCGGCTGCGGCAACTGTGGTGCAAGATACGCCCGATCATCACCAGATTAAAGCTATGTATGACCAGCTTGATATACTATTAGGCACTCGGTTTCATTCGGTTATCTTCTCGCTCACCTCACATGTGCCGGTGGTCGCTATTGAATACGAGCATAAAACCAGCGGAATTATGCGTGATCTACAATTGGAAAAATGGGTGATTAAAATTGAAGACGTAACAGCCTCTCATTTGAGCGCCTTGCTTCTCAAGCTCATACGAGAACAAGCATCATATCGTATGGATCTTCGCCGCCGCGTGCCACCATATGTTCGTCAAGCACATGAAACGGTAAATTTATTAGCCAAGGCCTACCAGAATTTTGATTGATACGTCCCATGACACCCACTTTTTAGATGTATCTTAAGCAATTATTGAATAATCAAAGTTTAGGATCAACCCCCCTCGCAGTGCGCTTCGGGTCGAAACCGTAAAGCTTGTGGTACTTCGTGCAGACACATACAGATCACCGGAAATAGCTGAGTGGTCGGCTAATGTAATAAACAGCGGCACAGCAGCATATGGCCGTGAGAAAGTTATGGTGGCAATCGTGCCAGGTGCGGTTGGTGATGGGCGGACAGCGGCGGTGATATTGCCGGCTATATCGCGCACCTGCACACGGGGGTTAGCATAACTGACTTGCTCGCCAGCCGTGACTTTGGGCGGTGTGCCCACTGCGAGCGGACGCCCATTAGAATCAATAGCAAGACCCTGAATATTGTACGTTTCATCCTGAAATTCCATCAATCGCAGCGTTGAAGTGCCCGTAGGTCTCACAATCGTCAAACCGCGATCCCCTTCAACCGCTGGCCGGATGAGCATAGCGATATTCGCGGTCGGCGTGGCGTTGATGCCTACGTAGCCTTTGCTGCCATCTATCTGAAACTTATTTGCCGCAAACCGTGCCGAGCCAGTACTGCCAACGATGCGCCATTTTTCAGTTGTATAGTTATCTGAAAAACCCACCGTATCCACACCATTGAGCGTGTGCAAGGCGGGCCGTGTGGTATTATTGTCGATTTTTACCAAGTCTTTACTGGTTGTATTATTAACAATTCTAAAAGAACCCGTGCTATCAAGTGGAACGCCAATACCACTGCTCGGGCTCGAGAGCATGACGACAGCCGCATCGCCTATAACGGTTTTGCCACGATTACTGACATTGCAAGACAGAATGACATCAAAGGCTTCGGGCTCAACTACCACAGCGGCTTCTACCGGGTCTTGCGATGGATAGTAGGTGCTAAGCTTGTAATACATATGCGGCCCACTGCGTACAATATGCGCGAGTGAATTGGCAATATTTACCTCAGTCCCCCATTGCACATAAACATCAGTCATAAAAATATGCGACCCGTGGTCTTCGATGGCATCCAGGGGTTTCACTTGATCGGGCTCGACCGCCATAACGGCGATATAGAGTTGATTGACAAATATCAGAGTGCTACCTGGCATGATCTGGAAAGCGGGGCCCGCTGCGTGACGACTCTCCATTTTGCAGGATACAAAAAAGAAGCCGTTCAGGAGATGTGATGACCCATTCGCCCCGCCGTCAAGCCGTACCGCTCCATTACGCCAGCTCTCCCAGCGACAGCCGAGGAAGTGGATTTGATTAGTATTATCTTCACCATAGCCGAATTCGCCGGCTGGCATACTATTGCGGAAAAGCGCTGATGGCTGATCATTATTACCACAGTTTTCCCAACTACAGTTGTAAAACCGAGTATCCCAGACTTCTACAAAGTCAAGCGCCGCGCCGTCACAGTGTACAAAGCTAACATCCCTGTATACGAAATTGTCAGCAAAATAAGACCGTAGCAGGGTGCCAGGTTTGTAGTTGCCGATCAGCATAATATTGGTGACCGAGCAAAATTTAAGATGGCCATTTAGTGAGGCCGTACCACTAAAGTCAAGCAATGGGTCAGTGCCACTATGACGAACTAGTCGCGTGCCAAAGCGCGCTTCGCCCGTAATGGTGGTGCCATGTTTTTTAATCTTTAAGCCCCGCACTGGGTAGGTACCACGAGGGATCTCTACGACTCCTCCATTTTCGATGCTGTCAATCGCCGCCTGAATCGCCACTGTATCATCAGTTACGCCATCGCCTTTGGCACCAAAATCGGTCACGTTGATACGCAATCGGGTGGTAGCCCGCGCTACTTCACTGGGATTTTTCCAGACTAAGCGGCTATCTTCGTTGGTGAGTACAAGATTTGTGATATTCTGGGTTGTCGGATTTTTGACATCTAAATCCCATAGCGTTACCGAATGCGGTGGTATACTCTCCACTCGTTGCGATCCGTCATCGTTGTGTGCCACCAATAAGTACTCATTTAATATACTCGCCCAGGCGTCGACGTCACCACCAGGCTCAGGCAATCGTGCCACTACTATCCCCTTTGTTCATTAGATTTTGTTGAAGTTACTACGCTGTTACGGTGTAGTCAAAATTAAGTAGAGAGCCGCCGCGCAATGCGCTGCGAGTCGAAATAGTAAAGCCACTAGTGCCCCGCTGCGAGACATACAGATCGCCCACAGGAAGCGAGTGGTCATGGATAGCAATGGCAATGGGCACACTGGCGTAAGGCCGAGAGAAGGTCACGCTTGCTATAGTGCCTGCTGCAGTAGGGCTAGACCGAACGGCAGCCGTAATATTACCGGCGATGTCACGTACTTGTATGCCAGGGTTGGCATAGCTAACTTGCTCGCCTGGCGTTATCTCTGGTGGCGTACCGACCGCTACTGGGCGGCCGTTGGCGTCAAAAGCTTGGCCTTGGATATGATTTTTCTCATCTTGAAATTCTAGTAAGCGCTCGGTGGCGGTCTGCGACGGCCGGACGATTGTTAGCCCCCGATCGCTTTCGTCTGCCCGGATAAGCAGCGCGACACCAGTGAAAGGATCGGTATTAATCCCGACATATCCTTTCGTGCCCTCTACTTGAAATTTGCCAGATGCAAACCGCGCAGACCCATTAGCACCAACTACACGCCATTTCTCGGTCACATAATCGTCTGAAAAGCCCACAATATCAACACTGTTGAGTGTGTGAAGAGCCGGTCGTGTTGCGTTATTATCGATCTTTATTAAGTCTTTGCCAGTGGGGCTGGAGACGACACGAAAAGCACCTGTGTTTTCCAGTGGTATTGCTGTGCCAAGACGAGGGCTTGAAATCATGACTGATGCTACATCGCCTTTAAGTATTTTGCCGCGATTGCTGACCGTGCATGACACGATAACGTCGTCGGCTTCTGGCTCAGCTACGATCGCGGCCTCAACCGGATCACTCGTGGGGTAAAAAGTACTGAGTTTGTAATACATATGCGGTCCGCTGCGATAGATATGCGCTACTGAATTGGCAATATTCACCTCACTCCCCCACTGCACATAGACATCAGTCATAAAAATATGCGAGCCGCGATCCTCGATAGCATCTAATGGTTTGGCCAAATCAGGTTCAGCTGCCATTATGGCGATGTAAAGCTGCGTGACGAAGATAATGGTGCTACCTTCCATGATTTGAAAGGCGGGCCCAGCGGCATAGCGAGTTTCCATTTTGCAGGTGCTAAAGAATATACCATTGAGCAGGCTTTTTGAGCCGTGGGCAGCACCGTCAATTTTGACTGCTCCATTACGCCAACTCTCCCAGCGGCACGAGATGAAATGAACTTGGTTGGTGTTATCGTCGCTAAAGCCAAATTCACCCTTAGACATACTGTTGCGAAGCAGTACCGCGGGCTTATCGTGCGTACCACAATTCTCCCATATACACAGGGTAAAACGAGTGTCCCAAACCTCTATAAAATCGGTCGCGACGTCGTTGCAGAAGGAAAAATGAACCTCGCGGTAACTACAGGTATCGGCGTAATACGATCGCACCAAGACCCCTGCTTTTTTGCCCCCATCAAGCGTTATGCTGGCAATGGTGCAATAGCGTATATGATCACTCATAGTGCCCTTGCCGCTGAGGTCGATAAGCGGCTCAGTACCGCTTAGCCTGACTAAGCGCGTACCCCAGCGGGAATCGCCGGTCAACAAAATACCATTTTTTCTGATCTTAAGGCCGCGGATCATATAAGTGCCGCGTGGTATTGCTACAACGCCGCCATTCTGGGCAAAATCGATTGCCTTTTGAATGGCCTCAGTATCGTCAGTCACGCCATCACCTTTGGCGCCGAAGTCAATGACGTTAATTTGCAGCCTAGTCATGGCTCGGAGTAATTCGCGGGGCTTCTTCCAGACGAGTTTAGAATCTTCGTTCGTTAAGATTAAATTGGTGAGTGACTGATCAGCCGGATTTTTAACGGCGAGGTCATGCAGTTCTACCGAGTGCGGCGGTATGCTTTCTACCCGTTGCGACCCGTCATCGTTGTGTGCCACAAGTAAATACTCATTGAGTATCTCGGCCCAGGCGTTGACATCGCCACCAGGTTCAGGCAATCGTGCCACGAAATAGCTCCTTTCTTACTGCGGGGTTATGCAGTGACTGTATAGTCAAAATTTAATATAGAGCCGCCACGCAATGCGCTGCGGGTTGAAACGGTAAAGCTCATTGTACTGCGAGCCGATATATACAGATCACCTGAAATAACTGAATGGTCGTGAATAGCAATAGCAAGGGGCACGTTCGCATAGGCGCGTGAGAAGGTAATAGTTGCGATAGTGCCTGCGGCCGTGGGGCTTGCCCGCACTGCTGCGGTGATATTGCCGGCTATATCACGTACGCCAGCACGAGGGTTGGCATAGCTGGCTTGCGTACCAGCCGTGACTTTTGGGGGCGTACCAACCGCTACTGGGCGGCCGTGCGGGTCAATGGAGAGACCTTGGATATGATTTTCTTCGTCTTGAAATTCCAATAGACGGCCAACCGCAGTAGATGAAGGCCGCACGATAGCCAGGCCGCGATCAGCGCCAGTTGCTGGGCGTATCAACAGGCCAATACCGGTAAATGGCGTGGCGTTAATCCCGACGTAGCCCTTGGTGCTCTCTATTTGGAACTTGCCAGCAGCAAAGCGTGCCGAACCATTAGCTCCCACAATGCGCCATTTTTCAGTTATGTAGTTATCGGAGAAACCCACGGTGTCTAGGCTATTCAGGGTGTGTAGGGCTGGTCGCGTTGTATTATTATCAACTTTCACTAAATCTTTGTCAGTAACTGTCGAGACTATTCTAAATGTGCCAGTGGGGCCAATGGGCAGTGCTACCCCTCTGGTGGGGCTGGCAATCACCACCGAGGCGACATCGCCGATGGTTTGTTTGCCGCGATTGACAATATTGCATGATACGATGACATCTTCTGCTTCTGGCTCAGCGATAATCGCAGCCTTCGTCGGATCCTCTGCTGGGTAAAAAGTGCTGAGTTTGTAATACATATGCGGCCCACTGCGCATGATATGAGCAAGTGAATTAGCGATTTTGATTTCTTCACCCCACTGCACATAGACATCAGTCATAAAAATATGCGAGCCATGGTCTTCGATGGCATCCAACGGTTTCACATTATCAGGATCAGCTGCCATCATAGCAATATAGAGTTGATTGACGAAAACGATGGTGCTACCTGGCATGATCTGAAAAGCTGGGCCCGCTGCGTGACGGCTCTCCATCTTGCAAGAAACGAGAAATATGCCATTCAATAGATTCTTTGACCCATTTGCCGCGCCATCAAGCCTCAAAGCTCCATTACGCCAGCTCTCCCAGCGGCAACCTAAGAAGTGAATTTGATTGGTATTGTCATTGCCATAGCCAAATTGTCCTTCTGGCATGGTGTTTCGAAATAAGGTAGCGGGTTGGGCATTGCTGCCACAATTCTCCCAACTACAGTTATAAAACCTCGTATCCCACACCTCCACAAAATCAAGGGCTACCCCATCACAATGCACAAAACTGATATCGCGGTAGATAAAATTATCGGCGAATATGGATCGGAGTAACACCCCAGGTTTATAATTACCGATCAGGGTAATATTAGTGACGGAGCAGAATTTTAGATGATTGTCTAGCGACCCCGTACCACTCATGTCTATCAGGGGTAGGGTGCCGCTAAGCCGGGAAAGCCGCGTGCCAAAACGCGCCTCGCCAGTGATGGTAATGCCATGTCGTTTTATTTTCAACCCACGGATCATATAGGTGCCACGCGGGATTAAGATAATTCCTCCATTTTCGATACTGTCGATTGCCTTTTGAATGGCCTCAGTGTCGTCAGTCACGCCGTCGCCTTTGGCTCCAAAATCAGTCACGTTAATCTGTAGGCGCGTGTGTGCTCTGAGTACTTCGCCAGGGTTTTTCCACACTAACCTCTCGTCATCGTTAGTGAGCACCAGGTTGGTGGTTTTCTGGTCGACTGGATTTTTCACATCTAGATCGTGAAGCTTCACGGAATGATTTGGAATACTGTCTTCGCGCTGTGTGCCATCGGTATTATGTGATACCAGTAAAAAGTCATTTAATATACCTGCCCATTCGTCTACATCACCGCCAGGTTTGGGTAATCGTGCCATACAGTACCTATTTCATAATTTATTTCTATTGTATTGCGCGATTATTAAATGGGGATTAAGCGGTTACCGTGTAATCAAAGTTGAGAATGGATCCGCCGCGAAGTGCCGAGCGTGTCGAGACAGTGAAGCCGGTAGTACTTCGGGAAGAAATATATAAATCTCCTAGTACGACTGAATGGTCGTGGATAGCGATAGCGAGAGGTGGAGCTGCGTACGGTCTTGAAAAGGTAACTTTTGCAATAATACCTGCCGCAGTGGGGCTAGCTTTGACAGCTGCCGTGATATTCCCCGCTATATCGCGCACTTGCACGCGGGGATTGGCGTAGCTCGCTTGATCACCGGCAGTTACTTTAGCTGGTGTACCTACAGCAATGGGGCGACCATTATCATCAAAAGCCTGACCCTGAATCTGATTATCCTGATCTTGAAATTCCAATAAGCGAGCATTGGCAGTTTTTGTGGGGCGGATAATGGCCAACCCCCGGTCTCCATCTGCGGCTGGGCGTACGAGCACGGCGATGTTGGCAAAAGGCATGACATTCACGCCTAGGTAGCCATTAGCGCCGTCGATTCGGAATTTACCAGCTGCAAAGCGTGCCGCGCCGGTTGCCCCAATGACGCGCCATTTTTCGCTACTATAATTATCAGAATAGCCAGCAGTATCTACTCCATGGAGGGTATTTAAAGCAGGACGAGTGGCGTTATTATCTATTTTAACTAAATCTTTACCACCATTTTCTGCCGTGGTTACGCGGAACGACCCTTCATGGTTAATCGGTATAACGGCGCCATGGCGTGGACTTGCGGTGAGTAGAATACTGGCATCACCCTGGATCGCCTTGCCCCGGTTTGTCACGAGGCAAGAAATGACCACATCAAATGTATCAGATTCGGCCCAGACCGTGGCGATTGATGGCTCCTCCTCTGGAAAGTAGGTGCTTAATTTTCGTTATGCGCTACTAAATAGATATTCGTTCAATAACGATGCCCACTTGCCTGCGTCGCCGCCTGGTTTAGGTAATCTTACCCTAAAACCGCCTTTTTCTATTGCTTTTGATCATATTCAGTGCGCCGATACCGCAGGCTATGGTATTGCCCACTACCCAGCCCCAACCGATGGCGAGGAGCCCCCAGACCGGTATCAGTGCATAGCTAAACCCCGTAATGACAATGGCATAGGCGATATTCATCATCACAATGCCACGCAAATTTTTGGTAACTTTAAAGATAGCTCCCATAGCTGAATAGATGGCTACCGGCAGCGAGCCGATGGCAAAAAGTTGCAAAAGTGTGGTCGCGTTGGCCTCATACTCTTGGCCAAAAATAGTCAGTAGAAAGCTGCTCAGCAGAGCAGTTATAAGTGCGGCCGGTATAAGCAAAACGCCGATAAGTTTTGCCGCTTTTGTGACGTGGCTATGCATAGATAGCTCGTCATGTGATCCTTCGGCAAAGACCGATTGCATTGAAGCGTATGCGATCGTATACAATACACTCGCAATCGTAAAGGCCATGTAGTAATACGCAGCTTCCGCGGCTCCGAGGTAATGCAAGACCAGCAGTGGTAATAGCGTCGGCGGTATGAGATTTAAGGCGCTCGAGCTATACATTGAGAAAGAGAATTTCTTCACCAACCGCAAAATATCCACATGTATGCGCGGCGAGAAGTAATAACCAAAGGCTTGCTTCATCCAGATAAGACTCAGTATCAGTCCCAGGAGTTGCGCACTGCCAGCCAACACAAAAATAGTGGCTGCATTGCCCGCAAACACTACCGCTGGAAGAGCTATCTTAAAAACGCTAAACAGAGTATTAATAATAAAAATATAGCGAGCTTGTTTGTAGCCCAAGAACACAGCGTTCGTAACGATATTTAATGAGGTGATGGCTGTAAAACTGACAAACAATATAAAAAACCAAGTCTGATGCAGCACGGACAAGCTAGGTAGTATAAATGGTAAGGCCGTTGCACAGGCTATCGCGAGTGCGGTGCTGAGTAAGGTGACGACCATGAGGCCGCTATTTATGTAATCATTCTTGCGTTGTGATCCAGGCAGAAATCTGGTCAGTGTTGTGTCAAATCCTGCCATGCCAAGCAGCGCTAGCAGATTTGAAACCGAGAGCAGGGTCGTTGCCAGCCCCACTTCCGCAGCACTATATGTTTTAGTTACCAATACCCAAAATATAAAACCAAAGGCAGCTACTATAAAGTTCGACAGCATCAAATACAAAGCATTCATAAAAAAACTGCTGCTTTGTAATCTTTGCAAATAGATAAGCAGCATTACCTATATACTCTTGTTGTTGATGTGCTATAGATTTGATCTTTGGTCAGATCATAATACTGAAGAGGAAATGTTAAGATCAGGGGGCTACTTTCATGATAGGTGTAAAATTTTTGGGTGAGAACCTGAGCTTGATCGAGATAGACATAACTTTTTGGGCCAATTTGTGACGGCAAGATACCAGAGTTAGCAAAAGGATACTCTGGGTCGTGCATGCCCGCCTTATTACTATTGGCGGCGCGCACGTCACTGTGCTCTGATAATTGCTCTTTCAGCCATACGAATGATTGGAGGTCGGCTGCCGGTGTATAATATAAACCATAATATAGTCCGCGATTATTCATGCTGAGGCTCGGGCTCGTGCCTCCCAAGAGCTGTGCAAATAAACCCGTAAAAAGCAGGAAAAGCACCACCATGCTGGTCGTGGCAAGCGTTGTTCGAAGCCATGGCCAAAGGCGCCAACTGAACATAATAAGCAGGAAGGTTATGGGTAAGATCAAAAAGATCAAGGCTTGCTGAAACGCCCGCAAGACTCCATAGTTGACTGACAAAACAGGCAATATGACCATGAGTGCCAGAAGTACAATACTGGCCAAACTTAATGCAATAAAATCAATGCCCAAAGATTTAACATAAGGACCGGCTGATTTTCTGCGCAGGAGTGCATAAGTCATATATCCAACCCCAGCGATTGCCAGTAGTTGCAAGGCTCTCGCGAAATTTTGGCGGAGAGTGGTGACAATCGAAGGGTCAATGCCGATGGTGCTGGCTTTTTCGCCAAGTTTAGTCAATGGTAGATCGTCACTGGTGAGCACCGGAGTATAGGAGTTTGCTGCCTCTGTAGCGTCAGTTTGTTGTGATTGTGCCAAGTAG
This sequence comes from Candidatus Saccharimonadota bacterium, assembly GCA_029288315.1. Lineage (GTDB taxonomy): Bacteria > Patescibacteriota > Saccharimonadia > Saccharimonadales > EFPC-124 > JARIHL01. The sequence continues at coordinate 24,007 of JARIHL010000083.1, forward strand.
GTGTTATATAAATCGGCCTGGGTCTTAGCGTGTGCAAAGAACAATGCTATCGACGTGTCAGAAGATTTATTCTCATCAGTAAATAGCTTTGGGATACTCACCAGCGACTTGTGGAGTGTAGTGACTAAGCCCGATGAAGTCGCTGTAATTTGCGCATACCACATAAAAGTCATAAAAAACAACAAGCCTGCAAACAAGGGTGACAGCACCGTGTATCGCCAACGATCGACAACTACTTCCCCTTGTCGTTTTTGCCACCTTGTGATGCTGAATTTGCAAATGACGGCGATCGCAAATAAGGCAACAAACATATAGGCTGTTGAGTAATGTGATAATATAGCTCCTAAAGCGCAGAGTAAGAAGAGTATTTTATAACGTTTGCGCTGAGCTTTATTAGTAATCACGACTAAAGCGAGGGCAAAAAAAAGATAGGCCACGCCCTGTCTGGTTAGCATAGCCGAGTCGTTAATAAAAGTAGGATAACATATGAAGAGCGTACTGCCGACGAGGGCGCCCAACTTAGAAACATACTGCCGCAGAAGTATATATAGTACTGCAGGGCAAACTGCAAAAATAATTTGCAACACAACCTTAAACACCACGAGGCCAGAAATGTCCAGTATGCGCGCCAACATCTCAGGTAAAATAGTGATACTCAAGCACGCATTATATGGGTCGCGATCAAGCCCGATATCCCAATGTGCATGGGTATGAGTCAAGGAGTACACGCGAAATTCACGAGCAATATCGTGCCCTACGATATCCCAGCCGCGCAATGAGGTCATGAGAAGGATACTGAGACCAATAACGAAAATGAGCCAAGCTAGCACGCCGTCAGGTAAACGGTTGCGGAGCAAGAAGGCATAAATAATAAGTGCGGCCGCAAAGCATAGAGCCAAGCCAGCGACGAGCCCGTCGTCGCCATTATTTACTCGGAAAGCGCCCGCCATAGCGACAAAAGGTAGTACTAAACTCAGACCTACCGCCAACCACGCTGGTTTCGAAAAATGTTGCAAAGTACCAAGCCGCAGTTGCATAGATCGTCCATTGGTTAATACACTTGCCACAATGATAAGGAGCGTTACAAAACTCCATGCGCTAAGCGCACCTCCTAGCTCTAGCGGCCGCGTTATGCCAAACGAGTGCAATACCTGGTTGGCAATTAGCCCGCTAAGCATCAGAATCAGCATACTCAACCCAAAGCTATATACTATTTTTGCTGGAATACTTCCAAGCCTAATTTGAAGCGCACGCAAGAGGGCTATTCCGGGCAAAAACGATATACACAAAAAGAGTACCAGCTTAAACGGCCACCAGCCACTAACGTGTGTGGCCCAGACTAACAGATTAGTGGTGATCAGCCACCCAATAAGTCCAAAGGCGACACCACGGGCGCTAATCTCCCAGGACTTCTTCATAGAGTGACTCATAATTTTTCAATGTGTGCCGCCATCGAAGCTTTTCGGCGCTCCGGTAGGCCTTTGCAACTCGTTCTGGTAGTGAGGCGTACTGAGTATAGTATTGTTCAATGCCTTCAACCAGGCCCTCGACTGTCGGTTCTACAATGATGCCACCCTCTTTAATGTGCTCTGCCACACCAATAACATTCGTACCGATAATTGGTATACGAGCCGCCAGAGCTTCGAGCAGTACAAGCGGTTGCGCTTCATAGAGAGAAGGCATTATTAAAGCATCACAAATTTTATAAAACTCCATAACATCGGCACGTCCAAAGCGGCCACGAAGTACCACATTTTCAAGCTTGTACTGGAGGACTAATTTTTTTATCAGTTCAAGTTCAGGGCCATCGCCGATGATATCAATACAGACCTTTCTTTTGGTCAGCTTGAGTGCCTTGAGTAGCGTCGGAATATTTTTTTGTTTCGTGAGCCGCCCCACAAATAGCAGATGAAGGGTGGTTGGTGGTTTTGGCGCAAGCGCTGGCCGTTTAAGCTGAAAATATACTTCGTCGAGTCCATTGTTCATTATCTCTACCCTGCCCGTGCAGCCGTATACTTTTCGAACGATGCGCTTTGTTTCTTCATTGAGTGTGATCACGCAAGCCGCCGATTGGAGGACTCGTTTCAATACCAGCTGTTTATAGAGCGGTAGCAGGATGCCAACTGGCCCAGACGGTTGAAAATCAATATGTAATTGGGCAATATAAGGAACGCGTCGCAACTTGGCGATCAACCACACCATTTCAGGCGTAAAGGCTTGGCCGATATGAAGATGTATCACGCTAGTGGTGCGAATCGCACGAAAAAGTGTTGCCGGAAAGGACGGCATAATAGGGGCATGTCCAAATATTAGGCCAGCCCTTCGTTTAACATGCACACTTCCTTCTACTGCATCCCCTCTCACATTACTTCCTGCGCTCGAAGTAAGTACTTGTACGTTGTGCCCACCCTCGGCTAGTTGGCTGGCAAGGTCGTAGACGGCATTCTCTTGACCGCCAAGATGAGGCGGATAATAAGCGCTGACTTGAATAATATGCTGAGCTTTCATTGTACACTCCGATAGATCGCCTCGGCATTCTGTGCAATAACTGGCCAGGCATATTTTTTAGCTTCCATATACCCCCGGGCGGCGATTGACGCACGGGCTGATTTGTCTGACATGCAGCGCGCCATTGCTTTCATAAGTGATTGTTCATCTTTTGATAAAGTTATATATGCTGCCTCAAAATTGACTGATGCATCACGTAAAATACCAACCGGTGTAATAATTGTTGGTACACGAAGTGCCCAAGCCTCTAGCAAGGTTAATGGAGTGGTTTCATAAAGTGATGGAAAAATTGCTGCGTCTGCTTCTGAGAGCAATTGGCGAATTGCTTGAGAATTTTTACCACCCGTCAATGATACAATGGCATCTAGTTGTGAATCATTGATAAGTTGTTGAAGGACAGTTTTCTGTGAACCTTCACCGACAATAATTACTTGAAATGTTTTGTCTGAGGTTGAAGCCAACAGGCGGGCTGCTTTAATAAGATAGTCGTAGCCTTTCTGCGGTTCAAGGCGGCCAATAGTTAAAAAGGTAAATAATTTATTTCTTTTCGCATGCCCAACTTTTCGCCAAAAAGCTAGATCAACGCCGTTCGGTAGTAAGACAGTTTGTTGTAACCCCGCCGCGCGTAGTTTTTCGACATCATAATGATTAGGCGCTGTGATAGCTTGCAGGCGAGCATTTTTTGCTAACCATAATTCAGTTTTTCGGCGAAGCGCCAGTTGTTCGGAGCCATAAAAGGTCACAATATGAAAGGTATGAACAAGTGGTATATTATAAAGCCGTGCCGCGAATGAGGCGAAAAAAGCCAAGTCTATCGAATGTGTATGAATAATATCAGGGCGGTGCTTACGCACTATAGCGAACATCTTGAAGGCCAGCATTGGCAAAGACAGAAGACGTTTTAGAGTAATAGTATCTAGATTACTAGCTGTATCAACAAGACCGAACTTATATACTTCTGAGCTTTCAGCCACTTCATCACAATTTGATGTAACGGTCAGCACTGTATGATGAGCTGCTCGCTGTTGCTTTTGCAGATTGTCTACAACGACAGCGTCACCGCCTATCGAGGGAGGATATTTCTTGCATACGTGCACTATTTTCATAATGTATATACCTCTGCTTGTTTTTCGGCCAGTTGGCGCCAATCCCACTGTGCAACTTGCTTGGCAATGACTGGTTTTTGAGTGACCGATACCCAATGCGAAAGTGCTTCGGCTAGTGCAATCGGCTTAAGCGGAACAACACTGCCAGTTTGGCTCGGTTGTATTAAATGCCGAGCGGCATTGCCTGGGCAATTCGTCGTGACGACTGGTGTGCCACAACCTAATGCTTCTAAAGTGGTAATACCAAAACCTTCACGAATTGACGGTGAGCAAAACACTTTGGCTGCTTTCATGTATGCATATACCGTCGTTTGCTCGCGAAATGGTGTTAGAAACATGATGTTTTCCTGAAGTCCATGCTGCGCCGTTAATCGTTGCAGGCTAGGTTTTTCAACTCCCTGCCCCACAATCAAACAGCGTATGCCGGGGTCTGTTTTGGCAATAATGTTTATGGCGAGAATCAGTGTATTAACATGTTTATCTTTCACAAGCCGTCCAACATACAGCACATCGCATTGCACGGCAGCCGGTCGCACTTTTTGTAGCAGGGAGGTATCAATGCCCGACGCAACCAGCTCGACACGATTATTGCGGCCATGGTTAGCGGCAAGGAGTTGCTGCGTCTGTGCTGACGCCGCCGTAATACAGTAAGGTAGCCGAATACTCAAGCGCTCCACTAGTGCTGCAATCAGTCCGCTCCGCCCCATATACTTAACCCATTCTTGGTGTGATAGTGTTTCGTGCCATGTGGCATACAACTTTCGGCGGCGCAGTAAGCAAACGATCCAGGCGCTAAAAATCGGAAAGAACGGCATATGATCAACATCGAGTACATCAAATGATACGCGCCAAAGTTTAAAACAAGCGAGGCCGAAGGCAATCCCTTCGGTGATACTGCGGCGATCGCCATGATATAAGTTATAGTGCTTGCACAGCGCATGTAATTGCACCCCAGACTCTATTTTGATTTTTTGCGGCTCATTCCACCAATGCATGGTGTAGATATGCACATCATGTCCCATTGCTGCTAAGTGTTTGCTGATCTCGTGCAAACGCTTCTCTTTCCCGCCAATCATATAAGGATAAATGGCATCGCTGACAAATACGATTTTACGAGAAATGAGTTTCCTATTCTCTTTGAGTGCCTTGGTTGCCGCACCAGGTTGCCAGATAATGTTTTTCAGTAGCATCAGCAATATTCGTAAGCCGTCCTTAAATGGTCGTAGATTTGACTCCCCTGCTCGCGGGTGATAGCTAATGGGCACAGCTGCCATTTGAAAACCAAGCCGTGCCATCTTTGTAATCATCTCCATTTCGATAGCAAATCCCGAGCTTTTTATATGAGGAGTGAGTACATCCAGCACTGGCTTCTTCCAGGCAAAATAACCAGTCAGTACGTCGGTAACATTGGCGCCATATAGTAACCTTACACCGGCAGTAAAAACTTGATTGCCAAAACGATTGAGCCTACTCATGGCGGCAGTTTTAATATGACCACCAAGCCGCGAACCAACAACGACATCGCAGAAATTACTCCGAAGCGGCTCTACAATTCGCAAAATTTCTTCTGGGCTGTAGGTGTCATCTCCGTCAAGCATGACAACATAATCAATATCTTCTGGTAGGCTGCGAAAACCAGTGCGCAAAGCATTACCCTTACCTTTTTCTCCTTCGTATAGGACGACTGCACCAGCCTGCCGGGCAATTTTTGCTGTGCTATCTGTGGAATTATTGTCTACAACATACACTTTCAGTTGTAAAAAATGTTGCTGAAGAGCGTCATGGGGGAACTTACTAATGACTTCGGCGATGCTTGCTGCCTCATTGTAGCAAGGGATAACAACAGCGATTTTTTTAAACATTACTTCATGTCTGTTCATGGCTTCCCTCTTGGTTAGCTGGCGAGTCTATAAGTTTTACCCAATGATGGATTGATTGTGTTTGCCAATGAGCCGTTTTGCTTCCAACGGTAATACCTTGGTATTCTAGTTTGACCTTAATTGCCACTCGATCGCCAAGGGGAGGGATAGCTATAGTGCGTTGGATGATTTGAGATTGATTATGGGTCAATGTCATCGTTCCATCGCCGAGCTGTTCTTCGACTGAGTTATGGGTCTGAGCGATGAGTGTGTAGCGATAAACAGTTGATTGATGCTCAAGATTGCGTACGGTAAAGGCTACGACGTATGGCGTTTGAGGGGCAATGGCATCAGGTAACTGTTGATGATTAGTAAAATAAAGTTCGCTAAAGCGTTGTGGCTGAGGTGTTATTTGCCAAGTATCTGTTAGTACGATGTGGCTTGTTGCCAACCAGCCCAGGCCCGCAAGGCCGCAGACCGCAAAAAAACAAAGCCATAGTTTTCGTACCTTGGTAATTGATGATCTCCTCGTACAAGCGGGAGCAATCCTTATTGCCGCAACCTTCGTATATAAATGTAGGCTAAAGATATTATGTAAATATTAAATTAAGCCTTAAATTTAATTTGTGTATTTTGATCTCTGGGGGATAACCCTTAACTTCATAGAAGAACACTCCGCTTGCAAAGAGCTCACTGCGTTCCCACCGGAAGGCCGAGCTTCTATGAACTAGAGTTACGCTAAATGTAAAAAGACATAGCATTTGCTATAGTGGAATCATGAAAAGATTATTGCGTGCCCTTAGTTTTACGATATTTGTATTCGGCTTTGCCGGATGGATCTACATTGCCAATAATGCAGTTCATCATCCGCAAACACTCACTCTCCCGCTTACTCACCTCCTACCATTTCCTCGGGAAGATACTTTTGGCATTATATGCTTTGGGCTTTCTTTTATTGCTCTTTTTATCTACATGTATTTAAGAGACGAGGGCCGAAAGTAGTATACTTCTCTTCACATGTATAGTATTTTCTCGTTCAAACAATTTTTACGCACAAGCATTACGCATATTTGGCCTTTGAGTATCGTCGTTATTATGGGAATTATTTTATTAACCCCAAGGCATGATTTTGGCGTTATTCACACAAGCCCGTTAGCAGACGCAATTTTTGGTTTGGCCAGTGACCCAGCCTACGGGCTGTGGCGAGAAATGCTTGTAAATACTCTCACTTTTTTTGCCTGGTTACTTATAGTACTGGTAATATTGCGTATTGGCTTAGGGCTTATGGCAAATAACAAACGTTTGTTCAAAGATTTAACGAGCCGTTTAACAAATCGCAAGCCTGCTGTTGTTTGGGTGGAGTTAAGTGGATTGGATGGGCTGACTTTAACAAACAGGCTCTATCGGCTGCAAAAGCAAGAAGTGGCTGCAGAAATAATACTCAACTATACAGTTAAGCTTGATGATACAACATTGGTACGAATTAATTATCTAGATAAGATGGCACGCGAAGGGTGGCGAATTCGTCTTGGCCAAGCAACGCAAGCAGTAGTACAGATGAAACAGGCTCTACCAATAGTACATATTTTATCTAAGGCAACGACTGCAAGCCAGTCTTCAATAATCGAGCGACTGCGCGATCCTAAGCAATATTTGCGTCTTGAAGGTGATTTCTCTGATGTGTTTAGTGTGTATGTCGCTCGTGGTTACGAACTATTTGCCTTGGATGTGCTCAACCCTTTGGTTATGCAACAATTGAAACAATCATGCCGTGAGGTTGATGTTGAAATGAATGGTCACACATTACAGATTACTACACCATCTTTTCGGCTAGCCCCGAACGAGGTGGCGGCTTTTGAAAAAAATATTCAAGCCTGTCTAGCCATACTGGCTCCCTATGTAAAAAAGCAACGTCGCTTAACTGAATCTAAACAGCTGTTGCAATATCAATACTTTGAAAATACAATTCGACCCATGAAGCTGCTTGCTGACTCTATATTTATATGGCTAACTGTTTGCTTTGGGGTAGTGGTATGTTTGATTCTCATCTCGCAATTTCTCCCTATATTCCCCGATCAAATAAAAAAGATTGGTGGTTTTTCAATTATCTACCTCAATCCCTGGAAGGATACTCTCGAAGCGCTCAGTTATTGTATCATTGCGCTAGCGTCAATCACCTTCAGTTTAGCAGAAATAGAGATAGCGATTCGACGCTTCATTGTAAACGTTCAATGGCATCGCACAAGAAATACCCGACACGCCTAGCGTTAGGGCATCGCTTTGTCGCACTCTAGGTGCTGCTTAGCTATGCTACAATTGGCGCATGGCTTATTTACATTATGAAATAGATATAAAAGCACCAAAACAAAAAGTCTGGGAGATTATGCTCGGTGATATCACCTACAGAGAATGGACCAGTGTTTTTCACGCAGGTTCTTACTATGAAGGCAGCTGGGACAAAGGTAGCAAGATAAAATTTCTAGCTTTAGATGAGGGGAAACCCAGTGGTATGTCGAGCCACATAGTTGAGAATCGGCCGTATGAATATATCTCGATTGAACATCTTGGCGAAGTCATAAATGGCACAGAAGACTTGACGAGCGAAAATGCGCGGCAATGGGCGGGATCTCATGAAAACTACACATTCAATGAAGTTAATGGTATTACTACTCTGACGATCGAGCTAGAAGGTGACGGCGTGAACAGGGAGATAGCTGAAATGTTTGACGCAATGTGGCCCAAAGCTTTGCAAAAATTAAAAGAAATTGTTGAACAATCGCCGCTCTAAGTAGTCATTAATTCTTCTATCTAAGCCAAGCTAAATTAACTATAATAAATAGAGGAGTCATTATCACTTCAAATTATAGGTAAACTGCAAAATGGCGAGAAAGAGCATGCACAATCAGCCCGTCGAGGAGATTCGTGCTCTTCTGAGTGAGCTTGATCAGCTCGCCGCTCGCCGGCCTGTTGGCAATCCGGTTCTGCCGCCAGTATTATGTATTCAACCCCGATCGGCACATTCTTCTGTTGCGCAACTTATTCCTCATTATTATTGGGTAAGTGCCAACACGAAAAAACCAAATATCCCACATGTCTTATCCATACTTGATCGTCCTGAATTAGATGATCTGGCTATCTTTAGTTATATTTATGAAAACCTCATGATTCCTCGCTCTATGGGAAATTTTCATTTCACTAATCTTAAGATGGCCATAGATCTTCTGAGCCATACACTTGATCCTGGCGCGACAAGTCGTGAGGCAAAGATTAACGACCTCGTCACTCACCTTTACCGCAGGCGCCATCCCAGATTAGGCGGCCGCTCGGCTACTATTATTTCGACGCGTGATGGGTACGATGGTTTACTTGGGTTTGCTGCAATTACTCTAGAGCTTTTACGGCGGGCTCGGTTTAGAGTCTTTCGGGCAGAATTGGCGACAACGAATCGGTACCGCTGGTTTACTGACCGGGTTGCTCTAGAGCTTACCCAGCAAGATAAAGCCGACGAAATTTCTCAAGATTTCTTAAGTTGCGCCGTTTGGACACTTCAGCAACCTGGTCTTCGTGACTCAAGTTTGGCACGAGAACTCTTTATGTTAGCCTTATTTGAAGATTTGGAGCATGCTTTTAAAGCCCACCCTATTAATCTTTCTTTTCGGCGACGACGACGCACAACTCCCTTCATTATTACCTTAAAAGATGTGAGCGCTACTGATAGTGCTGCCCGTCGTTTTTTGCAAACATTCGGTGAACTGATAGATCAATCTAAAGGAGCTTCTTTGCTTGTGTTGGCCTCTGTTCACGGCTCGGCGCCTCCTGCACTCAAAGCCGATGTCGACTCGCCCCATACAGCTGCTGAAAAACTGCAACTTATACGGGAAGGACGTTATGAATCCTCGGCTATTACTGCTTTTAATATTCAAGCTACTGCTAATACTGCGCGTATTAAAGAAATACGCGAATTTATTACTAATCGTCCATCGCCTAAACCAAAGTCGATGCTCCGTGACTTTATGCTGCTTGCCATATTGGGTGTCATACTTACACCCTTTATTTTAGCTGGCAGCATATATGTCATTCGTATTATGCCGGTGCTCTATCAATCGACGCAAAATTGTCAGTATATTCAGACAGTTGCCGGCGAAGTGGTCGGTATTACCGATGGCTCTTGTTCATTTTTAACCCACAATGATGCGAGGGGTATTGGTTACAGTGAGACAGAAAATTCACTTTTGCGTCAGTTCAAAATTAGGTCAGATAGCGTCCGAGATTTGTATACCTATATCAGCTCATTAGGTAAAACGACGCCTCATTTACCGAGTGCGCAGCGGCTCATCTATATCCAAGAGTTGAACGACGCTAAACAGACTATTTTGGCACAGAACAGGCAGATTAGGGAAGATGACATGTATCGTACGATTGTATTGCTTCTTCCTTTTACGGTTCCTGATGAGTCTGGTAATGCGAATCAAAAAACGATTGGTATTATGCGTGGGGTGGCTGTAGCTCAGGAAGAGATCAATCGGAATGCTGACCGTGTACCAAAAGGGAGCCTGCAGCATCTCAAGCTGAAAGTGCTGATTGCTAACACCGGCGGAAAACTTGTGCACGGCCAAGCCGTCGCGCATGATATCCGTGCACTCAACACTCATGGTTTAACTCCTTTAACTCCGAAACATTCTATTATTGCGGTCGCTGGTATCACGCAAAGTCTGGCGGAAGCGAAGCGTACGGTAGAAGTGCTTACAACGCCGGGTGACACCAGCAATCCAGCTATTGCTGTGGTTGGCTCTACGCTTACTTATGATTATATGAGTGAAGGCAACCCTCTTTTTTATCAAGCGGCGGCTTCTAATAAGCGGCAGGCGCAAGCTTTAGCTGAATTTATCCGCCATCAGCCACTGGTTGGTGATGTAAGTGGTACGATACCCCAACTTCTTAAGCCTGCTCGCAATATCGTTATCGTTAATGATAATAATGATTGGTATAGCCAAAACCTCGCCGATGATTTATACCGTGAGTTTCGAAATACGAATCCCCTTGTCGGATACTGGACCGTTCCGAATGGAGATGATAGAGACACGGACCCACATCTTGAGCATAAAGCTGAAATTGTGCCACTGACTGAAATTCGCGATCGGCTCTGCGATCCAGCAAAACTGTCAATATTTGATCAGCAGCAAGATGTTGTTATGTATACTGGCCGATCGCAAAATTTTAGCGCCTTTTTAAATGCACTAAAACCAGATGTTTGCGCACGCGGCAAAGGTTTTACTATTGTTGCTGGTAGCGACATGGCTCAATGGGGCGAATACGACAACTTTAAACACTTCTTTCCGCACCTTTATTTTGCGGCCTATGGTGCCCGCGATAGCGACCACAATGGAGCAATTGCTGATAATTTATTTTCCAATCCTATTGTAAAAGATATTGTAGATCAAAGTGGTGGCGCCAGAGCGTATGATTCTATCAAGCTCATTTGGGCTATAGTTCAAAATAGCCGTCTAGCGGTCGAGAATGTTGACACGGCTCATATAGCCAACGAATTTCTAAAAAGCCCTCATATACGGCTCGAAGGTGCTAGTGGTGTTTTAGATATCCCCGCTGGTCAGCAAGTACCAATGAACAAACCCGTATTTATTATGCGAGCTGGTAACAGCCAGCCGGTGATGAGTTGCGGGGCATTCTCTATTCAACCTCCAGGAAGTGGCGAACGGCTGAATGCCCATGGTCAACCTTTTACAGAAACAAAATGGGGCGATCAGCGCCAGTTTGATTGCCCATAAGCAAGCTTAAACCCTGCCACTAGTATCGTACAGAGAATGTTGCTCAAAGACTGAAGGATAAATTCCTTCGGCTACTGGCTCGATAGTGCAAAAAATTGCTAAGGAAGATTCCGATTCACCCCAAGTTGAACCATCATGCAAAGCACGAGCCACGGGCACATTTAAACATGCTTCAATAGCTTGATGCCCCAGTGCAGAAGGGCCATTCAGCCGAATCCAGTATAATCGTAACTCTTCGGGATTTGTGGCAAGTTTGTGGCGAACATAGGGAAGACGTTTCGGTGCACGAGGGCCTCCGATAATCTCACGTGTCACCGACGGCGCTAAGCAATGATATCGTGCGCCAGGACCAAGGTTACCTATTAAAAGTTGCGTGTCGGCATTAGGCCAGTTATCAATGTGCAGGCCAACCTTTGGTGGCTTGTTTGTAAGTGAATTAACCTTGGAGGTGTCAACAGAAACCGACAACTCATCTTGCGCATCGTGCCGAGTATCGAGATAGGTACCATGAATGCCAGGAGCAATAGTTTGATCAATAGGCTGACCATATAGGCGCAAAGCAGTCTCGCCTATATAGTGCGGAATTCGGCAAACTTGAATTCGAATATCTGTCTCTGAAGTAGCTATTATAAATTCTAGCTCTTCGTCTGTTGGGCCGTGTGGCTCTGTGGGTATGATCGTGGCTTCATTGAGATAACTACGCTGTTGCGCTGTAGTAGGTTCTAGAATCTGTACTCCGGAAACTAATAAGCGTTCTCTGAGCAATTCTGGCTCATTGCAAACTATTCCAATACTTCGTATTTTCTCGCTCATTACCGATAAACCTTTTATTGCTGCTACATATTTTCATAGAAGTGGGCAGGGCGTCAACGGCGTTGGGCATATGAAATTCTGCACCACCCTCATGTTCTCTCCTTCCAGGGAAACAGCCCGCCCGCAAAAGCTCGTTGCCTTCCTCCCGGGAAGGTCGAGTCCTGGAAGGAGAGAACATGAGGGTGGTGCAGAATTAAACTTTGTATGATCCGAGACTCAAGCTAGAAATATTCAGAGTACAAGTATAACCATTTAGTGATAGTAGAAAGCAGAGTCGACATTAAGCTTTACAGTGCAAAATGGTTCTTCAGCAAGGTCGAGCGCTATTTCGAGCTCTGTTTTATCGTGCAAGTTGCCCAATTCTAGGGTTTGCCAGGTGTCACTTCTTGCTGAAGGGATTGCTTTACCGTTATTGCCGTTATGGGTAGGAGTGATAGTCATCAGAGCGGGTGCTACGCAAGAACCAGTTGAAGTTACACTTTCAAGCGTGAACTTAATGCTTAAATGCTGGTGTTGAGTGGCGGGCAGTAGTGCACGAGCTTTACTGCCATGTTTCATAATCGCATTATCTGATAATTGGATTTGGTAAGTAATATCTTCTCGTTCCCAATGCAAAAATGCCAACCTGCTTATAGTGGCCGGTATGAAGAAAGTGAGCAAGGCAAATACTACAACAATAATAGAACGCTGCCATGTAAAAACGGGTTGGGTGAAAGATTTTATTGCTTTTGGCTGGTAGCTCGTTTGGGCCTGCTGCTCTTTTTTATGTAACCAAATAGGCACTAAAACCGTTGCCAAACTAAGGACTAAGCCAACAATAGTAACCACTAATCCCCATACATCAGCACGGGCTGCCCCTTCAGCACCCAGAGAATCAAGGTGTTGCCCAAGCCACAGAAGCTGCTGTAGCAATAGTAATCCAAGTCCGGCACAAATCCCGATAATTATAAAAAAGCGTAATCTTTTAATTTGTTGCCAACCCTGCTTGATATAAGCTGGGATTTTTTGCACTATCGTTAGTCTGTCCGGCATGATTCAGTGTCAATATTGCTTGGGTCGGGTTTAAGTTCGCGGGCGTTGAGGGCTTGATCTACTTGAAGATTAGCACTAAAAGATGAGTTCCACTGCTTATTCACAAATTCTTTTAGCAACGTTGCTACTTGATGACATAATTCCATATTGTCTTTTGATAGGCCAATGCCGTACTTCTCATAGGTACCAGGAATAATAATTTCAGGTATAAATTTAAGGGCTTGATCAGCGTGGGCGTGCCCTTGCAAAACGGCAGCATCACTGGTAACAGCTGCTACATTAGCACTGGGATTCTTCAGATCCTCAAGGCATTGCGAGAATGTATCTCGGTCAGTACTGATAAGCGGTATACTTTTTTTCAATTCATTTAATTTGTCTTTTGACGTTGAACCATTTGTAACGCAAACAGTTTTGCTGGCTAGGTCATTCGTTGAGAGAATACTATCATCGTCTTTACGAACAAGTATCCCCTGATAGGTACGAATATACGGCCCGGCAAAAATAATACCACCAGCAATGCGTTTATCTGAAATTGAATAGGTACTCACAACTAGATCAACATATTTTGCGCGTAGGTTTTGGTCTCGAGCATCAATTGTCATTGGTACAAAGTTTGGATGACGCCCTAAGCCTTCAGCAATAAAGTTGGCTAGATCGATATCAAAACCGTTGCGCTGGCCATCTCGTAATGAGTTGAAGCCCGGGCTGTCATTAATATGCACGCCTATGTTGATTGCACTCGGTACCTGGCTTGTTGAGGGTTGGCTGCTATTTGGCCGGGACTTTAAAAACAGGAAAAGGGCGACTATTACTATTGCACAAAAAAGCGAAATAACTATAAGTCTAATAGTTATTTTCTTCTTCGTTTGCTCTAATAGAGGCAATACTTTTATCCTATTTAACGTTCTAGCCTAATAATAGCGCCCTACGCAGAGCGCTACAATAGGTCTTTGTAAAAAATCCAACAAATAGATTTATTGGCCATCCCAACTTTTCAAAATGCGTAATTTCTGCCACGGTATATTGGGCATATTATCATAGTCCCATCGTATGCCCGCATTTTGATAGGCAGGGCTAACGACATCAGGGTTTTTTGTATCAAGCTCAAAACTAATTGCCATCTTGGCCCCACCGCAATCAATAGCGTAAGCACCATAACGCTGTAAGGCTTTGCCGATCATTTTTTCAATAGGGCTGATGTTGGGAATGGTATCAAGATTGATAGTCGGGTCTAGCTGTACTCTCGCACCTTCTTCAATTGTTTCGTTACCATGGCCAGCCTTACCGTCAGTTTTACTTGCTGGAAAACGATATGTATCCGACCGACAAAGATTTGTTGAAAAAACCAACGCATGGTCAATAGATTTTCGTTCTACATCAGATAGTCTGACGAGCCCTGCTAACCGGGAAACGCCTGCGCCCACCGAACTACCACCTACTCCGTTACCATCAATAGGTAACATTGCCCCCCATGAAGTCGTGGGCCGGCCGCCGTTCCATTTAAATTGCCAAAACTCCGCTGTTTGACGCGAGACCATATCAACAACAACCATTGCTTCATCAGAGCCTCTGTGTGGCTTCATAGCAACTGAAAGCGGAATGTTTTTACCTTCAAATGGACACGTGCCCCAAGGTTTTGTACAGGTGACTTTCTTTGTACCGGTAGCTATATTGGCATTATAGACCGGTATTGCGAATTCATGCACTAGCGCGGCGGCCGGGCTCCCCGCTTTAGTTAGTTCATTGACAATAGAAGCATTATGTTGATCTAATTTTACGTTACTGGGGATAGGAGCCTTCCAGGGAGAATCTTGACTAAATGGGCGCTCAAAAGCTTCGTCTACCGGTGGATTCACGATTGCTTTTGGCACGCTCCATTGTTGAGCAGTTGTGCCATTGCAGTAATAAATTTGGATAGGGTTGCCATTATCTATACGATTAAACTTGTTGTCTAAACAAAGCACTGAGACAGGATTAACAATAGCCCCATTATCCTTCAAAGCCCATTGTTGATGAGTGCCACTGTTGCACTTCTCTATCTGTACCGGTGCTTCGGATTGCTTGCTTGCATTCTTCACCGCGAGGCACATGCCTTGTGCACGAATAGTGCCGTCGCCAGGCAATTGCCACTGTCTTGAGGCATTATCTTGGCATTCGTCAAGCTGAACCGGATTATTTTTTACTTGCCCTGGCTTACTTGTTAGGCATTTGCCATTCGCATTTTTAATATAACCTTGGGGAACAGCTGCAGTTGCGATACTTGATAGTATGAGGCTGGTAATCCCGCTGAGAAAAAATGTACTCACAAACAATAAATAAATTTTGTGTTTCATTTATTATCTCGATAATTATGGTTACAGCCTACTACGAAGGCTTATGTGTGGCAATACAGAATGACTATGATTTTCTCATTATTTATGAGAAGCAACTCGTATTAACGTTGCAAAAGAAGCCGCATAAGTGGCGGCGCTAAAAGAGATGTAACAACGGCAATCAGTACAATGATGGTATACATTTCAGTATTAAGTATGCCCAGCCGCACGCCAACGCTTGCGATTAGGATTTCAATAACCCCACGGGCATTCATAGCAGCGCCGATAGCTAGGGATTCACGCGTATTTAATCTGCTTAATCGTCCACCAAAAAAAGCTCCGGCAAATTTACCGACTATCGCTATACAAAGTACGATCAATGCACCGATAAGTACTACAGGCTCAGTTAAGGTAGTTAAGTCAATACGCAGGCCAGCGGTGGCAAAAAAGAGCGGCGCTAGCACTGATAATACGGTTGGTAAACGTATATGTTTAAAGTTGGGGTCTGACCCGATAAGTAAGCCGCACACAAAGGCACCAAAGACTGCCTCTAATCCCATGGCATGCGTAACGGCGGCAGATAAAAGAATCAAACTCGCTATTGCGGTGACCATAGGGCCATCGTCGCTACTACTACGGCGTACAAAGTCAAGCGTTTTGCGTATGAGCAGACGCCCAATTGTCAGTGCAAAACCTATAACCAGCGCTACAAAGAATAATGAATGAATAATTGAGCCCATATGCACTCCACCAGTTGCCGCCATCGACGCCACCATGGCAAGCAATATCCAGCCAATGATGTCGTCAATAACACTGGCTGAGAGGGCGAGCCCTCCGACACGATGGTTCATGAGATTCATATCCATCAGCATTTTGGCGATGACTGGTAGAGCACTGACGCACATTGCTACACCGATAAACAGTGCAAACACAAAACGGTCAATATGTTCCGGAACCAGTGTGTCTGGTAATAAGTAGCCCGTTGCTATGCCCAGACAGAGGGGTATCAATAAGCCGCCGAGGCTGATTCGAAGTGCGGCTGGGCCATGCTTTTTAAGGAGCATTACATTCAACGCCATGCCACTTAAGCCTACAAGCATAATGACTCCAATTTGTCCTACGGCATCGAGCAGATGAAATTGCTCTGCATTCGGCGGGAATAGCCAATAGAAAGCATCAGGAAAAAAATGTCCAAAAAGTGATGGCCCCAATAATACCCCTGCCCCCAGCTCACCCACAATGGAAGGCATATTAAAACGGCGAGCCAGTGCACCTAACAGCAGAGCCAGCAGCAATAACATAGCTACTTGTGTCAAAAAAAGCAGGAGCACATAACTCTCAAGTGTCGGCACCGGGCCAACAGTAGTCGATCCAAATAATAAAATCATTGTTAGCCTTATCGATGCTAGAATTCATAGTTAGTATACATGAGGATGCAGCTATACCGAACGAGGATACAAGTGACATATAATCAAGAAACAAGCATAGTTCAACCCTCTGGATCCACTCAACACTGAGGTGTATGTTGACATAAAAAATTTATATGTTATTATTATATTCTGCCCATGCAGTACCTTGACGTCTTATAACTGATTGGATGTGATGAACAGTGCTAACCAGCACACCTTTCTCGGTTGGCAATGAGGCCAGCCTGAGACGGCTTTTTCAGCACCTTGGTGTTGAATGGTCGGAAGATCCCGCAGTTAATGCTGAGACCGCTCAGCAACTGTGGCTCGGTGGCGAACACGGACAGAACGTAATCGAGTATCCACCAGCGTTGCTTGAAGGGGTCATCCCCTTCGGTGCTGCGATGGGAATGATCGATGCCACGCTTCCAGAGTTCGGTACCATCTTTGACGAAACATGTATCATTGGGGGAACACTCAATGCAAATGTACGGCGGTACGAGCTCATCAATTACCTGAGAAGGTGCCGTGCTTGTCAGTTCGGACCAATCGTGGGGTGGTATGGCCAGCGCCTCCGCCAGAAGCGTGAAGGGACGGTTGACCAACTTGTAGCGCGCCTACAAGCGCGTGATCCAGCGCTGCTCGACCACTCTTGGGTGGTGACGCAGCTGGAACTGGATGACGCTGACCCAAACCCGTGGCAGCGCCCGTTCGCTACCGAGTTTGAACTCGGCATTGCGGCCGCATTGCTCGAGTTTGGTCCTTTGCTACACCTAACCTTCACACACCGCATCGAGGAGCCGGCACGTGTGCCCGGTGTCCCGGGGCGAACAATTCTGTGGCAGGGTTGGACAGGGCCGAATGACTCCAGTCTCCTGATGCTTAACTCCGCTGCTGTGCCGCGGAAAATGCAGGATCGGCCCTCAGATCCGCGCCACACCACGGCATCCAGTGCCAAAGAATGGTTGGAGATTCTCACGCCCTTCACAGGCAGGCACATCGGAGTCGTTTCGGGAAATCCCCATACCGAACGCACCATCAGATCTGTTCTCCGTCAGTTCAAGCAGCTGGGGTATGATGACTTGATCATCACCCCCATGGGGACCAACGCAACCGATGCTGACAAGGTGGTGTTAGGCCGAACGATTCTCGGCGAGGTCGCCCGCTTGCTCGGCAGCGAGCAACGGGAAGTTGGCTGAGCAAGTTCAGCAACGTCAAGGTGGGGCCTGCGCGCAAAACAGCGCGCAGGCCCCACATCTGTTTCAAATCAGGAGTTACCTGATTTTTTTTATTTCACTAATATTTATTTCAAATAAGCTCTAGAACTTCTCATGCTACAATACGCATATGGCTGCGCAACAGCGAAATTGGGGTTTGGTGGGTATGGTTATATTGTCTCTGCTGGTGGTGGGAACTTTTGGTGCTGGCGCTGGATATCTATGGTGGCAGGAACGCACACAACGTCTGCGGGCTGAACAAACAGTACAAGATATTCAGGGCAAGTATGATCGGCTTCAACAAGAATGCGATGTCATGAAGCTCGGCTCAGCAGAAGGTACACCGTTAAATCAATCTGGCCAACCGCCAGCAGTGGCGGCTGTTGAAGCTCAAGCAGATGCCCCACGTTGTGAACGGCCGAGCTTACAGCCATTTAAAGAAACTTTGCGCAAACAAGACGCAAGATTTTTTGAAAAAATCAAAGATGGTGATGTACTAATCATCTACCCACAGAGCAAAAGATTGTATGTCTATCGGCAAAGCACCGGCGAGATTATTACCCAAGCCGTTCTAACTGATTCAGAGGTAAAAACAAATCTGCCAACAGCCAACTTTTCACTGCAGGGAATAGTACAAACTCCCTAAGTTACAAAACATCCTAATATTGAAGATTGGCTAGTAACTTCGGTGTAGCCATAGGTAGCCGTGGTAGTTGCCTTCTGCCAAGGAAGACAATCTTCCGGTGTACGGTTTCTTTTGTTCGGAGATGCCACCCGACATTGGCAGGGGCAGCAAATATCACACCCGGTCAACAATCAAACAGTGGTCGCCGTTGGTGCTATGGGTCGTTCGAATCATGAGACGCAAGATGTGGCGAGAGCATCAGGCGTATATTTTTTGACCTCGCATCAGCGAAAAGAAACAGATTCTAGCCAAGTGGCTAACAGTCCTCAGGGCCAGGTTGCGCATTGAATGCATCTTCGACCACCTTAAAAATAGCTACTCCTGGTCATTTCGTTTCCTATGATAGTGAATATGGTTACGCCACTCACTATGTGCGGGTTTCTTACCAGCTTATGTGAAGTTTTGAGGGTGAGGCTGATCAGTAGCTTGACAAAATGCTTATGTGTGCTATTGTTGTTAATACCATCATCACGATCAGAAGGGGACCAGCAAATGAGTCGAGAGGTTGTGGGAGCTCACATCAGCTCAGACGGTACTGTCACTCAGGGCAATGACAACACAGCCAGTATCGAAACCGGCCCCGGCCACGTGGCTGTAACTCAGTCACGGCAAGTAGTTGGGAGCGATGAGACGGTGATAGGGGCTGGCCTTGGCGGCCGGCCTCGTCGCAAAAACATCTAGATCGGAACGTGATGCTTTAGGCCCTGCCTCGCAGGGCCTATCATTTTTTAGAAGTTTCTAACTAAGTTGCTTGGCTAGTTCGGTAGCAATATTCTGATATCCAGATACTGACATACATAACACAACGTCGCCAGCTTTAGCATCATGAGTTATGAGCTGAATCAATTTGCTCCGGTCTGGTTCAAAGATCGCTTTATTATCGAGTCCAGCTACAACATCGCTGCCTGATACGGTCTTTTCATGAGCAGCTTCGCGAGCACCTTCAACATCAGTAATGTAGACGACATCAGCTTCATTAAAAGCGGCTTGGAATTCAGTTAACAATGCTTTTGTGCGTGAATAGGTGTGCGGGCGAAACATCACAACGAGCCGTCTATCAGGAAAGTGTAGTTTTGCTGCTTCAATAGTCGTTTTTACTTCTGTGGGATGGTGCGCATAATCGTCGATGACGGTAATGGCGTTATCTGGTTTCGTAAGAATATTAAACCGCCGGTAGGTGCCTTTAAAACGCGCAGCGGCTTCTTTGATTTGCTCAAAACTCAAACCTTCTCCGAAGGTCACGGCTATAGCCGCTAATACATTTAACACATTATGCCGCCCATAAAGTGGTACGGTTATACGGCCGATCGTAGTTTGGCGGGTCTTCACATCGAACTCGATACCATTTGGCGTAAAAGCGATATTCTCGGCTATATAATCACCTTCATCAAGGCCGTACGTTACAACTTTGCAAGTGGCTGCAGCGGCTACTTGTGCTACGGTACTACTGCCTGACCACGCCACAAGCTGGCCATTTTGTGGTAGCGCTTTCACCACTTCTGTAAAACGCTTTATAACTGATGCTAAATCTGGATAGACATCTGGGTGATCGTGCTCTACAGAAGTAAGTACTAATACATCAGGGTGATAGTATTGTAATTTGGCTCTATCTTCTAGATCAGAGGCCTTGTATTCATCCCCTTCTAATACGACGACTTTTGAGCCTTCTATGCGCACGCTTGAGTCGAAATTAAATGGCTGAATCCCGATCAAAAAATCCGGCTGGCGTCCCGCACATTCCAATAACCAGGTAATAAAGGAAGTAGTAGTTGTCTTGCCATGGGTGCCTGCCACCACAATAGATCGTTCATCAGCGGTCAACTCCCCGACTAATTGCGCCCATGATTTAATAGCAATGCCGCGTCGCTTGGCCTCTATGATAGCTGGATATTGAGGGGTAGCGTAGGCACCAGTAATAATGACATCGGTTACGCCGTCAAGTTGGCTGGTTTCGAATGTCTTACTCCACGGAATGTTGTGTTCATCTAGCCAGTCGCTGCCAGGAGGCACCGCCCCTTCATCGAGGCCACTGACGATATAACCGTGCTCACGTGCCATGAGCGCCAATCCACGAATTGCATGGCCAGCGATGCCAATAAAATAGAAATGACTCTTCATTCAGTAGATCTCCTTAATAATCTAAACTCTAACATAAGATAGTTTATCTTGACATGGCCTACGCTACCCATTTCTACTGCCGTTTCCAGGGAAACAGTCCGCTCGCAAAAGCTCGCTGCCTTCCTCCCGGGAAGGTCGAGTCCCTGGAAACGGCAGTAGAAATGGGTAGCGTAGGCCGTATATTGATAACTGTAGTATCTTAAAATAAGAAAGCCAGCCTATTGTTTCACCGGGCTGGCAGACGGTTAGTGCGGGTTCGCCGCACGCGAGGTATGTTACGTGGCTGATGCTGGGGCAAAACACCGGTCCAGAACAACTGTAGAGATCAATCGGAGCATCTGCGTCATGATAATCGCTGGCACAATGAAGGCGATGGTACCAGTGCTCACGCCCAGTAAAAGCGCAGTGATGCCATTCTGGTGCCCAAAAGCCAGGTAAAAACGATCTTGGCGGCTCAGCCCGCGGTTACGCGTTAGTGGCACCGTGACGATTATCTGTGACAAAAAGGCAGCTGCGCCGAGCGCAAAGCCCCAAGCGATGTCGCGGCTAAACTCTTCCTGTGCCAGGAACAGGTGGATGACCATGACTCCCAAAACGGCCAAGGCCACCATTGAAAGCACATTGAGCACCTTCTGGGCAACGTCGTAGATTTTGGCTTCTTTTGGCCGCATGCACAAGCCAATAAGCGCCAATCCAAACATCCAAAACCAGACCGACGCAATGATGACTGATCCGGCGATGAAGAGCACCGTGAAGGCGATCTTCATCCAGAAGGGGCCGCGGTAAGCATATTGCCAGCACCATGTCACGGTGCCGACAAAGGCTATGTTATAGAGCATGTATTGGCCAAAACTCGCCGGCCCGTCAACTGTCACATTGACGAAAGTCAAGCCCAGGTAAATGCCAAACGCTCCCTGCAAGGTAAAGAGCAGGATCGCGCCAACTACCGTAACGGGGTCATCAAGGGTTGACCAAGCTCTGAGGATACCGTCACCCATTTTGGAAAGCCGCGACTTGGCTGACAGCGCGGCCACAGCGAGTGGATCAATCTGGGCAACTAACAGGCCCATAACGAAATACTTGGTATCAGAGCTTATGCCCCATAGTAAACCGCCAATGATCAGCGCTTTGGTAAACACGCCGACCGTCACAGCCCATAGCACCAACCTCCATCCCTGTTTTGTTATTGCCTCTTTGGTGATGCCGAATGTACTTGCTAAGATGCCGACGCCCAGCAAGAGGGCGTAGTGCCATGGTGTACCACGCAGGTCATAGCCACCCAGCCAGGTCAGAATACTGAACAGGATTGTTCCGATGGCTAGCGCGGTGGGGGCATTAACCCATTTACGCATCACCCTTTTCATGAGCGTCATCCTTCCTGAGGTTGTCTGCGGCAACTGCACGAAAGGTTTTCGTGCATGCTACCACAGACAATCTGCAAGATGGATTTATTAAATCATGGCTCAATATGATTTACAATTTTCTATAATGGCATAGCAAATTCAAATGGAAGGGGTCCTGTCACGCCATCCGCCCCTAAAATTTTTTTATGAGTACATAAAAAACATTTTTGGGGCAGCCCCGTGGCGTGCCACCCCAGTGTTTAATTTGAATTTTGCTATGCCATTTATATAAAATAGCTGCTTCCTCAGATGAAATAGATCACTATGCTACTATTGAGTGTAAACATGAGAGAGAAAAATTCGAGTTCAAAGTTGCTCACTGTGCAGCAAGTAGCTACATTGCTCAGCGTAAACCCAAGCACTGTTCGTCGATGGGCGCAGAATCATACATTGATCGGCCATAAAGTTGGCCTGCGTGGTGATTGGCTGTTTGAAGAAGCTTTGGTTGCGCAAATAGCTCAAAATACTAAAACTAACCATCCTAAACACACTTCGGTAATAGCCGGGCGTGGCCACCTTGTGCAATTTTATGAAAATGAGTCGTTCCTTCTATCTTTTCTTCGAGAGTTTTTACAGGCGGGTTTGCGCGCAGATGAAATCTGTATTGTTGTAGCCACCAAAAACCACATCGAGACTGTCGAAAAGAGCTTGCCAACTGATAAGCAAAAGCTTGAATTAGCACGACAGCAGGGTCATTACATAACGCTGGATGCTGAGGCTGCACTTGCTCGTTTTATGGAAGATGGTAAACCAAATAACGCCCGTTTTATGGCCACAGTCGGTAATCTCATTGCGCAAAGCACAAACCGTGGAGTGCCGGTTCGCGTTTTCGGTGAGATGGTTGCTTTACTTTGGCGTGAGGGTAATCCAAAAGGCGCAACTGCTCTAGAAGTACTTTGGAATAATCTAGGAAATGCCTATGACTTTTCACTGTACTGTGCATATCCGATGCGGCTTTTTGATAGAGAGTCACATGAGGTGCCTTTAGAAGAAATCGCCAAACTGCATAGTGAAGTCATACCGACAGAAGATTATACCTTGCTCAAAGGCCAAACCGATCGTTCCTTTGCTATAACCCTGCTCCAGCAAAAAGCTGAAGCACTTCGGGGAGAGATAGCTGAACATCGAGATACCGAAGATGCATTGCGGCTTTCTGAACTGCGTTATAAACGTCTTTTTGAAGCTGCAACTGATGGCATCATGATTGTTGACGCCAGGACGCTGGAAGTTCTTGATGCCAATCCGCCAGTTGAAAACCTGCTTGAAATCGCCACAGAAGATATTATTGGCAAAAAACTTATTGATATTACTCCTTTTGCTTATTGTGATAGAAGCAAGGCGAAGCTCTTAAAATTGCCCGCAGAGAAGGTTATGCGTCATGACTTAGCATTAAAAACTGAAACCGGAGAACCACGCGATCTTGAGATAGTGGCGAGCTTATATGATGAAGGTCCTAACGCCATCATCCAATTAAATTTACGAGATGTCACTGAACGCAAGAAAGCCGAACAGCTTGAAGCTAGAAACACCAACCTTGTTGCTGAACGGCAACAACTTGTGGAGCTCAATGCCGCCAAAGATGAATTTATTTCGCTTGCCTCACACCAACTTCGCACGCCGGCAACAAGCGTGAAACAATACATTGGTATGATATTGGAAGGATATGTCGGTGATATACCTGAAGAGCAACAACATCTTTTGCAGCAGGCATATGAAAGCAACGAACGACAACTGAGCACCATTAATGATTTGCTCAGAATTGCTAAATTAGACGCTAATAAGCTTACGCTCAATAAAGTAAAATGCGATGTTCTATCGTTGATAAAATCAGTTATTAAAGAGCAACAGAGCAATTTAACTCGCCGCAAACAACGCATTCAATTGCCTAAAAACACTGAAGTACAAGAAGTACTGGCCGATGAACGCCACTTGCGCATGGTGATCGACAATCTGCTTGATAATGCTAGTAAATATTCTCCTGAAGGTTCAGTTATTTCTGTTATACTTCGCCAGCAGCCGGATTGGTTCGCTATTGAGATTCTTGATCAAGGAATTGGTATTGCTAAGGAAGATATGGCTAAATTATTTCAAAAATTTTCACGTATTGATAATTCACTTTCGATTTCAGTTGGTGGTAATGGGCTTGGTCTTTATATAGCAAAGAGGATTATTGACGCTCACGACGGCGAAATAGGCGTTACTTCCACCTTGCAGAAAGGTTCGGTGTTCACTATTCGGTTGCCGAATGATATATAAGAATTCTTACTGTTAAAACAAAGCATATAATTATATAATAAAAATGAAATTGAAATATATAGTATATGGCAGATAAACCACAAACAATTCTGATTGTTGAGGATGAGCACTCACTCAACCAAGTATATCGGCTTATTTTGCGTAGTGAGGGCTACAATGTTGTGAGTGCATTTAACGGGGAAGAGGCACTGAAACTCGCAAGCGAGCATGAGCCAGATCTAATTTTACTTGACTTACGCATGCCTCATATGGATGGCAATAGTTTTTTACGCAAATATGATCTTAAAAGACACGCCGGTGTCAGAGTTGTTGTATTTAGTAATTATGATATGCAGCATGAAATCGACGAAGCTTATCGCCAAGGCGTCGACCGCTATATTCTCAAAGCACTCGCCTCGCCCAAAGAACTTGTTAAGATTGTGAATAATACGCTTCAAAAAGTTAAAGGGTAAAGTCTTTAAAGCTGTCTTCGCCAAGTATATGTTCTAGCTTTTGTTTATCAATAACATATGTTTGTCCGCGATATTGCAGTACTTTTTGCTTTTTTAGTTTAATAATTTCACTACTGGTTGTTTCGCGCGTCAAACCAATAAGGCTGGCTATAACCTTGTGGGTGAGCGGAAAATTAATAATATACAAACCTGGCTTTGTCTGCTGACCATAACGAAACAGTAAATAATAAAGCGTAAACATTATCTTTTCGCGTGCACGGGATTGTTCGAGCGCAGTAATACGCATTAATAGACCAGTGTGGCTACTTACAAAATAATCGAGTGTTTGCGTTAAAAATTCGGGGCGGTGAATAATGTCACGCAGCGTTTCTCGTGGTAATGTCATCATTTCGCAATTTGCAATTGTTTCGTAATAATACAAAGAAGAAGGGGTTTTATTAAAAATCCATGGTGCTGGAAAGAAATCATTTGGGCCATAAAAAGCAACTACTTGTTCCTCGCCAGCGTTATTAATGCTATACATCTTAACTAATCCGCTCTGGATCACGTAAGCCATACGCGGTGCTTCACCTTGATACAATAAAACGGAGCGTTTCTTAAACACTCGTTTTGTAGCATATGAAGTAATAGCTTTGACTAAGTTTTGCACAATTCTCCCTAAGGTATTGTAGCATTAGATTACAAAAAATGTGTATGCACAGCTGTTTACAATGTTATGTTTGCCAAATGGCTTCTCCTTTTCTCTCGTTCTTTCTATACTAAATCGATAATGATTATCGTATTCAATGAGCTTGCGGCACTCCGTAAAAAACATAAGAATAAAACCATTGTACTCGGAAGTGGAGTCTTTGATTTACTTCATCGCGGGCATGTGGCTTATTTGCAGAGTCTCCACCACTATGGAGATGTTGTTGTCGTTATGGTTAAAAGTGATGCCAGAGTGCGCCTGGGCAAAGGGCCCGCTCGCCCAATTTTACCCGAGACAGATCGAGTCGCAATGGTCGATGCTGTAAAAGGTGTGGACTTTGCATTTATTGGCCCGCACTATGATTTTACCAAGACGGCTATTGATCCGATGTATAGTGCTGTGTTAACTTCGCTCCAGCCTGACGTCTTTTATTCTACCAATCATGTATGGCAAAAACTGGAACAGCTTGGCCAAACGCGAGTTGTTATTGGCGAGCGTTCTAACAATGGAGCGCTTTGGTCAACGACGTCTATAATCGAACATATAAAAAATGATCTTTCTTAAAAATCTGACTCAAAACCCAATAGAAGGAGTCCTCTCACGCCATCCGCCCCTAAAATGTTTTTTCTTGTATTCAAGAAAAAACATTTTAGAGACGTACACTACTGCTCGCTCGTTGTTCACCCCCTAAAGGGGGTTCACCTCGCTCGGCTAAACAAAGACT
>JARIHL010000085.1 GCA_029288315.1 Candidatus Saccharimonadota bacterium
GGTGTTTGTGTGGGTGTTGGAATGTGAGCTTCGGGCAAGGTTGGTTTCGGATTAGCACTGATAGCATACAAAGAGAACGACCCCGGGAACTTGCAGGCCCCTTAGCAACAAACCGGCAATACTTTTACCCGACCTTACACAGATGAGGGGCCGCAAGCCCAACACGGCCCATCCAGTAACACCAGAGATTTATCAATCTCTCCTAAACCAGGCGGACCGTTATGCCGCCTGACGTTCTGAACCTTGGGCTAACCGCATCATCCGCTCACCAATATCGCCATAACTGATATGATCGTTCAGCTCTCTAAGCGGCACTAGCGAGTAGCCCACTACTGAACCACCGGGGTCGCTAAAGAACGCTCCAATGAGCTTCAGCTTTGCATGCACCCGAAGCTGATAGACAACTTTACCGTTCGGTTCGTGATTTTCCTGATACCCGATTGGATACCAGGCAATTACCTCACAATTCAATTCTTCGCGCATTTCACGCAGAATAGCCTGATGCACCGTTTCGCCTGGTTCCACCTTACCCCCCGGCAAATTATCTTTATCGCCAGTAGCATAGTGAACAATAGGCACTTTACCGTCAAGATCACCAATTATATAGACCTGTTGCCAAGAAAGATCTGGTAACTCTTGACCGACCAGATCAAACCAATTGACACGGATAAACGTGCCCCTATAGGTGAATGAGGTTTTGAGATGGGGTGTAGCTGCACTCATGACATGCGTTACATCTATATGATCTACATAATAGAATAATGCAAATAGCACATTGAGGCAAGCCCTTACTTGTATTCCCTTAAGAGCTGATCGTAAATCCATGCATAGGTTCGCTCGATACCAATGATCAGCGGTATCGATGGCTCCCAGCCATAGAGCGACAGTATTAGGTCATTGTTGCTGTTACGACCACGTACTCCCTGAGGTGCTGACAAATCGTAAATCCTCCGCAAACGTATACCTGCAACCTCCTCAACCACGGAAATAAGTTGATTGATGGTGACACGCTCCGAACTACCAATGTTTACCGGATCGTGGTACGAACCATCTGCGACTAGACGAATGCCAGTAGCGGCGGCTATACCTGCCACACCAGATGACATGTATGTACCAGCCTCAAAGGTGCACAGCACCACATCTGCGGCAGCAATGTAGTCTACAAACCGTCGACTTGACAAGTAACCGTAATCCGTTGTTATGTAGGCTACGTTTTGGGTCAGCTTGGGCAGATCCGGCACTGACTGATCCACCTTACCCGCCATTAACAACTCGATTCCGGTCTCATCGTAAATCGCAGACCACGCCCGGACTACTTCAGTTACCTTCTTCCGGGCGGACAGGTCGCCTATCAGCAGGGAGTAGTGTTTGGCAGGCGCTAGGTCGAGCAACTGTCTGGCATGATGCTTGCAGTTACTGGACACGCATTTAATAGGATCGACAATCCACCGCATTGTCGGAGTGTCGGAGCAAACCGGCTGCCCAGCACGCGGGTCGAATGCGGCACAGAGCCGTCCGACACATGCGCCCAACTCTGCTAACTGTCGAGCAGCTGACAGCCGTTTCACGGCAACCGAGCGATCCTTAGCCTGGATATAGTCTAGTATGCCTGGAGGGCAGCGACCTAATAACAGGTGGAGATGTGGAGCACCGGCTCTGTTTCCATACTCTTTGGCCAGAAAGTCCACCACACTGTCGCCCCAAGGGATAACAAGCAGCTTTGCACCAATTTTGGTAGCTTGGTCAACAACGTTTTTCACCCATGCCTCGAGATTAGTCGGCACACCTTCGCACGTCGCTAAAAGCCGTGCAACAGGCGATTTCCATGAGGCGTTATGGATCGACCACTCGTTTGATAAGTATGTATCTGTCGGTAAATGGATATAGACCCAAGGCGTTTTAGTAGCTAACAGCGTCGCTATTCTTGCATTATCATGTATTTCTTCTGGTGTTCGGAACAGGCTACGCAACAGCAACAAAGTAGCTTGCGGGATGCCACATCCGAAGGCAGATAAAGTCGACCAACGTGACTACGGGTAATTAGAACTGTGGAGCTATTGCAATACTCACAAAAAGCAAAACGCCCCGCGACAGTAACTCGCTCGGGACGTCTTGCGTTACTGATGTGGGGCTGTGTGGATTAAATGGTTGAGACTTGGTCTGGCAGGTTCACTCATCCACGTATTGTTCGCGGACCAGTTCTTCAGGGTCCGGGCTCGACGGAATGCGTTGGATGCGCAGAGCGTCGATGCCGGTGCCGTCTGGTTCGCTCGTCAGATAGATCCTCACTCGAACGACTTCTTTGTACGGATCGAAGCCTGACTTGACCAGCCAGCCTTCGAGCTTCCAGTCTGGGTGCTCCCAACAGCCCAGAGTGCTGTCAGTGGTTTGGTTGGTGAGTCCAACGTAGCTGGAAGTGACGCTTGTTACTACGACTTGCAGTAACCCCGTGTTGCGGCCGAGGCTGAGCGGCAATGTATAGGGTTCGCTGTAGGTACTGAACAGGCTCTGCTTCACGTCTTCGAGGGTGAATTCAACCTCTTCGATATAGTACACCGGTTCGCCAGACTCGAAACCAAACAACTTGAGTTCATCGGATTTCCGACGAAGGACTTCCTGATCTTCTGGCATCTGCGCGCCTTTCTTCGTTTCAGACAGGGCACACCAACAGCTATTGAGCTAGCTGGCGGGGTGCCGTATCTGAACAGAAAAAGTGGCAGAAATCATCTTACTTTGCAGATAAGAATTAATTTATTTATAGCACATTACGGTCCAATAGTCAATATTTGCAGGGTCTCCCTGGGGCATAGCTGTTAGACGCCCCGATTCCCACCGTGCTCACGATCCAGGAGGCATGTGCAGCGCTGCGGATCAGTAAGTGGACGCTGTACCAATTGATCCGGTCGCGGCAGTTGGTGACGATCAAGATTGGGAGCCGACGGGTGGTGCCAGCAGCGGCTATACAAGCACTAATTGAACGGCTACAGGCCGAGGAGGCAGTGTAATGGCTGGGCGCAAGGCTAACGGGGAGGGCACGATTTATAGGCGGAAGGATGGGCGGTATGAAGGTGCTGCGTACTTCCGAACCACCAGTGGCGTCCGCAAGCGTCTCCGTGTCTACGGAAGAACTCGCGAGGAAGTACACACCAGTCTGACCGAAGCCAAGGCCAAGGCCCAGCAGGGCATCCCCCTGCCTGATCGCGTCTGGCAGCTCGGCGATTACCTCGACTACTGGCTGGAGAGTGTGGTCAGTGTTAATCGGCGACGTACTACCTATGGCCGATACGAAGTGATCGTCCGGCTCCACCTCAAACCCGGCCTCGGCAACCATAAGCTAAACCGCCTGTCCGCACCTATCGCTCAATCCTTCATGAACCAAAAGCTGAGCGAGGGATACTCGGTGCGGAACGTACATATCATGCGCGAAGTATTAAGTGCCGCTCTGACAAACGCGCAACGCGAGGAGTTGGTAAATCGCAACGTGGCTCGTCTTGTCACCCTGGCCACCTATCAGCCAGCAGATATCACGCCTTGGTCAGCCACCGAGGCCACACGGTTCCTAGAGGTGGCAAAATCCAGCTCTCACTACGTGACCTTTGCACTGCTCATGCTCTATGGCTTACGACGAGGAGAGGTCTTAGGGCTCCGCTGGCAAGACATCGACTTTGAATCTGGCGAAATACACATTCGCCAACAGCTCCAGCGGGTCAAGGGCTTACTGTATCAGGCTCCACTTAAGACTAAAGCTGGAAAACGTGATCTACCGCTTCTTGGATTTACACAAACACTACTTAGAGCCCACCATGCGCAGCAACAGACGGCTCGTCATGCAGTGGGAGCAGTATGGCCTGCCGCAGACAACCTCGTCTTTACCTCAGAGAGCGGACACCCAATCGAACCGCGAAACCTCAGTCGTTCATTTGAACATCTCAGCAAACTACATAAACTTCGCGTAATCCGGTTACATGACCTCCGCCACACAACTGCAACACTACTCAAGGGGCTTGGGGTGCCTGCCCGGGATGCTCAACTCATACTTGGACACTCAGATATCTCAACCACGCAGAGCATCTACCAACACGACGATATGGAGTCCCGGCGTGAAACCCTAGGACGAATTGAAAAGCTCCTGACGAGTGGGCAGGAGATTGTGGATGACGGCAGCCGTAGCCGTCAATTTAGCCGTCAGCAATCGCTTTACACGCGGATGCTTGCTTCATCTACTACTGTTATTCATGGCAGGGGATGAGTCTCTCAACTGGCACCCCCTTCTCTCTGATGTCATCAAAATCGGACTGAAATTAGAGGAGCTTGGTTTTACTTATCACAATGGCTCAGTATTAGTTATTGACCCTTCGGAGATGCAATAATGCTAGGCTTACGAAACAACCAGGTCAGCAGCGAGCTCGCGTCTTCATCGTTGCTCAGTCAGAATGACTTTTACGGTGTGTTTGTAAAAGACTTATCAAAGGCAAAACGTGAAGTCATTATCGAATCTCCGTTTATATCGCTCAGACGTCTGAATTACTTAATTCCAATATTTCGCCAGCTTATCCGTCGTGGCGTGCGGGTTATCGTAAACACAAAGCCACTCGAGGAACAAGATGCGAGCTACGGCAGACAAGCGGAAGAATGCATAGCATTATTAGTTGAACTTGGTGTTGAGGTACTAGCTACAGGCGGTCATCATCGTAAACTTGCAATTATTGACCGACAGATTCTTTACGAAGGATCACTTAATATTCTTTCGCAAAACGATAGTTGTGAAATCATGCGTCGCATTTATTCAGAGCAACTCGCAATCCAGATGATCAACTTCGTTGGCATTAGTAAGTTTATAGGGTGATATAGTAAGGAGTAGTGATGGAAAAGCCAGAATATAAAATTACCGAAGAAGATGTCCTAGCGATGTTAAAGTATTTACGGCACACTGCACCGGAACATGCTACGCCTGAAAAGGCTATCTTTCTACTTGAGCAGCGCACTATACATTATAAAAATCTTGAAGATCTCTACCCTGAGCTAATTGAAGAGATTTTAGAAAACTTTGAAGCGAACTAAATATTATTTCAAACCTTTGAAGAGCTCATCGATAGAAACATCAAGCCCCTTCGCGAATTTGTGAAGGGTGGTCAAGCGTACCCAACGCCTACCTTGTTCAATGGTGCGAACTGTATCAGCGTGAAGTCCTATTTTATCGGCTAGTTGCTCTTGAGTTAAGCCACGTTCACGTCGGATTACAGCCATTCGTTTTCCGAAGGCGGCCAAATATTTATCTTCTTGGATGGGTCTAGTCATTTACTTTAGAGTATGTAAATACGACTAGTAGTTACAGTGACTACTAGTCACAGTAGGAAATGTGATGTACACTTACGCTAGATATAAGTATGACTACTAGTACTATCAACGAAATGCGTTACTTGCAAGTAAAGACACACTCCATCTCAAAGGATGAACTTCCACAAGTTCTTGCTTTTCATATGCTAACAACATGCCTTGACGGTAATATTTCCGTCGTTTGCGAGACGCCCGATAATTTTATGAAACAAGTAAAGAAAGAATGGGACAGACTTATGCAAATTAGGGCTCCGTACTATAGAAAAAATATATCGTTTAGTGCTGCCTCGCCTTTTGATGATGTTCAAGCAAATATATCGTTTTCTACAGTTGAAGAATATAAGCTCCTTCCTCCGATGTGCAGTACGTTATATATAACGTGCAAAGTTCAAAAACGAGATATGTATCTACTTACAAGCTGGATGCATCCACATTCGGCTGTAGTCATCTATAAATATTAACTCGATCTTGTTCATAATCTGCCCATTTAAATTACTTGTGTAATAGAAGTATTTAGGATATTGTAACTTCGAGCGGATACCTTCTGACGACAAGGAGAGGCATGTCTACTTTCAAGTTGAGCGATGTTTGGGTGGTTATGCCGCTGGGCGGCAGAGCCACACGAGCCAAGGAGGTTACGAGGGACGCTATCCCCAAGCACCT
The DNA here is from genome assembly GCA_029288315.1 of Candidatus Saccharimonadota bacterium. Lineage (GTDB taxonomy): Bacteria > Patescibacteriota > Saccharimonadia > Saccharimonadales > EFPC-124 > JARIHL01. The sequence continues at coordinate 6,001 of JARIHL010000085.1, forward strand.
CCTTCGTCTCGATAATGGCGAAACGATCCTGTCAACTGTCTGCCGAGAGTTGCAGAGGGTTGGCTTCCGGCGGTTCGTGTTCTGTGTGGGCTATCTGCGAGATCAAATCGTCGACCACATCCAGGATGAATCGTGGATCTGGAAGGACGGAGTGTCCTACCTTTTCTCGGAAGAGGACAGGCCACTTGGTCCCGACGGTGCAGTTTTGGCTGCCATCAAACACTGGAAGCTCACAGGTCAGGCCATGATGATCCCTGGAGACATCATGCTTCCGTGGGATGAAGTAGCGAACATGCACATGGTTCACTCACGACGTCCGCCGGGAGTAACATCGGCTGTCACCAGCCATGAGAAACGTCGAATGGGCGAGCTGGGGAGGTTTGTCATTGAGGCGTTTACGGGTCGCCTCAGGCACGTTTACGGTCGTGGTGAGTGGGTGCCCCCGGTTGAATTCGACGAGCTTGCACTCACCAGTGCAGGAGCGCTTGCCTTGTCGGTTGAACACTTCGTCGAGGTGTGCGAGGCTTATGCCGAAGCACATCCGGGCGAAAGTCGCCCTTTCGGGATGCGCGACCATGTGTTCCCCTGGGCAATCGAACGCGGAGGATTCAACCTGTACGGCCACGATCTCCAAGGAGAGATTCTCGATCTCGGTACACCAGACGACATCTCCTTCGGCCAACGGAACTGGAGGCAGTATGTCAGCCCCCAGGTCATCCAGCTCAAATCATAGCGTATGCACGCCGACAGTTAGTGCATCCACCACGGGGAGGCTGGTCGGCCAGCTTCCCCCTAACCTAGTTAATATAAAGGATCAAGTACTAATCGTGCTTGACCATAGATACGGTGAGAATATACTCTCGGTCATCCGTTTGACTTATATGTAAGGGGTAAAGTTTGCTTCGGTCCAACTGGCTCATAACGTCAGAAGCCGTTTGTTGTAGACCCCTCCACGTTAAAATAGCATCATCTTTCTCAAGTTCAATGATATGCTCGCCATTATTAAATTTAAGCTTTATGTTCAAAGATACCTTCAGCCGTATTTGTTCATAGCGCTGTCGCAGTTCTGGATCGTAACCCATTTCAACGGTATAGAAGGACTTGTCTATATTGAGAAGATCAACAACTAAACCATGAATCGCGGCAAGCCGACTCTCGCCCGGCTGCAAATCGAAGTCAAAATAACGCCGAGTTGACTGAGTATCAAGTTTTGTAGTGTGAACTAGTAAATCGTTCATTCCCATGCTGTCATGTATTACTTTGTAACCACTGTCGGAATCTCGCATATTTGACAGCGTACCACCTAATAGTAGTACAAGATTTACGGTATCTTTAGCGTCTTTACCCGTGTATTCATCGATAAGGAAATCGGAAAAATGATCTCGATTGATGTCATAAACGTGACCTTCAAATTGAATCCGATCTCCGAACCATTCATTAATGTTATTTTCTGCTATTTCAAGAACACTTGGGCTTATATCTAATGCTATATATCGGCCTAATTTCTTTTGGTCAAGTAAATGCTCCAGCAGCTCTTTGACCGGATGTGCATTTCCGACACCCACATCAACGACATTTACTTTCTTGTAGCGTGACAGCAAGTCGTCAATGTATCCCTGGTTAACATTAAGGAGTCTGATCGTACTATTTACCAGATTCGGAGTATTGTCCGAAGCGAGCCTTGCGGCATATTTATCCCAATGCTCGGCACCACCGTTGAAGTAGTTGTACTGGCGTGGGATTTCATGGTGGATTTCTAAATTAGCCGCAATATCGTAAATCTGTCGTTCATCATAAATGGAGTAAAATTCGTCCTTTGGTGAAATAGTCTTCGCCGCATTGGTATTTCGATACTTACGACGGCTCTCAACAAGCTCTGAAATAATAGCTATGTTCCCAGGAGTATTGGCCACATAAGCTTTGTCTCCTTGAGTATGCAAAGTAAGGTTCAACTTACCTTGTTTTGTAGCCTCTATCCAATTACGCACAGTCTTCAAAGAGATGCGGTATTGGGAGGAGAGCTCAGAGTTCTTGAAGTATAGCATTAATTAAAAATATCTCTTAGTTTGGATTATTATTGTATGTTCCACCTACATTATGGTAACATTACGATAAGCATAGTGCTTTTGCTTATCGGTGCAACATCAGTATTGTACATACATTTGTAGTACCCTCTTGAACATTATACGCCTTTAAGGACAATGTAGCTCTTTTTAGTAGGATCATACATATTGTATACGCTCACATACATTACTAAAACACTATTTTTCATAAAGGCTCAACGGAGGATCGATATGGTTTCAAAAGTCGCAGATATGAAGTTTCTCTCTCGCCCAGAAATGGAGGTGGATGTTTCAGATCTTCTTATTCAATATAAGGACAACCAAAACAACAGCCTTGTAGAAGAGGTGGAGCTTAAACAAGGTGAACAGGCACGGATATTCCTTGGAATATTTAAACCACGCGATATACCTAAAGGATTCAGCGTTTTGCTAAGCCCAAAAAGTGTTGATCCTGAAGAGATAATAAAGCAAATAACCAAACTTGAACTACAAGATAATCATTACGAACTTATACTACATATTGCAAATTACAGTAGTAAAGTTGTAAGTGCGGAGGTGCGAAAGTTGACATAATCCAGTTCCATAGCAATGTTCAATGACAGGAAAATAACGAGGAGTGCTAATGCATACTAAAGCCTACGCCGCCCACAACGCTACATCACCGCTTACACCTTTTGAGTTTGATCGACGGGAGCCGACGAGCTATGATGTTGAATTTGAAATATTATTTTGTGGTGTTTGCCATACGGATGTCCATAGAGTTAAGGATGATTGGAATTCGACCAAGTATCCAGTCGTTCCTGGACATGAAATTGTCGGGCGAGTTACGAATATAGGTGATAAAGTCACTAAACATAAAGTGGGAGACGTCATCGGCGTAGGATGCCTCGTAAATTCTTGCAGAACTTGCGAGGCCTGCAAAGACGGGCTGCAGCAATACTGTGAAAACGGTAATACCGGTACCTATAACTCCGTTGATCCTATTGACGGTGAGATTACTAAAGGCGGCTATAGTCAATACGGCATAGCACACGAGGACTTCGTATTATCTATTCCAGAGAATCTCAATCCAGCCGCGGCTGCTCCATTGCTCTGTGCGGGCATAACAGTATACTCGCCACTGAAACACTGGGGTGTCGGGCCCGGTATGAAGGTGGGCGTTGTAGGAGTTGGTGGACTAGGACATATGGCTATTAAATACGCGAAGGCTCTGGGCGCGGAAGTTACAGCTATAACAACCTCTGAATCAAAAGCTAGTGATGCACGACGTTATGGTGCAGATGATTTAATAATCTCCACCAACCCTAAAGAACTAGACTCTCACAAATCGAGCCTCGACTTTATTATCAGCACAATACCTGTCAGCCATAACATACAGCCGTACATTGATCTTCTCCGTCGCGACGGAACACTGGTGTTAGTTGGAGTACTATCTCCCGTGGAAGGATTCAATGCAAAAAGCCTGATGACAAAACGTCGCAGTATCGCGGGTTCAATCATTGGAGGTATCCAAGAAACTCAAGAGATGCTCAACTTTAGCAGTAAGCACAATATTGAGCCAGAGATAAGTCTCATTTCCATCGAAATGATCAACGATGCCTTTGATCATATTCAAAGCAAAGATCTATCCCACCGTTACGTGATTGATCTCAAAGAATCCTTCAAATAGTAGACCAAAATTAAGCGTAAGCGTATATCATATGTATAAACACGAAGAAGAAAGGCACCCAAATGACTAAGACACAAGCTGACATTACCCATTTAGATTTCGAATTTAAGAAAACTTATACGACGCAAGTAGAAGTACTGGTGGGAGTAGGCGCAATCAAGGAGCTTCCAAAAGCGATTGCCCGGCTTAAACCAGATAAAATATTTATTGTATGTGATACAAACATTGCGGAACTATACCTTGAAGATGTGAAAAAGCTACTTTCAGATTCTTATGAGGTTTACGGTGTTACGCATGACCCAAAGGAAAGTAACAAAAAACTCGAAACCGTGGCCGAGATAAGTACAGAATTCTTTGCACATGGCGGTAGTACTCAAAGCGTCATTTGTACGTTAGGGGGTGGCGTTACGGCGAATATGGTAGGGCTCTTCGCTTCTATAGCGTACCGTGGCGTCCATCTTATAAATATCCCAACAACTCTTATGTCACAGGTGGATAGCGCGGCAGATGTCAAGCATTCCGTAAACTCTGAACGTATTAAAAACGCTATCGGATCGTATAAAGCACCTGATATTGTCATCATTGATCCGAACTTCCTCAAAAGCCTTAATCCTCGTGGCCTCAGAGCCGGAATCGGTGAAGCCGTTAAGCACGGACTATCTCAAGACATGGAGTTTGTGAACTACCTCCTTAAAGCAGACTACTCCGACCCTGAAGTATTGAAACACATTGCAGCTACCACGATCAGCTTGAAAATTGATCACTGGAAGCATTCACCAGGAATGTGGAACGATACTAAGCTAGTTCGCCGTCTTACTCACTTAGGACATGTCACGGGAAAGATCTTTGAGATGATCCATCTCGACTACTTAACTCACGGTGAAGCGATTTCTCACGGTATGGTTATCGAAACATATGCTTCCCACCTCTTGGGTCATATTGATATGGAATCCGTTGAAAAGATGCGTTCGGTATTACAACAACTCGAACTACTGTATCCGTTAGATGAGACATATACGGTTGATACGATTATGGATAGAACATACGGCGAGAGCGACCCACCACTGTTCGCACTGCTTACCGAGTTAGGCAATCCTCATGTGCTCTCCACGGAAATACCAGCAGAAGTTTATCGAGAAGCCGTTTCATGGTATCTCTCTTCACGAGGATAGCTTAATGGAAACGACAATTGCCAAATATATCGCAGATGTGCTTTCCGCTCATAATATCGAGAAAGTTTTTACTATTCCTGGTTCGTCTTGTATTAGTATGAACAATGCCTTAAATGACAAAGGAATCCTTCCAGTCTTGAGTGGAAGTGAAGAGTCAGCGACACATGCTGCGCACGGTTATGCCGCCATAACGGAATCATTCGGATGTGCCGTAGTTTCAAGGGGCCCGGCCGCCACGAATACAATCACAGGGTTGGTGACGGCTAGTGAGGGGTATCCTGTCCTTGTAATGGTCGGGGATAACGCTTCGACGGTGCGTCAAAGGAATATGGCAACGCAGGATTTACCACTTGAGAAGATATTCGATGGCGTGTGCGATCATGCAACGATAGTGAATCCTGCCGACGCTGAAGCAATAATAACCGATATAATGGACAAGCTAATTAATCAGAAAAAGTCCTGCGTACTCATCGTTGCTTCCGATATGTGGGATAAGACAATTCTTTTAAAGAATTCCGACAAGCAATCTAAAAAAGAAGGACACGAGCTTAATTCGGAATCGTATCTTACTTCTCTTCGGGAGTTGCCTGGAACGGATAGGAACGTCCTCTTAATGGGAAGTGGTATCTTAAATAACCTGAAGCTTCGCACAATTGCGGAAGAGATAATTAAAAAATACGATGTCCCATTTGTAGTTTCCACTCGTGGACTAGGGTACGCATTTCCTCAAAGGGTGGGATGGGTTGGTATTATGGCCGAGCCAGCAACGAATAGCCTGCTGTATGAAGCCGAGCATATTATTATCCTCGATGAGCCTTTGGAGACAGCGACAACGGGTGCTATATCTTACTTGCAGGACGGTCGGAAAATCACCAACATATCAGTTAATTTAAGTGGACAATCTGGGCTTACGCCCGATTACGACATACAAATTCAGCCTGAAGAGTTTGCAGCGTTTTTCGAATTTCTTATTAAACAGACTAGGTTTATTGGCAAAGGTCTTTCAAAGGAGAATTCGAATACACCTCAGATTGAATATATATTAGAGAAAATACTTAATAAACTACCAGGAAATTATTCCGTATGTTTGGACTCTGGCCAAAACTTCTTTTGGGGTGCACATGCTCTAATGAAGACTAACAAGCATCGTGTAGTTTATAGCTACACTCAAGCAACAATGGGATTTGGCCTCCCTGCGCTTGTAGGCGTCAGCTCAACTGATTCGGGTGGCTCTCTTCTCATTTGCGGAGATGGAGGCTTCCTTATGGCGTCAGAAGAGCTTGCAACGATGTATAGTGCTGGCTTCAGGGGCAAGATCATAATCCTGAATAACAATATGCTTGGAATGATCCACCAGACCCAGAAGATTAAGAAATTGTCAAAGTTAGCAGTGGACATAAGGATTCATGATCTAAAGAAGGTCGTGGAGGGATATGGATGGGACTATATATCAACTGATGGCAACGACGAATCTGCCATACAAAGGTTTTTGGCTTCCGAAAATAACTGCATATTAAATATTCAACTTAATCAAAACGAAAGTGTCTACCCACGCGGCAGCACAAGTGAAAGGCTTCCAACGGTTTAATCATGAACGAATCAACAGGTGTAATTTCAAACAAAAACTTTGAGCTCGTTGACGTTACAATGCGCGATGGAGCATTAGGAAGAAAGTTTCCGTATTCGCTCGACCAGCTAAAAGAGTACTTACGCATATTAGAGGACCTGGGTATCAAGTACGCCGAAGTCGGTTTTATAGACGGCCCGGGAAAGTGGACAGAAGGAGAAGTTAATTCGCCTAATTATGATGTGACGCCTGAACTGAATGAACGACTTCATAATGAATCTCCTCTTAAACTTTGGTCGATGATTGACTCTGATAACCCGAGGCTCAAAAGCGAGCAAGTTCACACCAACAAAGAAAGCCTTGTTCGTCTCACAGCTGATATTGATAAAAAACACCTGCTTCAAGAAAAAATCGATATTTGTAAGCAGAAGAATATCCCATTCTCCGTCAACTTGAAGCATACAGGTGGGTATGAGCTGGAGCAAATACAGGCAATGGCTGAATTTGCACAAGATCAAGGAGCATCTATTTTCTACATCGTAGATACAAGTGGCACTATGATTCCGGCAAGAGTAGCACAGATAGCTAGACAGCTAAAGAACACTCTTTCAATTGACCTAGGATTCCATGGACACGATAGTATGGGATTCGCCGCCGCTAATTCTTTAACTGCTATCGATGAGGGGTGTAAATACATCGATGTTTCGCTGTGTGGAATTGGCGCAGGTGGAGGAAATGCAATAACTGAAACATTCGCCCTACTTACAAAGGGTCAAGATTGTGATTGGAATAGGCTTATTGAAGCTGGCAAACTTTTGAATATTTCCCCAGAGTACCGGGAGCTCCAGGAAAGGATATTCTGGGGATTCATAGGATGTAACTCAACTGTTAAAAAAGAGTTAATGAATAATCCTGAAGATGAAATTGCCAAAAAAGCAATGGAATGGAAATATGGCAAAAATATTAAGCAAGGGTGAGTTTACGACTCTTACGCTGACCGATGATTCAACAGTAACAAAAACCGCAATCGATGAAGGTGCCGAAAAACTCGCAAAGGAAATAGACTTTCTTAAACTAAATAAATCGAAGTTTCACTACAATTTTCTGCCTCATGTATTTTCGTATGAGGTGAAGGAGAAGCATGCGTACTACTCCATACCCTACTTATCGGGGCCGTTGCTAAGAGACTACATTTATTCCGAGCCTGACTTTTTACTATGTGAACAAAGTCTTGAAAAAACAATAGCTAACCTAGATTCCCTTCATCGCCAGCCGGGTACAATCGAAGCGGCCGCATTCTCTCGAAAGTATTACTTTGAAAGACTACGAGGACGCTGGGAAAAACTAAAAAATGAATTGAGCGACACTCAACTTCAAAAGTCTTTCTCTGTAGAGGGTATTTCTTCTTCTGACGTGAGATCAGTGTTCTCGCTTATAGCTAAAGGAACGACTCTGTTAATTGATGGGAAAGAAATTAACTTTTCCATCGAACATCTCGCTAGTTCCTTAGCTTCATTTCAAAAGACCTTCGAGTTTCCGCAAACCTCAATACGCTTAATACATGGCGATCCTCACGCGGGTAATATCTTGCTCCATGATGACGAAGCCTTCTTCCTTGATCCTAATGGATTCATGGATGGTGGAGACGTTGCTTATGATTTCGGAAAGCTGCTCGTTTCGTTCGACTGGCATGATCTATCTATGATGAGTATGCTAGAGTCTGCAAATATAGAGGTCGTCTCGAATGGATTAAGAGTGACGAATAATAAAGTTTATAAGGATGATTTTATTAAGGAAAGACATGTCGCTTTAAGGCGAAAAATCATGGAACTATTAACTGAAAAGGTGGTTCCTTTATATGCAGATGACCCATTATTACTTCAGAGGATAAAATTGCTTCTCTACGTGCATCAATTCTCGTTTGCGCCCACACTCATCAAAGAAAAGCCGGAAACAGCTCTACACATATTGTTGAACGCCATTTCTGACTATTCGACATTCACCGAAGGAGGTAGATTTAGTCTTACATAAATCTCCATAACAAAGTGCCGCGATAAAAATCGCGGCACTTTGTTTGATTTGTTATTTACAAGTATTTCTTCAAGTGTTCTAATGCCGGATCTGAAGATGCACGTATGAAGTTCATAGCGTGGAATAGCGCAGCGATATAGATAGCCGGATAAACGGAATCTGGTTTGCTCATCTCCTCAATTACTGTCTTGAATGGAATTTTCTCAACATGGATCGTTTCACCAACCTCAAGGTTTTGGTCTTGACTGATCTTTCCGCTAACAGCAAGGAAGGTATGTACTTGGTTAGTGTGATTGGCTGGGTTTGGGTAGCTCGTGCCTACATGGTAGAGGGTACCTCCGGTGTAGCCCGTTTCTTCTTCAAGTTCACGCTTGGCGGCCACTTCAGGTGATTCACCTTCTTCCATGCCACCGCCGATGAATTCCATAAGATATTTCTGGACACCGTGACGGTAGTGCCGGAGCATCATTACGTTGTCATCTTCATCAATAGCAATACAGTTTACCCAGTCACCCAGTTCAAGAACGTAGTACCTGCCAACTTTGCCACCCTGTGGAGTGGTACATGAGTCGGCGCGAAGCTTTAAAAACCTGTCATTAACGACGTATTCTGAGCTGTCTATCGTCCAGATTGGTAAGTCTTTGTCTGGATTCATCTTGTCCCTCCTAGTTCTATATGTTACATGCCATTATACGACACATATATAGCTTACCTTAGTCTTCGGTAGGTTGTCGACTATTTATAGTGCGCCAGTTTGCTTGACCGTAGTAAATTGTATCGGGTGTGCCCATATCTACTACTTCAGCTTCTGTTTCAAATGCATGCAAAGCCGTATTGCCCATATGTATTACCCATGGCCCTAGCGTATCCCTCATCCCAATATTTTTATTCTGATGTGGGTTTGCTTCTAGGAATTGATCGCAAAGATCCTTGAAGTAGTCGATATCAATAATATCCACGCCTATTCGAGTTGTATTTGCCGTACCCGGCACACCCGTAACAGGTTCTTCGGTTCGATCGAACATCCACAATAGTCGATTCGTCCCTTCTTCAATAACCATTTTGTTTACATCACCAGTTCGTTCCGTGATGTTCCTCGTTGTCCCCATAGTAATTCCAGCACCCGAATCTTTATGAGCACGATTAAGTTCAACGAGAGCATCCATATCATGCAACATATCACCTGGAACAATCATAGCTTGACCCTTCAAATCAAGGGTTTCAATAGCGTTCAGTACAGCACCTTCAACTCCTGACAAGTCTTCCTCTTCTGAAAACCGATAGTCTACTCCGTCTGCATTAATCCAATCCTCAGCCGAAAGATGGTCAATGACTTGCTCTTTGTGGTGTCCTACGCAAAATACAAAGTGGCGAAAACCCGCCTCTTGTAGTTGCTCGCAGATTCTATCAAGTACCGTTTTTCCTCCCTCAAGCTCAATGAGAGTTTTAGGAATAGCATCTTTTGTAACCTCTCTGGCTCGCATACCTAAGCCTGCAAGCGGCATTATAACTGTCACATCACTCATATCGAGCTCTTCGCCAGACTTGGCACGCTCAAATTTAGGGGCTTCTAATTCTCTCATGGCTCTCCTTTGTAAACATAGTAGCAACCAATCTTCTCTGTAGCAACATATGTTCCCTTAAAAAAAGAACACATTTGATGTATCATTAAAGCAATAGCACTATAGAATCCCAGCAAGGAGATCGTTAAGTGAAAGATTCTAATATAGCCGTTTTTGACATTGGTGGTACATGGTTTCGAAGCGGTGTTTACATTAAGGGTTCGGATTTAGCTGAATTATCAAAGGCTCCCGCATATAACTACAAGAATACGCCGTATGATAAAGTCGTAGAATTGCAACTTAAGCTTGTGGATTATCTCGTCGAACAGGTGCAATCTTATCAAAGCAAGGGCATCGACATCCAAGGAGCTTCAATTTCTATGGGGGCGGCCTTGAATGGTCATACTGGTGAGATTCTAAACTCCGGACCTTTATGGGGGCCTGAGTGCGAGCCCTTCGATTTGCTTGAGCAACTTCAGAAACGAATGCCTGAAATAAATTGGCTGGTAATTAATGATGTCAGTGCCGCCTTGCTGCGCCATGTAAACGATCCTGAATATCAAAAAGCGAAACGAGTTAATCTAATTACTGTTAGCTCGGGCATAGCTTGCCGTACATATGATCAAAAAGGTCATTATGTACCTCTAAATAAAGATGGAATTCAAGGCGAAATCGGTCATATTCCTATTCATTTCTCTCTTTTTGGAGAAATTATTACAGAAGATTGTGACTGTGGAGGTGCAAATCACTTAAATGCATTCGTTTCAGGACGTGGAATAACAAAGATTCTTCGCCGTCTATTGAATTCGAAAACGTCACCTATTAGTGATACTCATCTATTTAATAAGTTACAGAACTTGGAAGAAACGGAATTGAATAAAGCTTTTTTCGATGTGCTCAACGAAGATGATCCGGAGGCAGTGAAGGTACTAGATCAAGTGACCTTTCCAATAGCCGAGATGATTATTAACACGTTCACGATAGACGCAGAGGTTGAGAAAGTGATTATGACTGGTGGTGTAGTCCATGCCGCCGAAGATCGTTACATGAAGAGTCTGTTGGTAAACCTTGAAAAAATCGGATTATATCAAACAACAGACCAAACTGCATTCTTTAAAGACGCGGTACGACTTGGTGTGAATGATGACAATTCAGGACTATTAGGTGCAGCCATTGCTTTTGAAAATAAGGAAAGATAAGGTGTTTGACGCAAATAGTAGCACATGGAAGGTCTCTTCCTCACTTCCCATAGAGTATGCAGTTGTTGAGAGGAGCGGTTTTTTCTTTCAACCCGACTACGATGAAAGTATCTTTGGTCAAAAGTCAGATGACGGCATGACCCGCCGTCTTATTGTAATTGACCATATTGTCGCCAAATACTTTGGAGATACAATAAAAAGTTACTTCTCGCGTAATGATATACATGTAGAATTTCTAACTTTGACTGCTGATGAAGAGCTAAAAGTTGCAGATACGGTGTTTTCCGTACTCAATAAGATTATCGACTTAAAGCTCCAAAGACGAAGTGAACCTATCATTGCAATTGGAGGAGGCGTACTGCTAGATATTGTGGGCTTAGCCGCAAGTTTGTATCGTCGTGGTACACCTTATGTTCGCGTACCGACAACACTTGTTGGACTTATTGACGCAGGCATAGGAATTAAGACAGGAGTTAATTATGATACCCATAAAAACCGCATAGGTACATACTACTCCCCTAAATCCGTTCTGCTTGACGCGACCTTCTTATCTACACTTGACGAGCGCCATCTTCGAAATGGCATGGCTGAAATTCTAAAAATGGCTCTGATTAAAGATGCTGATCTGTTTTCGCTTCTCGAAGAGAGTGCGCATCAAATCGTTGATGATAAATTGCAAAGCCACCCCCACTCTCAGGCAATAATGCGCCACTCTATACAGAGTATGCTTGAAGAGCTTGAGAAAAACTTGTGGGAGAAGGATTTAGAGAGGCTTGTAGATTTTGGACATACCTTCAGTCCCACTATCGAAATGAAGGCCCTGCCCGAGCTACTTCACGGCGAAGCAGTCGCGATCGACATGGCCATATGCATCATAATTGCGCATGGCCGTAAACTCCTTACCAATGATGAAATGGATCGTATATTCCAAGTGTATAAAGCTCTTGGACTTCCCATATTCCATTCATCGTGCGAAATAAAAGTATTGTGTGATGCGCTAGATGACGCGACGAGTCATAGAGACGGTCTCCAGAGAGTTCCTCTGCCTAAAGGTATAGGAGAAGGTATTTTCGTACACGATATCTCGGAACAAGAAATTAAAGATGCCGTTATGGTTTTGAAGGAGAAAGCTTTATGATCAAAGCACTGAAGACTATCGATAAGAATACTTCGCTGAGTGAAGTAGATACTCCAACTATAGAAGATGGTCAAATGATCACACAGCCACTTTTTGTTGGTGTTTGCGGAACGGATCTTCAGATAATTCGTCGCCAACGCCCTGACCCCGCGACAATACTTGGACATGAAGGTATCGCGCGAATACTCGAAAGTAAAAGTAGCAAGAAAGGCATGCAGCCCGGAGAGAATGTGGTTTTCAACCCTGTTGACCCTACAGATCAAAATCAGATACTTGGCCACAATATTCCCGGTCTTTTGCAGGAGCGATATCTGGTTACGGAACATGCGATAGATCAAGATTTAGTCGTTCCTTTTCCTAAAGCTATCGATCCTATGCTAGGGGCGCTCGTTGAGCCACTTGGCACCGTCGTTTATGGTCATAGTCTCGTATCAAAAGCCGTTAATCAATCTTCGATTGCAATTGTTGGAGCCGGGGCAATCGGAATCATGAACGCCTTGTATGCGAAAGCTCAAGGATATAAGCAAGTCCTTCTAATAAATGCCTCCCGGGATCATCTGGATTGGTGCATTCAGAGAGGAATCATCGAAGAAGAAAATACTTTTATAGACTCAGACAATCTCGCAGATGAGATACTTGCCGCAACACAGGGTGCAGGAGTTGACGCGGTATATATGTGTACCAGCAGGCCGAATGCGCTGGCCGCCTTAAGCCAGGCGTTGCATTATATAAAAGCGAACGGGTGTATTGATCTTGTCGGAGGAATTAAGGACGGTGATAAGATCGAAGACCTTCCAAGTGTCGAAGATCTCAATGCGGTGCGGCGGGCAAACTTTTGTGGCATTCCATCAGACGGCTACATTGAGACAACAACGACCGCTGAAGGTAAGCAGATAAATCTTACCGGGCATCGTGGTACATCCTTAAAACATTTCGAAGGGGTAATTGAGAACTTAAGAAGTCATGGAGACACATTTAGTAAAGTTATCTCACATATTGTCTCGCTTGAGGCGTGCGCCGGTTTATTTAACGAATTAGCCGAAGGTCAAGTGAAAGAATTTAATGGGTCGCCCTATATAAAAGCCGTGGTTGATTTAAGCCTAACTGGTCACAGTATAAGGAATGTCTAATATGAGTGCGTCTCAGACATACAGAACATTGAAGTTATCAGAAAATAAATTAGAGATAGTGAATGAACAAGTCGGTGAGTCGAATGATGCGCAGCTTGTCATGAAACCTATACTTGCAGGAATATGCCGTTCAGATGTAAAAGAGTTCTTAGGAACACGCACCGTAAGGCATGATTTTGGGCATGAAATCTTAGCTGAAATAAAATCGCGAAGCATAAACAACTCCCTTCTACCTAAAGTTGGAGATCTTGTCGTACTCGATCCCCACGTTGAGATTGATAGAAGTTCGGGATTTGGAGAACTCATTGTTGCTTCGGGGAGTACGGAGAGTCTCGCCAAGGCATTCGTAAAGGTTCCTGCTTCGGTAAGTCCCGAACGGCTTGTATTCATCGAGCCGTTAGCATGCGCACATCACTGCGTCGCTAATTTATTGAAATTCGAGCAAAAGCAAGACCTTCAGAGTCTGTCTGTTGCTGTAGTTGGAGCAGGTATGACAGGAATTCTTATCGGGCTCTTATGTAGGCATTATGGAGCTAAGGTCACGATAATTAACCGAAGCGAAGACAGACTAGGCTTCCTTAGAAGGACGTCTATTTTTAGCGACGACGAATTAAGCTTATTCGGTGATATAGAGCAAGAATTCGATGCAGTAATCCCCACCACAACATTCCTATTTCCTGAAGTCCTTGAGTTCAGCAGAGAAATAGTTAAGGATTCTGGCCTCATTTTACTTTATGGCGGTACAAAATCCGGCGACAAGTTTCCCAATATAAATAATATTGCTATCGATGATATTCGCAGAAATCAACGAGAGAGTACGATCACTTCAAAAGGAAAGAGCTTTAAATTATGCGGTACGCATGGTGCAACGACTGACGATTTCAAATCAGTAATAAAATTATTGGAAAATTCATCACAGGATTTTGCAGTCGAAAAGCTTATAGGTCGTAGGATCACTTTAGATGGTGTGCCAAAGACTATTTCTGAGATGACTAAAAAAGAAATTCTAGGAAAAACGATAGTGGAGTTTGATTTATAAAGGGTTATGAAAAAAGTTGTCTTAACAGGAGCGAGCGGCTTCACTGGCACAAAATTCATTGAACTGTATAGTTCAAAGTATGAAATTATACCCATCTCTAGGGAGAGCAAATTAAACCCTATAGATCTAAAAGATCACGAAAAATTAACAGAGCTCTTTGATCGTACAAAACCCGATGTGATCGTGCATTTAGCGGCAACGATTGGACGTGAGGCCGACAGAGCAGATGTGTTCTCTGTTGACACGGCGACTACAAAGTTTCTCGTTGATCTGGCGAAAAAACATAAGCTACCTTTTATATATAACAGCTCAGAGATTGTTTACGAAGGTCGTCCCGATGGAATGTACGAAGAAACGGACGAATACCATCAACGCAGTGATTATGGGCGAGCAAAGGTAGTAAATGAGAAGTATATTAAAGCATCTGGTCTTCCATACCTCATCACGAGGGCGCATAGATACATAGGCTATCCAAGCGATAGTTTTGACCGCACTCGATCAAAGAAGTTCACTATCACTATGATGGATCTAATAGCCGGCAAAGAAGTTCACCTGGATGCAAAAAGAAATATATCACTTCCTTTAATTGACGACATCTGTGATGTAATTGATCATTACATTGAGCACGATCAGGATAAGCAGATAGTATTAAATGTTGGCATGGAGAAGATTACTACATATTACAATTTATGGTGCGACATTGGCCGTGCAGCAGGTATTAATACTTCTCTTATAAAAGACGATGGTGACGAACCTAAGTGGCTTCCAGATAATACACTGTCGACTGAAAAATTACGTCGCTTGAACTATCCTCGTAGAAGCTATGAAGAAATAGTTGAACTCATTGCAGCGGGCATTAAATCTGAAATTACGGATTATTGATGCCAAGGTGCCTAAATACGATCTTACTAATTTTTCCATAAACAAACTGACTTCCAGTTTCATTTGGGTGTACAGCATCCTCAGCTAACATAGTAGCGCTATCAAAGTCTTCACGAAGATCAATGTAATCTGCTCCCGTTTCTACTGCATGAGCCCTTACAGCCTCATCGTATTCTTCGAAACGTGCATTATTAAAGATATTATCAGTCCAGTATTCTCTTGCTCTTTCTTCATCTACCGGAACGGCACTCAGATAAATAGGCGTAAAAGGAGAGTCCTCCCTGCCTTCATTTAAATCATCGATAACACCTTTTAGATCCGATAGATCGCGCTGAAAATCTGAAAGTAAGCGTCTAGGTGTCGGTACGCCGTCAGGATAAAGAACACAGGCTTCACAGGCTCCTATTGCGAAGATACCAAGCTGCCTACCTCGACGGTGACACTCAATATTAGCTGTAATTTGTTTAGAGTCAAGAGAGTGAACGAGCATATTGCCCGGTCCGGCGTGGTTTGCTACTGCAACATACGGCGGCTCCTGATTAAAGCGCCGTTCATCCGCCTCGTGTTTAAGTCGGGTTGTCCAATCTGACTCACGGCCATATATACCATAGGCTAAACTGTTCCCAAAGATATGTACTGTTGCCATCGGCAGCATTTTATATCATTAGTATAAGTCTGTCCAGAAAGCGAATTTCTAAGATACTTATGGTATTATCAGCTTAGGTAGAGTGAGGAACATACCAAAACGGGAGTTGTTGTGGTGGACAATCGTAGTTTATTGAGTCATTTCCTCATCTACCGCCGTGGACGCATATCGCGTCTCTTTTTATTTGAAGGATTTGCTAAGATAGTTTTATGGCACCAATAGTAGAGGCATATTTTAAGCTTATTAAGTTGATGGAAGACATCGACTACTATAATAAATACCCTTCTCGAAAATACCTTCAAGAATTTATTGATCGTGAAGATACCATCGAAGGAAAGGTTCGCGCCATACTCCAAGATAGTCTAATCCAACGTGAGATTTTCCCCGATTGGCTTTCAAGAAGTCACAGCATCGATAATACCTTAGAACATTATCTAAAATTAAACGAAAATAAGATATCATAGTCAATCGGAGACCCCTAATGGAAAACAAGTCTAGTACAAAAAGAAATGCATTATTTTCATCCAAGAAGCGTGTGTGGATCATTCTCGCTGCAATACTTGTTCTTGTCGCTGTGATAATTGGGCTATATCTTGCCGTTCAACCTCAACGAACAGTTGCGAATTTCTGCCAGTCCGCTAAAGCGGAGAAGAGCAACTTTAAAGCTAATACAAGTTATGACATACTGTTAGGTTCATTTAGAAAACTAGATGCTGTAGCCCCTAATGATATCCACCCCGACACTACACTAATTGTTAAAGGTTACGAATCAATAGTCAACGATCCATCAAAGGCAATAGCATCCGAACTTGGAATTAGCAGTCCTCAAATGAGAGTTAATGATTACATCTCTAAAAATTGCCCGAATTATTAAAATTTTTACTTAAGATTAACATAAGCTTATTAAAAAATATATTTCCTTTCTCGTATAATCTGTTACGATATATGTAATAGGTTTCACACGAGGAGAGTACAGAGATGAAATATATTAGGAACTTTATCCTAATTGCTAGCATTGTTGGCACGATAGCAACTTTATTAAACACGGATGTAGCATTTGCTGCCGATGGAGTTGCGCAAGCTGAAAATGCCTTAAAGGGATATATTAAGATCGGTATTTTACTTGCTGGCATCGTAGGGGTTGGCTTTGTAGTCATAGGTGCAATTAAGTATGCATCTGCATCTGGACACCCTGATAGGATGGAAAAAGCAAAAGACACAATCATTCATGCTCTTATCGGAGTAGCAATTGCGCTTGGTGCCTATGCATTAGTTGATATTGTCGCAAGTGTTGCGAAATCTGCCTTCGGAAGTTAATACCGTGTTCAACAGCTTAAGTATCTTCGCGGACGCACAGGCCGCTTCTGAGGCGTTGAGATCAAATATTTCTCCAATGTTCTCAAATATGATTATAATAGCCGCTATTCTATGCGTGTTATTTGTAGTCTTTGGCGGCATCTATTATGCAACAAGTGGAGGCAATCCTGAAAAGCTTGAGCGTGCAAAGAAAACACTGCGAAATGCTTTCATTGGTTTTGTGGTGATACTCGGAGCAGGAACATTGGTTGCGATTATGCAGAACGCATATTCACAAAAAGCCGTGCAACCTACGCCAATTACACAGACACAAATTAAAGAAACAAAAAATGACTGTCCCCTGTGTGAGGTAATCAACCAGAGTGTTACAGGGTTTATTAATGGTATCGTCCAATCTATAGGAAAGCCAATCATTGATGCCTTAAAACAGTTTACTACTGCAACTCCTCTTATGGCTCAGAATAGCGCGGTATTCAACTTATGGGCAGTTATTGTAGCAATTGCAGATGTACTTTTTTTACTTGTTATTGGGTTGATTGGATTCAGAATAATGAGCGCTTCTGTCATTGGATTTGAAGATGTGGATATCAGATCACTTCTGCCTCAAATTATTCTGACCTTTATACTCGCCAACCTGTCTATATTTGCAATTGATGCAATAATTACAGTTTCTAATGCTATGATTCAAGCCTTGTTGATCGGTATGTCGAACGAGATTATCTGGACGGCACTAGGTGGACTTATCGCGACAGCCGCTACTGTGAACATTGGTGTGCTAATCTTTATAGCAATTGCCATCATTCTAGCTGTCATGCTTCTCATCTATTATCTTAAACGTCTTATTATTCTCTACATTGGTGCGGTACTCTCACCTCTAATTGCTCTTCTTTGGCTACTACCGAGTTTCCGTGACTTTGCTATCTCATCGGCGAAGATGTACATTACTACAATATTCGTATTGTTTGTACAAGTTGTTGTGCTGATGCTTGCTGTTTCGTTATTCTCAGGGCTAATTCAAGGCGAAGGCAATCAGTTTATGACGGCTTTGCTTGCAATCGCTACGTTATCCGTGCTGCTCTCAACTAATAGAACAATGAACCAGTTAACGATGATGAGCGCTGGAGGTCAAGGAATGCGAAAGCTCGGCAATACCTTTGTGCGAGGTGTCAGTCATGTAGCAAGTTCTGTTAAACAGGCTGGAGCCGCCAAGCCAGAAGTTTCAGTATCCCGTAATAGTAGTCCAGCAGTCTCAAGTGCTCGACCAATAATGCCAGCCAGTACCGCACTTGCAACCGGAGAAACCCGCCAGGTATCACCGCGTAAAGCTGCCTCAGCTTTAACCGATAAAAAATCGTCACGCGAAGTTATGGTAACTGGTGGTGCTTCAAAACCAAATGTCACTATGACCGAAGCCCCTATTAAAAAGACGCCTCGTATTCCGAAGGGAGGAAAATAATGAGAATTTCAATTGTTCCGGCCCAAATAACTACCGTTGAAGATAAGATTATCGGCAACATCACCGTACAACAGGCAATGCTTCTTGGAGTTCCCATTCTAGTTGGATTTATTATTGCGATAGTGTTTCCACCTGCGGGTCAATTTGTTACATATAAAATTGCTATCGTGTTAGGGCTATTTGCAATTTGCGGTTCACTTGCTATCCGCATTAAAGACAGAATAATAGCGAAATGGATCAAGTTATTTGTCGTTTATTCTGCTCGCCCTCTTTACTATGTTTTCGATAAAAACTCGACATACTTGCGTAACCATGAAGAGTCGGAGGTTGTTGCAGAAACCACAGAAGATGTGAAACCAATCAAGAAACCAGTTACTTTGACAAATAATATTTCGCCTAAAGAATTCGTCAGACTTGAGCAGTTCGCTACCGATGCTAGAGCGGGCATGAAATTTGAGGTTGGCAAGAAAGGAGAATTGAATGTTCATATTACCGAAGTTAAATAAAAAAGGCTCGTCGCGTCATCAGATTGCAATTAAGGGCGTTGAGGATAGCGTACTTATTCTCCCGAATAATGAGTACCGAGTTATCATTGAAACATCTTCTATCAACTTTCATCTTATGAGTGAGGACGAGCAGGACGCGGTTGTCGATATCTACCAGGCATTTCTTAACTCGCTCTCTTTTCCAATCCAAATCGTGCAGAAAGTTCGTGCGCTCGACCTTGACGATTATCTTCAAGGCTTTGAAGCTAAGAAAGAAAAAGAATCTCTCGATGTCTATAAAAACCAAATCGATAGCTACACTAAATACGTCAAATCGCTCGTAAAAACAAATAAGATTCTTTCTCGCCAATTCTATATAGTTATTCCTTACCAAACAAAAGGCAAAGAAGGAGTAGAGGTAGCGAGAGAACAATTAGCAAACCGTCTCGCTATTGCCGAAAAGGGGCTTGGCAATGTTGGTATTAAGACACGTTTACTAAATAGCTTAGAGTTACTCGATCTATTCTATAACTCATACAATGCAACAGATGCGAAACAGCAACCCCTTACACAACAGACGATAGATTTATTGCAGAAGAATTATTTTTAAGGACACACCATGAATTTAGTAAATCCAATTACAAAAATCAAAGAGATCCAAAAAGAGCGTGAAATGCGGCCAAAGCAGCATACTCTCTCATTCGGCGAACAGGATCCAATGGACATTATTTCTTATGCAGGAATGATGGAACAACCCGATCACCTTATCATTGATGGACAGTTCCGCCGCACCATTTTCATATCCGGCTATCCACACACGGCAGAAGTGGGATGGCTCGATTCGCTCACTCACCTTAATCATGATATAGATGTGTCATATCATGTCGAGCAGGCTGACTCTAATGAAGCGCTAAAGAAGCTTGAGAAAAAGATTACACAACTCGAATCAATGCGCCGCGCGAAACTACGAGACGGCGGAATTATTGGTTCCGAAATTACCGATCCTCTCGATTCAGCTATGAATTTGCGGGATGCAATTCGACGAGGCCAACAGAAACTTTTTCATGTTTCTATCTATGCGACTCTCGTAGCAGAATCACTAGAAGAACTAAATGATATCACTAACAGTTTAAAGTCTTCCCTCAGTGCCCGGCTGTTCTATATTAAGACCGCTCAGTATCAACAGGTCGAAGGATTACAGTCTACCTTGCCCCGTGGAGAGAATGCGCTCGCTCAGCGTCGCAACCTTGATAGTGAAACAGCGGCTTTAACATTTCCGTTTGTATCCTCTGAGCTAGTACAGCCAGGAGGTATTCTTTACGGAGTAAATAATTCAAATAACTCTTTGGTAATCATTGATCGCTTTAGTCTACATAACGCCAACAGCATTACTTTTGCTCAATCAGGAAGTGGTAAGAGCTACACGACGAAAGTTGAAATTCTTCGTCAACTTATGCAAGGCACAAAAGTTATCGTGATTGACCCGGAGCGTGAGTATCAGAATCTCGCAAGTTCTGTCGGCGGTGCGTACATTAAGCTCTCTGCGCAGTCTGACCAAAAACTCAATCCGTTTGATATGGCGACAACCTCACGAAGTTCGGAGCAGCTGTCTTCTCATGCGCAAGACCTAACAGATGTCATCTCTCTGATGGTAGATGGCCTAAGCGCGCCAGAAAAAGCAGCACTTGATAAAGCAATCCTCGCAGTTTATTCAGCAAAGAAGAAAAGCTCTCCGATTCTTGAAGACCTATTCAAGCAGCTTAAGAAGATGAAGGAAGCAGAACTTTGTAAGCGACTCGAAAAGTATATCTCAGGCTCGCTTGCTAATGTATTTAATCACCAAACGAACATTAATTTGGATAATCGGCTTGTGGTCTTCGACATCAAAGACCTGCCTGAATCAATCCGGCAAATCATGATGATGATCGTCGCCAACTTTGTACAAAACACTGTAAAGCTTCATCCACAAAAACGAATGCTTGTCATTGACGAAGGTTGGCTGCTGCTTGAACACGAAGAGACCGCACGCTTCGTTGCCGGGCTTGTCCGACGTGCTCGCAAGTATGGTCTTGGCGTATCCATTATTACCCAACAGGCTAATGACTTCCTTTCCGACAAATATGGCCGTGCTATAGCATCACAAAGTTCGCTCCGTATTCTCATGCGCCAGGACACGACTACTATTGAGCAGGTGACTCGCGAATTTCGGCTAAGTGATTACGAAAAGTCTTATCTTCTTACGAGTGATCGGGGTGATGCCCTGATCATCGCCGATCAACAACACGTATCCTTACACGTTACCGCCTCAGAAGAAGAGCATCCGCTCATTACTACCAACCCATTAGAGACGCTAAAAGACGAATAGATATGCAGTATATCAGGATAGCTACCACTCTTTATTCATTCCGAAGAGAGATCGGTATTGTTCTTGGTGTGCTTGCAGCACTTATTATCCTTCCTATATTCGCCGTCATTGGCTTACTGAACAACGGCGTTCAGGGAGCCTCAGACGCTTTAGTATCTGTAGACCCAGTGACGCACAAGGTGGAAGTACGGGATGCTAAAGGTGGCCTTATAACAACGCTGGATGCAACGACGACCTGGCCTATCAGAGGAGTTGTGACACAAGAATTCGGCCACCCCAACCCACCATACCAGACGACACACTCAGGAATAGACATTGACGGAGGATTTGGCTCCCCTGTGACTGTCTTTATGCAAGGAAAGGTTATTAAAGCAGGCGACAATGTGCTTGCTGGGTGTGGCTCGCACTGTGTCATCGTAGATCACGGTTTCGGAATTACCTCGATATACGCCCATATGTCAGCGCATAACGTGCAGGTTGGACAAACAGTCAAGCCAGGTGAGGTTATTGGACGAGAAGGTGCCGAGGGGTGGGCAGAAGGCGCACACTTACACTTTGAGATACAAATTGCTCACATCCCCGTTAATCCACGCACATTCATGATAGGAAACCCGCCACCAAGGAGCTAGATTATGGAGCATATTTTACAGCTCGGAAACAACGGCCTCATGATTACTTACTTAGTAATCGGTCTTAGTGTGCTTATTGGCGTATTCATTTTCATGGTCTTTTTACGTTTCACCGACCTAAAGAGAGTTTATAGCCAAAAGAAAGTATTTATTGAGGTAACACCTCCGCACGAAAGCAGCAAAACTCCCGAGGCAATGGAGCAGCTTTTCAATATTCTTTATAGCGCAGGTGCAACCCAAAAGTTCAGACACAAGCTCTTTCGCCGCAACAATGTATTCTCGCTTGAGGTCGTATCATCACGTCGGGAAGGAGTGAGGTATATTCTTGGAACGAGCGAGCGCGAAGCCGATTCTATTAAACGCAACATCGCTGCTTTCCTGAGTGATTCGAGGGTTAAAAGAATTGATGACCCGTTATTTAAACGGGACGTCTTCACAAAGGTAAAAGAATTCAAGCAGACGAAGCACTTTGCACTTCCTATTCGTACCTTTCCTACATTTGAGCAACATGATCCAATAGCCTACATTACAGGGGCTATGAACAGGCTTGCTGACGAAGAGCAGGTTACGCTCCAACTTGTTATCTCTCCTGCCCGTGTGCGCAATATGGCGGCAATCGTCGATCGCTACCATGAATTTTATAAAGTATCTGACGCAACACATAACAAAGGCTACGGGCATCTTTTTCGTACTGAATTGCGCGTCCGCGTTGTTGCTAACAACTCAAAAAATAAAGAAGAACGCTTGCATGGTATTGAATCGGCAATTGCTTCATTTAGTATTCCGAAAGTACAAGTACTTAAAGCACGTTATAATTTCCCGCAGGCTCTACGAGGACGCTTTAGAGAGTGGGCGTTCATTCACCGCATGCCGTCCTTAATGACACGCAATTCCAATGTATTCTCGTCACTAGAACTCGCTAACTTATATCACTTTCCGGCAAACCATACTAAAGCAGACAATCTGGTTGTGTCATTAAGTCGCACCCTCGCACCTCCGCTCTCAATCGTGAATAACACAGACTACGATATTGTTTTGGGACGAAACTTTCACAGAGGAATTTACACGGATATTGGCCTAACCGCCAAAGAACGCGAGAAGCACCTCTTTATCATTGGTGGTACAGGGAACGGTAAAACTACGATGCTTGAATATACGCTTGTTCAAGACATAAAGAATGGCAAAGGCGTGGCTATTGTTGATCCGCATGGAGACTTGGCGGAATCGCTGCTTTCTTCGATACCAAAAGATCGAGAAAAGGATGTTATTTACTTTAATCCCGATGACCTATCGTACCCAATTGGATTAAATCTACTCGAATTAACGCCTGGCTTAGATGAAGAGGGCTCATTACGCGAGCGTGACCTTGTGACCGAATCCGTTGTCTCAATTTTTCGTAAGATATTCTCTGAAGATGACAGTGGCGGCCACCGTATAGAATATGTACTTCGTAACGCCATCCACACCGCTCTCACCGTAGTTAACCCTACGCTATTCACTATTTACGATCTCCTCAATGATCCAAGCTATCGAAAGAAAGTAGTTGCCAATCTTGAGAATAAAGACTTAAAGAACTTCTGGCGGAATGAGATGGGCAAAGCCGGCGGCATGCAGCAGGTGAAAATGGTCGCCGGAATCACCTCAAAAATTGGACGCTTCCTATTCTCGGCCTCAGCAAAACGGATTCTTGAGCAACCCAAGTCAACAATCAATTTCGACGAGATTCTCAACGGCAAGATATTAATCTGTAACTTCTCAAAAGGCTTAGTGGGAGAAGATACCTCTGAACTATTTGGCATCGCTGTCCTTGCAAAACTACAACTTGCCGCCCTGCGTCGAGCACGGCTACCGCAAAGTGAGCGTGTTCCATTTTATCTTTATGTTGATGAGTTCCAAAACTTTGCGACTCCTTCGTTTAAGCAAATGCTATCTGAGGCTCGAAAATACAAACTATTTCTCACAATGGCTGAACAAAGTACCTCGCAACAAGAAGACTACCAAATGGTGGATGTTATTCTTGCGAATGTCGGCACGGTTATAAGCTTCCGATCTGGCAACCCTTCGGACGAAAAGAAACTATTGCCTTACTTCAAACCATATTTAGAAGAAGGTGATATTGCCAGCCTTCCTTCATTCAACTTTTATATAAGAATTTCGGCGGTTAAGATTCAGGAAGCATTTTCTGGGGAAACAATACTACCTAACCGTAGTTCAAACACAAATAACAACAGGGTTATTGAACTTTCAAGAAAGAATTACACTGTTAAATTTGAAGCTTCAAATTCAAAGCCAGCCGTTAAAAGGGTCAAGAAAGCCGCTACTCAATCGAAACCTAAAGCCACCCTAAAAAGGCCGGAATAAATCTGTTTTTAAAAAACAGATCAACTTGCACTTGTAAACAAGATGCAAGTTACTAATATAATAGTTTCTATAGTTAATCTTGAGAATCTGTGGAGTATAGCTTTTTATTAACTAATTCTATTTTGCGAATATCTAAGTCTAAGCCCATGACGGCCAAAACTCTAACTATGTCCATCATGTGCACTAAAGCTGCTTTCCGAATATTAAACCTTAGAGTTTCGCCCAACTGTTTTTCGACTAAATATACATAGTAAGCAGGATTCGCATGGGTGAATGCACTAAAATAATCATATATCTGAACTGTCCCTGGGCCACGCGCAGCGATCCTATCTTGTATGGTCGAGGAAGTCCAAGGATTTGGATACTTTAAAGAATACTCTTCATTCGCCAGCATTTTTGTCGCCATACGTTTCATGGAATCCACATAAGTATCGACACTATCTTTATACGATTGAGCACGATCATCGACTTTTTCGGGATCAACTACTATGTGATGAATATCTGCTCCGACTTCCATAAGGGCACGTACAAGACTTGCGGCACTTAGCGTTAGGCTTACTTTGTCAATCTTGGTTAAAGCGATTGCGGTCAAATAATATTCAAGACCCATTCGATATGCCAGGCGCATTGAAGTCTGGAGTGGAGTCTCTTGAGCGAAATTACCCTTTGAATAGTGCAGATTTACCTTATCTATAAGCTCAGCCATGTCACCATGAATTTCTGCCAGTAAATCAAAATTAAGCTGCGTCATCGTAATTCCGCTATTCTTTCTCACTCATACAGCCATTATAACTTTAACTCAAGTTTTCTGATGAAGTTCTATATCATCTCTATCTTTTGACGCTGAGAAGCTATATCGTCCTTCGTTTTAATACCTTCTGATGCGAACATTGAGGCCATACTACCGTCAGGCCAGCCGGTAACGCTTCTTTGGATATGTGCCCAAGCTTGATCTTTAAACCCGTCGAATGTTTTATGGTCACTAGCCTTAAAGAGATTGTTTACAAAAGAATACTTCTTGAACAGCTTGATAAAGTGTGGCTGGTACTGCTGACCGTAGTCATCACCTACTAAAAGGTAGATCATCCAAGCGGGGCTATCAACCAAGAACCACATTAAAATTGAACCATCTATGTATGTTTGAAGTAAATCATCATCGTTAGAATGGCGCTTTATAATAAACTTGCTAATTGACCCGACATCGTTTTTCTTTATATAGTTAGCGACACCTTGCGGGAAATGTCGTAGTCTATCTAATCCGACTAACTTATCATACTTATTTGGCCTTTTAAATTTCTGTTCCGTAAGCGTTGCAAGGAACGACCACCAATTTTCCTTCGCTACGCAACCGATTATTAGCGCCGCAAGCTCGTATACGATAAGTCCATGATATTCTTTCGAGGCTTCACTTAATCCGCCTATGTCTTCGGGAAGGACATCAAAGTATTTAGATAGATTCCCCAGTTTCTTATACGCAGCAATTAAGACGTCTTCTTTCTTGTGCTCAGCCGCCATACTAACAACGTCATAGCACTCTTGTATTAGAGGTAGGGATTTTTCATAGGCATCTGCAACTTTGCCAAAATATTCGCTACCATCCTCGCTATGCTTGTATCTTCCTGGATACAGCTTGTTAATCTCGTCATATAAGTTAGTGAAGTAGGCTTCCGCCAAACGTCGGGCTGGCTTGTCGTCCTCAATTGCCTGAGTCAATTTGTCTTTGGCAGATTCGGTCTGGACTATCTCTAACTTGGCCTGGATATCTTGCAGATGTGCCGCAAGGATTTCCTCAAGCTCTTTCATCAATGCCACGCCCCTTTTGTCATCATTAAGCGAAAAATCGACGACCCGATTTTGGGCTATATCAAAGGGCAGCAATCCCTTATCACCTAGGTCAGAGTTGAGAAGTACGACTGTCGCTTCATCGCCCAACTTTCCGGTGGCATAGCCTAGCTCATACATAACATTTTGATTGACCATTGCTCGCCCAGACTCACCCTTATCCACTAAGGTCAAGTCCGCTACAAAAACGTCAGCTAAATCAATTTTCTTTCGGATGGTCGTTGGTATATTGATCGACCCAACTTTACCTTGTGTATCCTTGTCGAAGCGGGGCGCAAGCTCGATATCTGGATTCTCGGCAAGGTTGTCAATCGCAGCTCGAAGCGCCTTCTCGATAAAGTGTCTAGTTTTAGTATGATCCGATTGCCATGAATAGAAAATAACAGGATTGGGATTCATTATTACTTTGCCTTTTATATATTGCTACTTCTATAGTATCAGGTAATGTTATTCGGGCAGCCTTAATCGCCCCTGTTCAATCATTGTCTGATGATAAGTATCTGAATCTCTTTCGTCATCCAAAGTCGCCATCTCAAAAGATCGTCCACGTCTGTACGGCCCGTGCATTAACGCGAATTCGGCTTTAAACCTTAACAACATATTCATATTACTACCGCCGTCAGGATCGTAGCCTTCCTGCCATGGTCTCCTTTCGTCTGCGTCAAATGCCTCTGTTCTACCATCTGAATAGCCGAAATAGATTTGTCCTCCACCCGACAAAGGTCGTGGATCGGGCATGAATAGATAGCCGCTACCGAATTGTCCCCATTCCTCACCGTTTACATATCTTTCGGGATACAACCAGTCTTTGTTACCTGCGGCAACATAACGCAATGCTCTCTTCTTAATCACATAGTTGATTTGTCTTACCTCATGTTCGCTAAGATGCCTTTGGGTTTGGATAGACAAAAAATTAAATACAGCATCTCTAAAGAAACTGGAGTTTGGCCTTAGCTGAAGCGCGTTCTGATACGGATTCTTTGCCCACGATTTATTAGTTAATATAAGCACCTTCTCGCGAGACAGCGGGAAGATGGTGTGAGATGCGTTATATCGTATATCGGGATCATTAAAGCCCCGATTCTCGTGACTTCTGGGTAGTAGTCTTCTGTTATATACAGTTACAGGGTGGTCTGAGAAAATAAACTTTGTATCGGATTGACTAGCATCTGCAATCTGCCAAATGCATCCAGTCCACACGGCTGAATACAAATTTTTCAACTGCATCATTCGAGTAAGCAATATATTTCGATCATCAGTTCCTACGAGCTGGGATAGCCAACCTAGACCCTTAGGGGTGCGCAGTTTCTGAGCACTCATGTAAGTGACCATGTTACGAGCAGCTTTCGCATCGATTGATGGATGCTCGAAATTCGTAAAGTAATCCACGGCATTCTTTCCAAAGCCATCAATACCACCAAAAAACTTCTGCTCGATAATGGTCGACCTTCGAGTTCCGTTTTGTAAGGTATACAAATCATCTTCTTTAAATGATTTTTCGATAGAATGCGTCCGTAACTCATTAGCTGGGTGCGCCACGCCCGAACGATCAAAGAAGACAGGTGGGGTTAAATCCAGCAGTTGAATTGTTCCATTTGTCTGCCCGTCTTCTAAAAACCTCCGTTGATACCATTGAGGAACGTAGTGGTTATTTGTATATTCTCTATTATCGAACATTCATAGAATCCTGATATATTTCTACTTCTATTTTACTTCTTTTCTACGAAAGTATGACCTCCGAGTGGCTTGAAGAAGAGGTGTTGTGGGCGTTAAGCAAGCAAACAGGTAGTGCATGCCTTTGGAGTGATTTGCTCAATCTGTCGATTGGCCGTGTAAACTGGCTAGAGGTTATCGAGAATAATAAACAGTAGCCAAGAACGTCCTGGGCATGACGATAAACTGCCTATATAGTATTCAATAACTTTAATTCTTCGAGGGAGAAAGCTTTATCCGGATTGTCAGCACTACGCCACGACTTCTTATCGCCGTTCAAAATATCACTCTTCAATGCCGTATATCCTATCAGACCATCCTTGTCGCCAATAATCTTGTGGAGGCGCTTCTCGATATTCGGACTGTCTACGGCGAATAATAATATCGGAAAATTCGTACCCGTGTCATCCCATACGCCACTCTCAAAGTAGTCCATGTATTTCTTAACTGCCCTTGTCGCAACGAAGAAGGGTTGATGAGCATGGTGTACTTGTAGGAAATACTGTTTATCACTTCCGAGTCTTATATACGCATCTGGAAGTGGCTGAGGGAAGTATTCGTAGTCTTCATGTTTTAGATCTACTTTAGTAAAAAACTTGAGGTCAGAATTGTGTGATCGTAACGCTAGAAAGATATTAAATAAGTCGAAACAATCTTGGATGAACTGTTCGGATACGCTCTTGTCTTTATATATGACGCTTACTCTTACTCGTATATTCAGTGTTGGTTTATTTCGTTGGAGCCTACGTATCCCCTCGGGTAATAAATGGTATGCGACTGGCTTATGAAGAAGTCTGTAATTATCAAAGTACCTTTTTGCTATGAGTCCTTGTTGCTCAAGTGTCTCAAGCCTTCTAAACACATTCATACCTGGATTCGACTTAACAAAATACATTTTTAATGACGCTGACGATACAAATCGAAACTTATACAGTAATTCTAATATCTGTAGTTGTTCGGTATTTAGTGGGCGTCTGTATTTTGGTTCTGTATTATTCATGTCTGTAGCTATGCTCTATATATTTATATATTAAAGAGAGAGAAATATAAAGGTGTATATAAGGAGTTAGTGTAGTTAGATAGGTGCAATTCGGGGAGTGCAGCTATATTGTGCATAAAACAGCAGTCTAGTACTTCCTTACTAGGACTACTAATACTATAATATAACTATGACTAGTAGTACTACAAGGGGGCTATAAAAATGAGCAAGAAAGATGCGGAAGCTGAGGATCTAGCTATTCAGGATACACTTGCCATGGATGTGCAAGATCGCCTAAAACTTCTCGCAGCATTAATCGTGGACAAAATAGAAGAAGATCAACGTAATGAACACACCTTATTTAAAACAATCTCAGAGGCTCAAAATGCCTAGTAATCAAACTGCGGTCGGCAATGTTGTTGGTGCCATTAGAGTATCGACTGTTAAGCAAGGAATTGATGGAGATTCACCCGACGACCAGCAAAGACTTATCGAGCAGTACGCAGCTGGACGCAACTTAAATGTCGCACGCTACTTCGTTTTTTTGGAGTCAGGCTCAAAAGAGCTACAGCCAATGCAAGAAGTTGTAGATTACTGTAAAGACCCTAAGAACAATGTCAAACAAGTTATCATTAAGTCGATTGATCGTTTTACGCGTGGTGGCTCAGAGTTTTATAGTATGCTCAAGAATCAGCTCGATGATTGTGGCGTTGCTCTTGTTGATGTGTATGGTATCATTGGTAACCAAAAAATAAATACGCTCGAACATCTCGGCGTAAAGTACAAATGGAGCGAGTATTCACCGACCAAGAAAGCTGAGATGCTTGAGGCTGAACGCGCAAAAGACGAGGTGCGAGATATTCAAACTCGTATGATTGGTGCGCAGATTCGCTACGCACGCATGGGTTATTGGGTACGCCGGGCATTACATGGTTTTGATAATGTCCATGTGGAAACGCGAGACGGCAAGCGATGCATATTGAAACCAAATGAGATTGAAGCTCCTCAGGTCATTAAAATGTTTGAGTTGCGAGCACGCGGCACAATGGAGGACATTGAAATTGTTGAAGAGATAAATAAGTTTGGCTTCCGCACGCGAGAGCGCGTTATTAGAGATAAAGAGGATCGAACTAAAATTATTCAAGTAATCGGCGGTGAACCACTTACTCTTAAGCAGCTATGGCGTATGATTGAAAATCCAGTTTATGCTGGGGTAAATCCTGAAAAGTGGACGCAAGGCAACCCTGTTAAATGTAAGTTCGACGGACTCGTATCATATGAGCTTTTCAATGCCGCCAATAGAGGAAAAATTATTATCACAGAAGACGGTGATGGCGTACATATTTATCGCCGTAAACCCGCAGACCATCTCGTCAAGAAAGGTGTTAAGAATTCTGAGTTTCCATTTAAACGAATAGTCATGTGCCCTGGTTGCAAGAAGCCGTTATATGGCAGCTCATCGCGCGGTAGGCACGGTAAGTACTTTCCTGCTTATCACTGTAATCAACGTGGCGATCATTACTTTCGAAAATCTAAAAAAGAATTTGATAATACAATCGAAGAGTTTGTGAAGCATTTAGCCGTATCCGATGAATATATTGCTGAATTAATGGAATATGTCGGTGAGGCATTCGATAAGCAGCAAATGGAAGCTCATAAAGACTCTGTAGCGATTGACCTGCGCCTTACGCAGCTCCGCAGCCAAATACGCGTGAACGTGGACAAGATTAAGCTTGTAAGCTCCGAGACGACGATTAAGTACCTCGAAGAAGATATCGCTAAATTGGAGGTTGAGATAGCCGAACTAACGTCACAACGTCAGACAGAAGAAGAGCAGAAACCTGTTGATATGGAGAAAATGAAAGCATATGTCGAATACTTCCTGGCACACCTCGAAGAACTACTGTTGCACCACAGTAACCCAGTACTTCAAGCCAAGTATTTCGGCGTGATATTTAATAGTGCGCCAACCTACGATGATATCGTATCTGGCACCCCTGATTGTTCAAAAATAACAGGGGTGAATACGGTGTTTATACCGAAAAAATTAAATAATGAACTCATGGCAGGGGTGGAGGGATTCGAACCCCCGGCCCTTGGTTTTGGAGACCAATGCTCTACCACTGAGCTACACCCCTTCATACCGAATGTTTCGGCTCGGCTGCATCATTATAGCAAATATACGTGGTAAAATAAGTAGTATTACTGCTTAAGCCCGTAGCAAATCTGATAGTATAGCAAATATGAAAGCACTTAACCTGGCGCAGCCGCTTGTAGTGATGATGATTGGCATACCCGGAGCTGGTAAAAGCTTCTTTGCCAGACGTTTCTCAGATACATTTGGCGCGCCAGTGGTCAGTGAAGATCGTATTCGCTATGAACTGTTTTCGCAATCACAATTTACTTCTGAAGAAAACGACATTGTCAAGCGATTAACCGAGTACCAAATTCAAGAGCTTCTAAAAACAAAGCGCACATTCATTGTTGATGGTGGCTGCAATGTCAAAACTGAACGGCTCCATATGAAACAGTTAGCAAAACAGGCCGGTTATAACTTATTAAGCGTCTGGGTTCAAACACATGAGCCGACGGCTCAAGGCCGGGCGATGAAACGTAGTTCGCGCCGTGAAGATGATAAATATACCCTCAGTCTGAGCGCTGAACAATTTGCTTATTTTGCTCGCCGCTTAACCGCACCTCATCGCGAAAACTATGTGGTGATAAGCGGCATGCAGACATATAGCACTCAGGCAAAAGCGGTGCTCAGGCGCATTGCCGCCACTCGCGAAGCCCAGGCCCATGAAGCTCATAAATTAGAAAATGAGGCGACTTTTCAGCAGGCTCGAGGCATCCATACAACACGCAGAAGTATTATCCTTAGATAACATGGCATGGCAGCTTTTAAAGATTCAGAATTTGGCAGCATCACCCTCCGCCGCTCTCGTTTGGCGCGTTATGTTCGTTTGAAGCTTGATTCAAGAGGGGTTATTTCTATTTCACTTCCACCGCGAACCCCATTATTTGTTGCGAAACAGCTTATCAACGAATCGCGCACGAATCTACGGCACACGCTGGCACGTATAAAGGCTCGGCGGCCCGCCTACAGCGAGGGTGATCTCATCGGTAAATCGCACACACTTCACTTTGAATTTAATGAAACTAAGCCCTATACGCATCGTCTCGAGCAACAACATCTCATTATCACTTGTCCGGCATTAGCAGAACCTGAAAAACTCGAACAAACAGTTTTTCAGGGGATCAACAATGCTTTGCGATTACAGGCAAAAGCTTATCTCCCAAGAAGGTTGAATCAATTGGCGGGATTGCATGGTTTTACCTACCAGAGAACAAGGTTTGGTAATGCTGGTACACGGTGGGGAAGTTGTTCAAGCGAAGGCACGATTAGCCTTAATATTTCGCTGATGCAATTGCCGTTTGAACTCATCGACTATGTGCTTATTCATGAGCTCTGTCACACGAAAGAAATGAACCACAGCCAAACTTTTTGGCAACTCATCGCAACCTATTGCCCAGACTATAAAAAACGGCGCCGGGAATTAAAGCAATTCCATCCGCATCTGACAATGAAGTGATGAATACTGCAAATAGTTGTATAATACTGTTATGCCGACCACCAGAGAGGAATGAGGAATAATGGGACGTTCAGGATTAAGGTTCGCACTTCGGCCCAACCTACAAAAGCGCATGAGAAAGCCCAAACGGACTATTTATATCTGTTGCAGTAATAGAAAGTGTAGATACGAGGGCACCATGAAGAGTTCAAACCCTCAAAAGGAACGCTTACCGCGTTGTCCAGACTGCGACAATTGGCTTCAGCTCGCGTGACCGTCAACCGTTGTTTTCATGGAAGGATTTCGCGTATCTGAGTAAGATCCGCAGCTACCATCGGCCGTTCTCTCTGGTTGTTTTAGACTATGGGCTTAAAGTTCACAATTGCGTTTACACTATGTCATAATAAATCACAAGATGCCTAAAAAATATTCTGTATCAAAGCTTCTCAGCGTGCGCAAAGTGCTAAGCCGTCAACCATCACGCTCTGCAGAACAAGAAAATAACCAGTACAAACAGCTGCTTGAACTAGTCAATAGCATGGGTGATGCGGTGGTTACGACCAACGATCAGGGCATTATCAAAATTTATAATGCAGCATTCCTGAGTCTGCTTGATACCAATGAAAGTTTAGTCGGCAAGCAGCTTGATCATGCCCTCGGCTTGCAAGACAAAGCTAAAAGGCCCGTTACTATTCTGGCCGATGCCAAGGCGATGGGTAAGGTTTTTACGCGGACTGACCTCATACGTCAATCGAATGATGCACAGGCAATGCGGCTCTATATCAATAGCGCACCTGTGAAACCCGGCTACGAAGCAAGCCTGGGGGAAAGCGGCTTCATTTTTATCATGCGTGATATCACCAAAGAAAAAACACTTGAAGAAGAACGCGACGAATTCATATCAGTGATTAGCCATGAGTTGCGCTCGCCAATTGCTATTGCCGAAGGCAACTTATCTAACCTTATAGCACTTCAAGAACGCGGCGCAGCTAAAGAAATACTAGCTCAAACTACTTCTGATGCCTACGAGCAAATTCTATACCTTGCCCAAATGATTAACGACCTCGCCACCCTTTCGCGTGCCGAACGCGGCATTGACGCTGGAGGTATGGAAGAGATTGATACTATCGATTTACTTGGCGATCTGTACAAGAGATACTTGCCAGAAGCACAGAAAAAACAGCTACATCTCAATCTCGATGTGCCCACACACTTACCGTCAATACGCACCAGCCGGTTATATATTGAAGAAATTTTGCAAAACTTTATTACGAACGCATTGAAATATACTAAAAAAGGCTCAGTGACAATTATCGGCCATAAAGTGCCAAAAGGAGTTTATATTGGCGTAAAAGATACTGGCATCGGTATGAGTAAAAGCGATCAACGCCATTTATTTGAAAAATTCTATCGTGCGGATGATTATCGTACGCAAGAGATTAGCGGCACTGGCCTCGGACTCTACATTAGCAAAAAATTAGCTGATAAAATGAACATTACAATCAATTTTGAAAGCCGGCTTAATCATGGTTCGGTTTTTAGCGTAACCTTAAAAACTGCTACGGAAGCTCACTAAACTAACCCACCTATTGCCAACGATAATAGGCTGTTTTACAGTGATATGTGTTGAGAAAGCCCACGCCAATAAGGAGACGAAATGCTCAGGCGTCGTGATGGCCAGCCATTGGGTGGGGAAAAACCCGAAAAGGGCAAAAAGTTCTCATTGCCCGCCTTGATATCTGGGCGTAAATCTAAAAAAGGCAAGCGCCGGACTCGACGCTCAGGTTCTGACGGCGGAGTTATCATCACCGTCAAGTAACAGCGATGTCGGGTAGTTCGCTGGCCCAACTCATCGGTAGCTAACGAGCTACTTGAGTAACGTCTCGAGGTGGGTGGCTCAATTGAGCCACCCACCTCGAACCTCTTCAAGCTTGTTTAAGAATGATTATTTTTAACTGAGTTAATAACCGGGTAGCAAACATTTCGTCCTTTCCAGTTCACCTCACCAAACTCATAGAGCAGCATACTCATCACTAACAGCACCATCTCTTGCATAACTGATAAAGGAAATAATAGTGTTGTAAACAGCCACGTATGGGGGTGTGTCCGCACAGTGACCAAGGCGTAACTTAACATATACAGGCAGCAAACCCCCAGTGTACCCCACCACCATACGCTCAATCCGCTTATTCCTGGTAACCACGCAACAAGCAAAAATGGCCCGAGTACAATACAAGTCAACAGCAAAGAGCCAATGAATATATAAAGTGGTTGGCGCTTAAAGGTAGGGTAGAGAAATCTGAGAGCGCTCTCGTTCTGGCTGCTCCACCGTTTCGCCGTTGTAATACCTAATCCGGTATTTGAAATGATAAAGCGATACATATTGCCGCCAAATAATCGGCGGGCAAACCAACCTTCTGGTACAATTTTGTTTTTGATAGCCGCAAAGCCGCCAAGTTGTTGCATAGCGTCAGTTTTAATTAACCAACACTGGGTAGCTACCGCCACTCGGCGCTTAGTAATAGGAAGGGCAATTTGCCAAAAATAGCGCAACCCAGGTAGTAGTGTACCAGGATGCACATTCTCTCGTCGTTGCGGCAAAACACTCACCATAGTCACATTGCTGGAGAGTGCATAGGTGACTAATTGAGTAATGCTTTGCGGGCTAAAATTTGTATCAACCCCAGCAAAGAGTACGTATTCACCACTTGCTTGTTCGGCAAGCATCTGCAATGCCTGGTTTTTGCCCAACCAGCCTTTGGTGGGTTGATTACCCTGAATGAATCGCACACCATCATGCGCAAAAGATCGTATCAATGCCGATGTTTCATCTTGTGAACAATCATCTAACACCAAAATCTCAAGCTTCGGATAATCTGAAGCCACTGCCGCTTTTAAGCATTCAGTGAGCGCGTGCGTCTCATTCCGTGCCGGAATAGCCAGTGTAACCGTTGGCAGTTCTTTGAGGCGTAAATGAACCTGCAATGTACGAAGCTTGTAATGCTTCAGCGTCCATATGACTTGATTAAGCAGGATGACGGCTACTACTAGACTCACGGCAAGCACTGTAGCGACGGCAATCATTTGAGAAAATACGCCTGAAAACCATCCAAGCATTAACAATAAGAGCACGAATGCTACCATTGCATTCTTTTTTGTACTGGTTCGTAAAAATTCATCTTTTAGCCGTCCAAACAAAAGACGGCCCGCAAGTAGAAGTAGACATAATTGGAGGAGCACCAATATGCTCCGCCCCAATACACTTATATCTATACTAATAATGAAGGGTAACGCACTCACCAACAGAGCCATAGCAACCTCACTCAGTAGCCGCCGATGCAGCCACAGCGGGGTTATAGCACTCAGCACATACAACAAGATAAGTGCTGAACATGTTGCAGTCAGCCATATGAGTAAGCTGAGATCCATAAATACTATTATGGGACGTTGCGTATATTTGTGCTAGTTATTTTAGTCGCTCCAAACCATTCTCAGGGGCTCGATCTTTCCGGAAGCAGAGTTTTCCATAGCTTTCACAAAATCCTTGACAATCAATCGGCAAAAGGCTTAAGCTGATGGACGTTTTCAGCCGCATTCTCAGAATGGAGGAAGGTATGACTGCACCAGCGCCAGCACCCCCGGCGCCATTGAGGCCCAGTAGACCATCATCATACCAGCGCCAGGCCGTCGCCGTCGCCGACCAGGAGATCCACCCAAGAAACCGCCAACGGTTCCGCCGGCACGGCCAGCCACACCCTGAGGCGTTGAAACACAAAGTGACCCAAGTTGCCCCAGCATGATCGCTGGGACAACTTGGGTCACCAACGAATCCCTTGACCAAATACCCATAACACGCTACACTTGACGCAGTGGCCTACAACTCTATGTAGGCTTTTTAAGTGGGAGCATGCCTGTGGCTCAAGAAAAAGCTACGCAATCAGAAAAGCAATCTACCAAAAAAAGCCTTTTAAAACGGCGCATCGACGTACCAGTCAAGGGTAGGTTTGGTAAGACAGTTCGCACACCTCAGTGGCTGCGAACATTCGGAGGTTACTTTACTGGCGCTTGGCGCGAACTGCGTGAAGTGCGTTGGCCAACCCGGCGAGCAACCTGGGTATTAACACTGGCGGTGATTGTCTTTACATCACTGTTAACCGGCTTCATATTAGCGCTCGATTTTGGTTTTGAGCAACTATTTAAGAGGATATTATTATAATGACAAGCAAACGTTATGACTCTACTCGTCAATGGTACGCCATCCATACCTACTCTGGCTACGAAGAAAAGGTAGCTGAATCAATTCGACAGCGCGTTGAATCAGTCGACATGGCTGATAAGATTTTTGATGTCATGGTACCAAAAGAAAAACAAATTGAAATCAAAAACGGTAAACGCAAAGTTGTCGAAAAGAAAATCTTTCAAGGTTACGTGTTGGTCGAAATGAAGATGTCAGAAGATGCCTGGTATATTATTCGCAACACTCCCGGCGTAACTGGCTTTGTTGGTAGCGGTGTCACGCCCACTCCAGTGTCTGACGACGAAATGGTCAAGATCAAAAAGCGTATGGGTGTGGCAGAACCGAAGCATCACATCGATTTTGCGCCGGGCGAAGTAGTAAACATTATAGACGGTCCCTTCAAAGGTTTTGATGGCGCCATCAGCGAAATTGATACTCAAAAAGGCAAAATTAAAGTTCTGGTCAGTATGTTTGGCCGCGAAACGCCAGTTGAATTAGACGCACTACAAGTTAAAAAAGTTTAAATAATTCTTAAATGATGCCTCATCAGACGGCTACCAGCCGTCTGATTTTCGTTTATAGTAGAAATAGCAGTGATGCTGAGTTACTGCCGACCGGAAGGAGCCTAATGCCCAGCGCGCTCTCACCGTCCTTAACCAGACTGGCAGATTTGTACTACCAAACCAAGAGCGTCATGTTTGGCGATTTTCAACTATCAGTTCATCTGGATAATAGCCGACTGGAACGGTCGCCGTACTATCTAAAATATCCAGCGGCAAATACAGAAAATGCGGCACTCTTGTCGGAGTTGTATGAGCTGGTGGGTTTGATGATGGCCAAGCTAGCAACCACGAGTCAGCCGCCAATTCAATTCAAGCGTATTGCGGCCGTACCAAAAGGCGCAGTACCACTTGCCAAGGCAATGGCGCAACGCTTTGATGACTGGCCCGCCAATCTTTTGGTATTCACAAAATACCAGCAACCAGGTGGTCAGACGATTTTTGAGCTCACCCAAGGTGAGTATAATCCTGGTGACGATCTCTTGATTGTAGAAGACCACACTTCAGGCGGCCGCAATAAAGTACTAATGCTGGAGGCGGCGCGGCGAGCCAATCTGGTGGTCACTGACATATTAACAGTTATTGACCGCCAACAGGGGGGTGTTGCTCGTTTGGCTACCATGGGCGTACGATTGCAATCGCTCCTAACCATCGAGCAACTATTACAACATGGTATTCTTCATGGCTACATCACGAACCTGATGGTAGCAGAGGTCCAGGCTTATACCGAACGCAATCGATTTTGATCTGCTCCGGTATAATCAAGAGGCTCTTGCCGCCCAGGTCGCTCCAATAATAGCGACCTGGGCGAGCACTCAACGAGGCGAATACTCTTCAATAAACCTATACATTATCGCAAATTTCTAGTATAATCTGCCTTAAGTTACGCACTCCTCATATCAAATAATCGTGGGAGGCTGAAAAGCCGTTGGAACCACCTAGGAGCATTAGTATGGCGAAAAAAGTTAAAGCAAATCTTAAATTTCGTGTGCCTGGCGGCAAGGCGACAGCTGGGCCTCCAGTTGGGTCAATTTTAGGCCAGCATGGTCTTAATTTGATGGACTTCGTAGGCGCATTTAACGATCAAACGAAAGACCAGATGGGCAAAACGGTAACGGTACATCTAAAAGTTTACGAAGACCGCACCTTTACTTTTAAGGTAATCGGCCAACCTGTCGATGAAATGATTCGCGAAGCAATTGGTATAAAAAAGGGCTCAGGCAAACCGCATGCTGACAAAATTGGCAAGATTACGCGATCCCAGCTTGAGAAAATCGCCGAAGCCAAGATGCACATCATGAACGCCAATGATCTCGATGCCGCCGTTACTATTATTGCAGGTACCGCGCGTTCAATGGGCGTAGAAGTAGTAGATAATTAAATTAATGTGGGAGGCTGAAAAGCCGCATGTACCACATAGGGAGTTACTATGATAGATAAAGAGAGCGTAGAGCTTGAAACAACGACTGCTGAAACCGCAGATACCTCTATTCATGAAGCCACGGTTGAAGTAAAACCGGAAAAGACAGCCAAAGCCGGTAAGCGCAGTACGAAGGCTATTAAAGAAGCTGAAGAAAAGGCCGAGAAAGAAGAGCGCAAGGCAAAAGGCGACACTTCCCCTCAAGGTGATAGCACTGATACGGCCCTCAAACGTGGCCCAGTACCTAAACCACGTCCTCTCATAGAGCGACGCAGCAAAGCATATCGTAAAGCCGCTGAATATATTGAAGCTACTAAGTTATACGATCTTAAGGAGGCG
Source organism: Candidatus Saccharimonadota bacterium (assembly GCA_029288315.1). GTDB lineage: Bacteria > Patescibacteriota > Saccharimonadia > Saccharimonadales > EFPC-124 > JARIHL01. Next base: position 45,374 of record JARIHL010000085.1, read on the forward strand.
CTGAAACTTGCTGCTCAAACGAGTGTTAGTAAGTTTGATGCCACGGTTGAGTTGCATATTAATCTGAATGTCGATCCACGTCAAGCTGACCAAAACATCCGTTCGACCGTGATTTTACCAAACGGTACCGGCAAAAAGGTCCTGGTGGCGGTATTGGCGCCAGCTGATCAACATGCAGCTGCTACAAAAGCAGGTGCTGATATTGTTGGGGAGGATGACTTTTTAACGCAACTAGATAAAGAACAGCTTGATTTTGACGTGCTTATTTCAACCCCACAAATGATGCCAAAGCTTGGTAAATATGCGCGGCTACTTGGCCCACGCGGGCTCATGCCAAACCCCAAGAGTGGCACTGTTACGACAAAAATTGCTGCGGCCGTTAAAGAAGCGAAAGCAGGACGCGTAGAATATCGTGTTGATAAACAAGGAATCATCCATCAGGGCATTGGTAAAGTAAGCTTCGAACAAAAAGCATTGCTTGAAAACATCCAAGCTTTTATTGAGAGCCTCAACAATGTTCGGCCAACCAGCTTGAAGGGTGGTTATATCAAAGCTGTGACTCTTACTACAACCATGGGGCCAGGTATCAAAGTAGATATCAGCACGCTCTAAGACCAGAAAATTAGGCTCTGTAGCGCTGATCAAAAATAAATAATAATAGCAAATAGCGTCAACATAAGGCGCTATTTTGCTATGCTGTAAGTATGGCGACTATCCTCGGCATAACTGGCCCCATCGGTAGCGGGAAGAGTACTTTCTCAGAACTCCTTGCTATGGCCGAACCTCATTCGGTGATATACGAAAGTGGTGAGGTTATTATCGAAATTGCAGAACAGTTTAATAAGGCTTTAGCGTCTGAACTCAGCTTTGAGGTAGCCGATAATGATGTAGATGTAATAAATCAAGCGCTTATTTGGTTAACCGGCGTTATTAGCGAACAACTGCATAAAGATATCGTTTGGTCACAGCTAGCTCTTACGAAACATCGCCGAGCGGTTCATCCAGAATATTATGAAAAGCTTTTTGCCTATTTAAAGCAACTCCGCGCTCATCCAGCATTGGCCAACCAGCATATCACAAAAGACAATAAAGCAACGTACCGCCCCCTCCTGCAATGGCTGGGCGGTTACTTAGTAGCCACTGTCAGCAAAACAGTGTGGTTTGATGAAATATTTCGCCGTATTGACCGATATGATGCTGGTAAAAAACTTATTATTATCAATGGTTTGCGCTATCCAACTGACGCTGAGTTGGTACGATCGCATAGCGGCTTCATACTTACGATCGAGCGGCCAACAATTCAAGCACTTGCTGATGACATTACTGAAGCCAGCCGGTCGAAGATTACCGCTGACAGTCTTATTCTTAACAATGGGACGCTCGATGATCTAACTCAGCTTGCTCGGCGCGTTTGGGACGAGGCTAGTATTAGCAGACTGCAAAAACTATATAAAGCTGTTTAAACTCTTTTATCTCGCAAACAGCGAGATAAGAAGAAGTTACATTACCATCTCAATAGCTTTTTGCACAATCACTGCTACTTGCTCAGGTGACGGGCTGGCGTCAATAACAAGACTCTTACTAAATTGCTTGATACCTTCTAGATAACCTTGCCGAACGGCCTTGAAATAGGCTTCCCCTTTATGTTCAAAGTAATCCGCTTCATTGTTCCCACGGCGTCGTTGCCGTTCCTGACAAAGCTTGGGATCGAGATCGAGCATTATAATCAAGTCGGGATCAAAAAAATCATTCGTGGCAAGTTTATTAATTGCAATAATGTGCTCAACGTCAGCCCCCTCCGCACTTTGATAAGCCAATGTCGAAAGCCAATTTCGGTCGCTCAAGACATGCTGACCACGAGCAATCGCTGGAGCAACTACTTGATCAATTAAATCAGCCCGAGCTGCTGCAAAAAGAAATGAGTTGGTTTTTGGGCTACGAGCTATGGTTTTATCTTTTAAAAGCTTCCGAATGTGTTCAGCCATCTCTGTACCGCCTGGCTCTCGAACCATGAGCACGTTTCTCCCAAGCGATTCCTGGAGTAGTTCAAATTGTGTTGTTTTACCACTACCGTCCATGCCTTCCAGAACAATGTACTTGCCTTGGTTCATACTATCCTCTCCTTAGCTTCCATAGTATCATCCTGACATCGATTGGCAGGGCAGCGAACCATGGATAGAAGGAGTCCTCTCACGCCATCCGCCCCTAAAATGTTTTTTCTTGTATTCAAGAAAAAACATTTTAGAGACGTACACTACTGCTCGCTCGTTGTTCACCCCCTAAAGGGGGTTCACCTCGCTCGGCTAAACAAAGACT
>JARIHL010000089.1 GCA_029288315.1 Candidatus Saccharimonadota bacterium
AGATGTGTATAAGAGACAGGTTTGTATTCAATTGATATTGACTGATGCGCCTAAACGGTATTTTGATTTCCGTACCTTTGAATCCGAGTGTGAGGAGTACGCATGTACGGCAGAAGGCGTTTGCTCGGTCTGTTGCTAGCTGCTATGGCACTCGCTGTATCACTAGCATTAGCTCCGTCTAGCTCCACGTCGGCGTTTGCCGTTGCGTGTTACGGGCCAAGCTGTAACGGTCTGGACCCGTCCAACCGCTGTGACCATGATGCAATTACGGCCGCGGCGATGAGCGTCACTGACGGTATGTTGGAACTTCGCTACTCGCCATCCTGCGTGGCCAACTGGGGTAGGTATACACCTTATGCGCGCACAGCGAGCGGCTATGCCGCTGCTGGGATCGGAATCCACGCCCGTGTGACAGCGTGGAACCCCGGAGGGTCAAGCTATGGCACGGCTCACCACGCCAGTAGCCTATACGGATCGAGCTGGTCACAAATGGTTGATGGAAGGGGAACTGCATGTACTGGAGTAGAGGTCGTTCATTTTTACGGGAATGGGGACTACCAGTCTCAAGGCTGGGACTGGGGACCCTGCTACTGACGTAAACAGAAGTTAGAGCTGTATATCAGGTCGGCCGGATTTTTGTTCGGCCGACCTACCAAGGAGAAACTAAGTACCTGGACTCCGAGCCACCCTGTTGATCTATATTTCTGCACGTCAGGGGCAGATGATGTTTGGAATTAGGTCCAGCAACTTACATTCCTTTTAGTAGCAAATTATAGAAATTCGAAAGGGGCAAATGAATCGCAAAGTACACTCTAAAAAAATACTAACCACGGCGCTTTTAACTGCGGCTTTGGTAGTAGGATTAAACGCCGTTGCGCTACCAGTTAAACTATGCAGCACTTACGGATGCGATGGCATCATGCTGCTACTCATTCTGATGGCTATCAACTTGATCGCCAGTATTCCCGGTCTGTTCCTGATGAAGTACCAAAAAGTGCCGTATGCGGTTGCTATAACATTCATCGCGGTCCTTGAAGCCTTCTGGTTGTCTTACGCACTCGTGCCTCTACTTATGCCGATTAGCTGGTGGACTTGGATGGTAGCCGCAAGCTGCCTGCTGGTACTCTCATATCTGTTTGCTGACTTTTTATTTAACAAATGGATTGCGTCGTCCCGACGTAAGTTTATAGTGGCATTACTGCTAGTCGCGCTCACAGCACTTGTCAGTGATCGCGTTGTAACTTTGGTCCTGGCTCGATGAACCCACGTGCATCAGATTGGGGCTTGGTGTCATAGGGTGAGCGCACCATCAGAAACGGCGCAATGATACGATTCTGATCGTCCAGCCAGTAAGGCACAAGGGGGGTGCTGGCGGTGCGGGGTGCGGAACTTCTTGCCGAGGAACGGGAAATCATCTCCCGAGAACTGGCTGCTGGCCGGTCTTATCGGTCGATCGGGCGGCTGCTCAAGAGAGATCATACCGTGGTATCGCGTGAGGTTGCCCGTAACGGTGGCCGATCGGCGTATCGGGCGGTACCTGCTCAGCAGAGAGCGGAGAACAATCGTGCACGACCCAAATCCCGGTTGCTGGAGACGAACGCCCGGCTGCATGATGAGGTAAATGCCGGCTTGGCGCAGAAATGGTCACCCCGGCAAATCAGCCGGCGGTTGCGCCAGGACTTCCCGGCCGACGACACTATGCGGGTGGCTGGCACTCGATGGCAACCGCCACGGGCCAGCTCGCCGCTATTTTACGACAGCGATTTATGCCGCCCATGAGGCCGAGCAGCCAGCCCTGGCTGCCAGTTCGCTGGCTTATCTGAGCCTCCAAGAAACTTACCGAGGTCGATTAAACGGCCTAAAATCCTCCTCGAATCATCGCCAAAGGAGACTGTCTATGCGTAACGAATTCGTTTTACAGTAATGGGACAGTTAGGGTTGACCCCTTTAATTAAAACTGCATAATGATAGAAAGGTTGTGGTGATGCAGCCAGTAGTGCGGACTGGCCTTCATGCCGTTCATCTCGATGTGAGATGTGCCCGTGCCTGCGGGTCAGGCAAACTCCTCTTGGAGGTAAACGTCATGAAGAAAGCTGCGGAGCCCCAGCAGAGACGAACAGATCGTGTATTGCTGGTATATGTGTCAGCTATCACTTGTGCAGCCATGCTTTTCACCACAATCTATCAGATGGCAGTAAGCCAGGTAGCCATCTGGGCAATCTTTCTGACAATGACCGGGTTTGCTGCCATCATGCCCATCCAGCTCGCTGTGCTGTGGCAGTGGCAGCCGCAAAAATCCAATCTGCCGCAGCTTAAAGACAGCAGCTCAAGTTCTCACTGATCCCTCGCCGCTCCCTCGCCTCGCGGTGAGCGTACGGTGGCAGCCTCTGCCACCTGCCGGGTACGTTAACCCCGGCTTCTTCATGCAACCGGACGTATGCGATACTCCGTTCGTGGAGTCGAC
>JARIHL010000004.1 GCA_029288315.1 Candidatus Saccharimonadota bacterium
AGATGTGTATAAGAGACAGCTATAGAAGGGGTCCTGTCACGCGGTCCGCCCCTAAAATTTTTTTCTTGAATACAAGAAAAAACATTTTTGGGAGCTGCCCCGCCGCGTGCCACCCCAGGTTTATAGAATGTGCAAGCAGGCTCATAAAAAATAGGTGGCGAGAAGGCTCAGGATACTGCCGCCAACAAGCAATCCCGAACGCAAACGAGCAAAATAATCAGCATCCTGACGAAATTGCGCTGTGACACCTGCCAGCGCCATCAAGGGAAAAAGCGCCAGTACGGCAAACATCGGCCATTCACCTGTAAAACGAAGTGATGCCAATATCGCATACGTAAAACCAAATGGCACCACAAGCCAAATTAACATATTCAGATGTTTCCACGCTTTAATATGGTGATAGCTCCAATTATTGGAGATAAGCGCCAGCAAAAGCAGAATAAACAAACTAGCAGTGCCGAGCACTGTTTCGCGCTGCACCGCACTGGTTACAATTGCAAGGATACTAGTGCTATCAAGGTAAACAAACAACACTAGCCAACCGTGCAGCCAAAACCAAATAGCCGTCCAGATACCCATCCACTTGCTCTGTTTAGCAATCTGCAAAAAATCTTTATGCCAGCGGCGTAAAGCTACCACCTTCAACAAGCGTGGGGCAATCAACAATAATGCAAGCCACACAACACCTACTAACCCAGCCAGCTGTACGGCTGTAGGAGGGTCATAAAAAAGCACAGCGCCTACTACAATCAACAACAGCACATTCATCAATTGAATGCGTAAAACTTCTTTATTTTGTAACCATCGCATAGTTTTATGATACAAGAAAATGAAAAACTCTGGGAAGTATCCTCGCATTCGCTAGACAGCTCGTTTATTCCTTTCAAGAAGAGCAAAAGAGAGAAGACTTCTATATTTCACTACTGCTTGTGTTAGGCGTTTATTCACATTGAAGTGTTTGTAGTTTTTCAATCGCAGTACATTCCTCGGGAATAATGGCACGTTGTAGAGGAATTGCAGCGGAACTACCAGGCAAGGCAATGGTATTAACCGATCCATGCATTAATGCCGCACTTGGAAATATAATATTCTCAGAGGAGTCTGCATGTTTTTGGTTGAGCCGATAAACAATTTTATAGAATGTCGAGCCAGTCCCCATATCAACAGCTACTGGGTCACGTTTTGGCACGTAGAGCAATAGGCCTGCCGCAGGTTGATCGATACAATACAAATGCTTCCAAATGTCTATGCTAGAAACCTCGAGTTCATTCATGCAGTCGGTTAGCCTCTCAAGCAGCCAATCCTTTTTAAACAAGTGTATCCCCAAATCTGCCACAACATCAGCTTGGTGGCTAGAGTCTGTCATCATGCCATGGCGATCAACACTCCAAACATTGTGACCATCGAGATGATGTGAGGCTAGAATCAGCGCATTGGCGCTACTTCTTTCAAGTTGGCATTGCATTTCTTCAAAGATTTCTGGCTCAATACAGGCATCAGCCGGCACAATACCAACTATTGAAGCACGTGATGATTTGAGTAATTCCAATTCCGCGATTAAAGAGTCGATGGGGCTACCAATAGTTAATTCACGTTTTGTTATGGCAAAAGGGTAGGTATTTACAAAATCTAATGTTTCAGAGGCAAATAGGGTCGTAACAAGAGCCGCGCCACCGACATGTCGGATCGCTCCAAGTGGGATATCAATCATTCGTTGGATATTGCCCTCATTGTCAAAACTTGTGGCAAGTGCCGGTTTGGCGCGTTTGGCAGTAAGCACTCCTAGACGCTCACCCTTCCCGCCAGCTGGGACTAAACTTAATAGATCAGCACCGCGCAAAGCTTCGTGCGTATTCATAAATTTTCTTTGTTTAATGCAAACCTAAGCTATACGAGTTTGCCTCGGCCTGTCAAGTATAGGCACCTGGGAGTATTCTCTTTACCTCACATGGCAACACTCTGCTCGCTACGTTCCTCCGGAAGATCGAGCTTCCACGAGATAGAGGAGATACTTTTCAAACACCAATTCTAGTGCGTATACTGTTCATATCTAAAAAAGTACAAATTTAAAGCAGCGAGCAAATTAATATTTTGAAATGACCCAGTGGTTATCATACACTTAACCTCTTGAAGGGAAAGCCAGTAGTTCTCAATAAATTCTTCGGGATCACTCATGGTTTTTTGCCGGTGCAGCTCAGTACAAACCACCACATACTGTTTTTCGTCTGAACGCCGGTTATTTGTGTAAACAAAACCGATCGTATGACATACACGAGCGTCAAAACCAGACTCTTCCGCTAACTCACGCGTAGCAGCCATTGCTACAGACTCATGTGCGCGAGCTCCGCCACCGGGCAATTGCCATAAAATCGTATCAGTCGGATAACTGTACTCCTTTTGCAGCAGTAACTTTTGCGATGAATCGATAGCGAGTACGGCAACAGAGAACGTCTTACTCGGTGCATATCGTATATAATTGGTTTGAGCACCATTAGGCAGCAGTACCTCGTCTTCAACCAATTGTATACGGGGGTGATTGAAGACTTCCTTTCGACTGAGCATTTTCCATTTTCTTATTTTCATAAGTACCTTCAATTACTCATTGTAGTTTTTTCCATACTAGTTTCACAGGCGATTATTCGCCTTTTCGAGAGGAGTAGGCGGCAATTGCCTGCTTGTACACTCGCATAATCTGCTTCATATGTTTATGGTGCGTAAACCGCTCTTGAGTGGTTTTTAACCCTCCGTGTATAATCGTCTGCGCCAATGTTACATCATTAACTAATTTAAGCACTGCCGTTTCAATAGCTTCTGCACTTTTCGGCTTAATTAAGAGGCCATTTACCTTATCACATACAATTTCACTCAAACCACCTACTTCAGAGGCAATGACCGGCACGCCCCAAGACATTGCCTCAAGCGCCACAATGCCAAAGCCCTCGTAATGTGAAGGTACCAATACGATATCGGCTTCTCTATAAAAGCCTACCATCTTTTCAGGAGTCGTTCTTTGCCGCGGAACAAAAACGCGATCAACCAGGTCAAGCTCACAAACAAGGGAAGCAATATGCAGCCGATATAATTTATCTTCGACCTGCGTGTATCCGGGCAAGCTCAATGTAAACCTTGCCGGTAATTTTGAGAGTGCCCTAAGACATTCTTCAATGCCTTTGCGCTTTATCAAGCGCGATGGAAATAAGAGCCTGACTGTTCCTTCGAAATCAACGTGCCGGGCCGTCAGTTGCCCTGTAGTGATGGCTGGTGGAAAATAATAAACCACCTCAGCTCTGTCGGGCTTAATCCATGGTGCAATCTGTGCGTATGTATTTAAGTAATAATGACTGCCAACGAGCAATTTATAGTATTTATTATTAGCAAGTAGTTGCCGGGTAAACATTTTTTCTGCCTCAACATCATGAAAAGTACCGAATACTCGTTCTGGCAACAGTGGTGTATTATGAATGGTCAATACAGTAGGGAATTCATTCCTATCAACGATTGAAGACAAGATAAAGTAGGGCATAATATTGTGCACGTGTATCACGTCTGGCTTAACCATATCTAACACTTTTCTCAGCATCGGCGCGCAAACCTGTACAAGAGGGCTGTTATCGTCAAATTCTTCAAGGTAATGGAGTGTGCAACCCTTCCAATTGGTTTTCTTAAAGCCTCGATTTTGGGTGGCTAAATGAACATTCCAGCCATGAGCCGCAAAATGCTGCATCAACTCAAGAGTGTACGTCTCACCACCGCCTATGGCCGGTAAGAACCGCGAATTAATAATAAGTAACGTCTTCATTATTGAATAAGATTATCAGAAAGTACCCTATATCACCAATACTAATGCGTGGCCAAATTTAGGTTTTTCGTTGTAATTAAAGAGATGAGGCCATCGTTCAATCACCAAGACTCACTTGAGAAAAATGCCGAGAAACGGGCATTTGCTCAATATATTGGCAAAAGATTACGAACTGCACGAGAACAAAAAGGTATCAGCCAAGAAATCTTATCAGAAAAAGCTGGCTATTACAGGACATATGTTGGCCATATAGAGAATGGCCGGTACTCGCCAAGCCTTCATACGATGTGGCGGTTAGCTCATGCAATGGGAGTTGATTTAGGGGATTTTTTAAAGGGGTTGTAGTAGTCTTTATCAATTCGGAGTCTCAATCTTTTCTATGGCGGAAGAGGTGGGATTCGAACCCACGGTGCAAGTTGCCTCACACAACGGTTTTCGAGACCGTCCAGTTCAACCGCTCCTGCACTCTTCCTTAGTGAATTAAAGGTATTATAACAGCTAGTAGGTTAGCCACAACTCCAGACAATTCATAGGTTCTCTAGAGCACACTCTTGTTTTTATATCTCTCCCAGAGATATAAAAACAGCGTTCGGCTGAAATCGGTCTGTAAGACCGATTTCACAGTCTCTAGAGAAACCTATGAATTGTTTGGAGTTGTGCCATCTATCCCGCAGATACGCTACAATTATTATATGAATTTTCTTCGCACAACTATAGTGAAGGTAGCAAGTTTCAGCTGCGTACTAGCGGTATCAAGCTTTATTTGGCTGACTACGCTCAACCTCACTATTCTGAACCCTGAAATAACCAAAGGGTGGCTGCGCCAGAGTAATGTCTATAGTAAGATCATTCCAACCTTTACCAAAAGCGCTACTGAAGAACAACTTCCAAACAATAATCTCATCAGTGCTGAACACACGCAGCAGGCGCTTACAAATACATTTAACCCTGTCTACGTACAAGTGCAGTCCGAAAAAGCTCTTGACAGTGTCTACGCATGGCTAGACGGCAAAATAAAAGAGCCTACCTTTAGCATACCGATCAACGAGAAAAAAGATGACTTTATCAAGCAGCTCTCAATTGCCATTGAGCCACAAGTAGCTGCCTTACCAATCTGCACTACACAACCAGCCATGAGCGCAAGGAGCATACCTTGTCGGCCACCCATTACCACATCTGAAGAGTTTGCCAAGTTGGTCGTTACGGAATCAGTTAACCAGAATCAGCTCCTTGATAAGCCATTAACACAGGAGGAACTGGGTGCTATAGAACCGGTTAGTGGCACCCCAGAGGATCCCAATGAACCACCGATTAATCAATTACCCACAGCAGTTGGGCTGCTGCGTTGGCTCTTGATAGCTTTGCCAATCATAGTCTTGCTTTGTATAGGCTTACTAACAGTAGCAGCAGGCGACAAACTTACGGCTTTTATGCGTCTATGCCGACGAATATTCTTGGGATCGATACTGACATTGCTTTCGGCTGGCATACTAGCTTACTTGAGCCTTAATCCTCATCTAATTCCTGGTTTCAACATGGCTCCAACCGGTGGCGCAGCTGAGATTTTTGCTCCGGCACTACAGCTGGCTATCAATGATATTGCGGGTCATCTCGCACTTCTCAGCGGTGTAACAAGTATAGCAAGTGGAGGGGGATGGTTGCTCTTCTATTTACTCTTAAAACGTCGCCAGGATAAACTTTCATTAACGTGAAGTAGTTTCAGAGGCAAATCCTTCTTCAATAAAATAAGTTAAATTTTATATTTGCTAATAAAGCAATAAAAGTATACAATAAGCCATCACTAATCTTAGGAGTGTTATATGGCCGAACAATGGCGATGCGCTGAAGTAATTGACCGAGGAACAACCCCTCAATTTAATTCACAGCTTGATCTGGAAGATGTATTGCGGAGTCGTAGAGATCTTAGCTTTCTGCAAGGAAGTGAGCAATTTATCGGAGATGAAGGTGAAAGTTTACCGCCGCCACCTTTACGGCATTGTCTGGCTGAGATCGTAGAAATTATAGAAGACTCAGTTGAGGGCACCGATGGAACTGTACGAACCGTCCGCACTCGCTGTGAGCTTGGCCACTGGGCGTTTGGCGCAGCCGACGGTGTGTTGATACGCCCTTCATCATCCGGAGAGTCTTCTACTCAACCTTAAAATAACCCCTCATAAGACTACTATCTGACTTTAGCTGCGGAAGAGTTAGATTTTACGCCCCTATTATTAATGTTGATTGTCTTTGGCCTACATTCAAAAAATGCATATAGTGTATCAAGAAAACTACCTCAAACAGATTGAGGTAGTTTTCTTGATACACGGATAGTAAACGAAGTTCAAACTACTAGTAACTTGGCGCTGGATGCTTGAGTGACAAGTTTCTTATCGAATGTCCACAAGGGTTCTGCTTCGTTCAGCACTGCATAAGTACTCAAGCAACAGTCCTCGAATGATAGCGCAGGATCGCTTAGGTATAGTGGCAGAGCTTTTTCAAATAATGTGCGGTTGCAGTTGATTTGTTTGAGCTGCATAAGACCCATAACGGCTTCTGATGTTTGTTGCCGCGAAAAGTCATAATACTTACCAAGTACGAATACAAGTTCAATTACTGCAATATCGGCGACTGCTAGCTGACCCTTCGTACTCACCAATAGTTTTTTCGTAGCCTCGTGCTGCTCGGGTATATCGTTCAATAATAATCTCAGTAACGCATTCGTATCTAGGGAGCCACTTAAACTCATTATTGACGGCCTTCTCGGTTGCTCTGGAAGTAAGCATCGACATTGGTTAAAGGCTTTGTTTGAGGCTTTAAGTAACTGCTCAATTTCTGGCTCAGTTCATCTATGCTGAGTGGTTTTGTGATAACAAGCTCACCCCTGGTCTCATCAAAACGTATGTCTAGGGTGCCTCCATTTGCTCCGATGCCCAACTTACGACGATAAGAAGCTGGAATAGTTGCTTGGCCCTTGCTAGTTATTGTAATTGTATTTTTCATATTTATTACTATTTCATACTTACATTACTAATTGCAATAAAGTAATGAAAATAAACAAATAGGATTCAAACTCAGTTTAAAGTGTTAAAAATATGCCAACAAAAAAGAGATCGAACTCAACTTCAATCCCTCTCTGTAATTCCGTCTGGTACACCCGACAGGACTCGAACCTATGACCTTTGGCTCCGCAAGCCAACGCTCTATCCAGCTGAGCTACGGGTGCATTTAGCGGACAGTAGAACCTTCCTTGGTCCGATGTTATAAAAATAGTATGTTTTCGTCAAACCTCGAGCTAAGGAAGGTTCTACCGCCGCTCCTTGAACTAGAAGGTACTTCCTGTAACAGATGACAGAACAGTAAGACTATAGCATACACATCCTCGATTTAAAAGAGAGTGGAGTTAAAAACGCAAGTATCGCATAAGTTTATCGAATGCATCAAGCTCAATATGTTCCATGGGTAATTGGCTGGCGAGGATGTCAACAATTTTTTCGCCATCTCGTTCTTCAAAATAGATGCTTACTGCAGGTAAAAACCGTTTGGAAGGGATAAGCATAATAGAATAGAGCGCTCCTTCGCTAATAATGCCGAATGAACGGAAACCATCAAAGCCGTAGAATTTACTATCTATTTGTAAACCCTGGCTTGTGAGTGAATAGCGCAGGGTGTTGGGCGGCCGAAAGGCGATTATACCCAGCGCCACGCCCATAACTATAACTAGAATTAGAAATGTCCAAGCCTGCGTTATAAAAGCAATTGTCGCAAATACTAACATGACGCCGATGTGACCGAGTAGCCAAAGCGCACCTTTTGTGTGGTGTACATATTCGGAAGCTTCCCATTTGACCATAGCGGCATCATCGGGATTTGGCTGTGGCGGGGGAGCCGGCATACTTTGTGATAACTCATAGCCGGCATAGTTAGAAGGTTGAGCGACGTTGGTGGTCTGTGTTGAGGTTCGATAAAACTGAGGTTCGTCCTCTGCAGGCAGCTGCCCCGGCCGTGTATTCGGCTGCTCATTCATGTTATCAGTATACCACTTACGCCTTAATTTTTGTTTTCACAATAAATTCATCAACTAAAGCAACATTACCCACCACTACGTCTCGTGATAAGAATGAAATGGGTTGACCGTGCAGATCCGTAACAGTAGCATTCGCCTCTTCAAGTATAAGAAAAGCTGCAGCATTATCCCAAGGGCGCAAGCCGGAATAATGAAAGAGATCCATACGCCCACTTGCCACTTCGCACATCGCCAGTGTGACACTCCCTTTAAAATAGATCCAAGGGATCGGCTGAAGCTGTAATAAACGTTCCAAATTTGCTCTGGTATCTTGATTGTCATAACAGTTGCTAGTTGCCACTTTGGTGAGTTCGTTCAATGTGTTCATGTTTGCAACGTTTATTGGCTGGTCATTCAGCCAGGCACCGTCGTCTTTGCCAGCAAAGAAAAGCTCATTGCGAAAAGGGTCGAGAACTGCTCCCAGAATTGGCTTACCCTCTTTAATATACGCAATGGATACGCACGAATAGCGCTCACCAAATCGAAAGCTATTTGTACCATCCAGCGGATCTGCCACCCAACCACTAAAGCTATTGATGACTGCTGGGTCCAGCTTGCGCACTTCGTCTTCACTCATTTCTTCAGAAACGATAATATCGTGCGGAAAATATTGTCTGATAACCCGTACGATGGCTTTCTCGCTTGCAAGATCTGCCGTTGTGAGCACGTCGACGCGGCTTGTCTTGGGGGTAACATCATCAGCATCAGGATTGCGATGCAATAATTCATCGCCTCCCGCTCTAACAGCCTGAAGAAGTGTTTGCTTACGAAGCTGGTCAGTCATATTCATTTCACCAAGTTATGTATAGTTATACGATATCATCTGCCGGGAACATTGCCGAGACTTTTCTCGTCAACAGATAAAAAATGTAGTACAATACCCGGGAAGTTAAATCAGCCGCCCACGGAGGAGTACCCAAGTGGCTGAAGGGGACGGTTTGCTAAATCGTTAGTAGGGAGCAATCTCTAGCGAGGGTTCGAATCCCTCCTCCTCCGCCAAGAAATACAGATAGTTTTTAAACTATCTGTATTTCTTATAGGCGGAGGAGGAGGGATTCGAACCCGTAGGGCGAGAACCTCCTCCACAGGAGGTTCGAGGAGTCCTTGCTTGACCGAGCGAGTACCAAGTGAACGAATTCCTCCATGTTGCCCCCGCGAAAACCGGTAGGACGCTAATTCCTCAAAGCGTATCCTCAATCACTCGCTACTTGTTTTTGCCACAATGAATAATAACGACCTTGTAATGTTAATAGCTGCTCGTGCGTACCTTCTTCTATCACCTTGCCAGCATGCATCACCAAAATCCGATCCATGCCAGCAATAGTGCTCAAGCGATGAGCAATGACGAGTGCAGTATGTTTGCCCATAATTTCGGGCAAAGCTTGTTGAATAATTTTCTCGCTTTCACTGTCGAGGGCGCTAGTGGCCTCATCAAAAATCATAATTGGAGCATTCTTGAGAATGGAACGGGCGATAACCACTCGCTGTTTCTGCCCACCACTTAATTTTATGCCACGTTCGCCTACTATCGTGTCGTAGCCGTCAGGAAGCATCGTAATAAATTCGTGAGCATGAGCGGCCTTCGCAGCTTTTTGTATTTGCGCATCAGTGGTAGTGGGACTAAAGTAAGTAATATTTTCTTTAATCGTCCGGTGGAAGAGCAACGGCTCTTGGGGCACGTAGGCGATGCTGCGCCGAAGCTCACTTTGACGAACGTCTCGTATGTCAATACCATCGATAGTAATAGCGCCGCCAGACACATCATCAAACCGCATGATTAAGCTGGTGAGCGTACTTTTACCCGCGCCGCTTAATCCAACAATGCCGATATGCTCACCACCTTTCACCTCGATATGTAATTTATTGAACACCGGAATTTTCTTCCCTGACTGCGAAGGGTAGCTGAAGTCAATTTTCTGAATATGAATAGCGCCACTCGTAATTCGTAATGGTCGCGGCTGAGCGGGATCGTTGATTGTTTCGTATTTAGTGCCGAGATACTCCAGGGTGGGGTAGGCCTTTGTCATTAAATCATCATGATGCATCATGATAGTAGGCAGATCATTCATGCTCCTTGTGATCGACATCAGGTAAGTCAAGGTGAGAACAATCAAGCCCACAGCCTCAGAGCTAGTTGCAGCATTCGATAATATCACTAAAAACGCAATTGCCATGCCAGCTGAGGTTATTAAACCGCGTGGCAAGTCAAGCAAGGTAGTTGTTTTGCGCCGCAACCAGAAGGTTTCGATTTCTTCTTTGGCCAAGCGCGCCACTTTGCCCTGATTTTCTTGCTCCATACCACTTGATTTAAAGGCGACGATATTCGTGATTGCGTCTGCCACTTCACCAGTTACTTTTCGATATATCTCGTGTGAACGTTCTCGATATGTATGTGCTTTCGATGAAGACCAGATGATGTAGATCAGCTGGATTAAAATAATACCCAACATAGCGAGGCTTAACCGCCATTCAATAACCATGAGTACCGCTACGGGAGCAATGAGCGTTATAACGACGCGCACTATTTCATTGCGGAAAGAGCGTACTAACAACATAGTGCTATCCAAATATTGCCGGAACAAGCTCGTTAGATAACCTGTTTGATTATCGCGATAAAACGCCATGTCTTTGCCAACAAGCTTATGATAGTACGCCCGTAATAGTTCGTCGTATTGATCATTTTCAGCCCGCACAGCAACCAGTTCGCCCACTACACCTATTAAAGAGCCTGCTACATTGAGCAAAAAGAAGTACCAGACATATCGTTTGGCGCTTTCTATATCACCAGCAGCAACACTGGCAGCCAATTGACCCATAACCAGTGCCGCAAAGGTTACCAGCAATAATGGGCGAATACACCAAGTAATGACTCCAAACCAAACGCCCGGCCGTCGGCCGTACGTAGAAAATAAATGCCTATAGACACCACGATTCATTCCTGTCACAAACAAAGATTATAGCATTATACTGTCTTTGTCTTTGACTCTTAACTCTAGGGGTCTGACCTGAAAATCTTATAGAAAAGGCGTCCTGTCACGTGGTCAGCCCAGGTAGAGAGTTTCAGAGGTTACTAAAGCAAAACTTCGGCAACCTCATGCCAATCACGCACCCGACGAATAGTATCTGGCAAATGGCTGGCCTGGTTCCAGGGGTAATCACCAAATAATAAGACATTGATATCACACTCTGCCACTGTTAAGGCATGATGAAGATGATCATCAATGAGGAACGACACACCAAGTGCCCGACAGACATCAGATTTAGGACGAGCTTTGAACCATCAAAAAAATTAGTGAACTCAACCGATACAAATATGTCTGGAAAATACCGTGCTAACATCGTTTTGGTAGCACTCGTTAAAAAATCTGGACGGCCAGTAACGATATGCAAATCATATTGTCTACTTAAGTTCCGTACAACCTCAATGGCTTCAACAAATGGCTCTGCATGTTGATATTCTTCGCTGTTCAGATATGATTCTACTCTTTGCACAGCTGTTTCATGGTCTGGCGTATCCCAGACCGCAAGATCATCCGAATACATATCTTTCAGCTCAAGCTTTGTTTTAAAGGCACTGTTATAGTAATTTAGAATGAACGAAGCGGTTGGAATAATAACATCATCACAATCGATAGCAATACTTGGTTTCTTCATGAGTCAATGATAACTGAGGTATGAGGACTTAGGCTAGTGTAGAAGTAAGTTTTGGTATTGTGCCTTGTCCATGTTTGCTTCAAGCTCATCTTGCCCAAAGTATAGCCATGCAAAAGGCCGAGTATATACTCGGCCTTTTGCATGGCGGAAGGGGTGGGATTCGAACCCACGGTACAGTTTCCTGCACGCTGGTTTTCAAGACCAGTTCCTTAAACCGCTCGGACACCCTTCCGTAAACGATGCTATTTTAGCACCTATTGCCTCTGTTCGCCAGCAAGAGCATGGCGAGCCACTACTGCACCATTCACTGATGTGGCACCAGCGGCACGCAAACATTGTGCAGCAGCATGTAAAGTAGCTCCAGTCGTGAGTACATCATCAACAAGGAGCAAAGAATAACTCATATAATGAGTATCGCCAATAGCATGAAACGCCTGCTGTAATTGAGCAGCACGTTGGCGCTTAGTGGCACCAACTTGTCGTTGGCTACCAACGCGTGCAAGCAATTTTGCAACTTTATAGCCAGTTTCAGCCGCAATCGCTTTGCTGAGCAGGACCGCTTGATCATAGCCGCGCTGGCGTACTCGTTGATTTGCCGTTGGTACCGGAACAATAATCGTTTTTTCTGGCAAACAGGGAAGTGTGGTAGCTAGCGCCTTCCCCAGCGCCGTAGCAACTGCAACAGCTCTTTCAAACTTACATTGCTTAATAAGCTGCATAACCTGTCCTTCGTAAGCAGCGCCCACCCAAACGTGATCAAGCCAAGCTGTAGCCTGACATTTGTTGCAGATCGCAAAATCATTTGTGGGAAGATTGCACACGAAACAAGTTGACGGCATATTGCCGAATAGGTCTGTAGCGCATATAGAGCACAGTCTGTTGTCTTCAGTACCACATACAATGCAATAATATGGTGCAATAGTCGCAACTAACCTCTCGAGTAGTGATGTCATTTTTACCTCTTTATACTATTATATTGCAATACTTTACCAATTTTAGCTATAATCAACATTATAAGTAACCTATGCGTTAGCCTACTTACGAAAGTGGAGGAGATGAATGGCACGAGGACAGAAGCAAAATGACGATCTTCTAATGGAAGAAGAGCTTGCGGCGGCGTTCCTAAATGACGACGATACGCAGGCGGTGGGCAATAATAACACTTCAGCTCCAGTAGCTGCAGTTGATGAGGCGTGGGACGAAGAAGAGGCCGTACCGGGTCAGTTAGCAGTTGATGTATATGAGACCGCTGAAAGACTCGTTGTAAAAGCCCGGACAGCTGGGGTCAATAAGCAAGACCTTGATGTAAGCATTTCTGATGGTATTCTTACCATTAGCGGTACGCTCAGTAGTGGTGATGACGATGTTGAGCAATGGCATATTCAAGAATGCTACTGGGGTGAATTTTCGCGTACTATAGCCTTGCCTGTAGCGGTCAAGGAAGAAGAAGTTGAGGCTATGCTAAAAGATGGCGTACTGACCATCAGTTTCATTAAAGTCAAACAAGAACAGGCTCGTAAAATCCAAATTCAATAGCTCGGCGACCAACCGAAGAAAAATCGGCCTAGGAAGGGCCGGTTTTTTATTACTCTATGTTTTTAGCACCGCTCTTAAAACTTAAATAGGCCGGTGCGTAAACCGGCCTATTTAAGTTTTAAAAGAGCATTCTACTGAATAATGCGGATGGCCTGTCTCTTATACACATCTGACGCTGCCGACGAATAG
>JARIHL010000012.1 GCA_029288315.1 Candidatus Saccharimonadota bacterium
TTAAGTCGTCGGCAGCGTCAGATGTGTATAAGAGACAGATTTACCCACCCCAAACCACATCCTGAAGCCTACCATATTGCTTTTAGAACATTGGGTCTACCGGAAAAATTCCGATCTCTGGTGATTGCCTTTGAAGACGATCCGCGCGGCATTATGTCTGCTAAAGCCGCTGGGCTATTTACCTGCGCGATTACCACTCGTTTTGACCGGGCAACTCTGGCCGCACTCGAAATGGCGCCAGATGTAATAGCGGAGAGCTACGCTGAATTTGCTACTTTGTTTGGATTATCACTCAGATAAGCAGTTTGAGGATCTAAGTACTGCCCCACCTCACTGCCTCCGTCAAACGCCGCCTTCCCGGCGGTGCTACCTGATCTGTTGATCAGGTAGCACGGTTTGAAAGAGGCAGTGAGGTGGGGCAGGTCTAAGCATTTGACACTAATTTATAAATATTTTACAGTTGTAAAGTCCGGCAGTACAATTGCAAAGGAAGAGCGTTGAAAAATTTCGTTCCAGTGCTACTCATTTTACTGTTCTGGGTAGGCGGATGTGGTCAGAGCCCTATTCAACCGCCCACAGGCCCCGGGATCTCACAGATTTCACCCCCTGCAGACATCGCAACACAACTGCGATCAATGGGATTCGTTCCAGATTCAAACAATCCAGGAAAGTGGTTGAGGCCCGCAGATAACACGACAGCCGAGATTGGAGCAGACGGCCAGATTACCATCATTTTTCAAATGTCAGGTGGTGCCGTCAGCTGCACTACCTCAGCCGAAGCCTTCGGAGCTGACATGATGCGGCTGGAACAACAGACAGATCGCGACAGTCTCCTGAACGAACCCAATTGCACATAGCTGGACCCCGTCGGCACTTGCCGACGGGAGTTCCATGTAACCGACCAAGCAAAAACCTGGTATCATGCCAGGTTTTTGCTTGGTCGGGGCAGCAGTACGAGAATATAATCTTTGAGTATGATGCTGAAATAAATGTTGAAGATATACGGGAACTGCTTGATGATAGCGATGAGGAGCTGCAAAAATGTTAATCAGACTTCTCCAGTAGTGCAAGGATTAATCATCCAATTTGTTCATGTCAAAGCTCTATATTGGTTAGCAACAAATATGAGCTAGACAGTCTAGGAGCTGCCAGGTCTTGATAAAGGCTAGATACTATGTCTATCAGATTAGCGGACGAGCCACTCGTACAATGGAACGACTTCTATCTCTAGCCCAGCCTCTACCATTATGCGTTTTTCATTTTCTGTAATGGTGATCAATTTGGCGTCACTATGTTCCGTACCTGCTTCAAATAGTGATCGCGTTTCACGTTCAGTGATCTTGTTAGCCTCAAGATGACGTGTTACCTGAATGAACGTATTAATCTCAGGTATGAAAAAGTCGACTTCGTAACCGCTGCCTGTTTTGTAGTAGTAAATATCTTTAAATGTACGCCGCAGTTGCAGGAACACTACGTTTTCCATCGACTTCCCTGTATTTTCCGAAAATGAAAATCCCACAGAGCTAGCAAGGCCGGTATCTATACCGTAAACTTTTTTTGCCGCTATTTGCTGTTCTTTGACAGAATAGGCGTACTTATTGGTTATGAAGAAAAGCCAGCTGTTTTCAAGGTAATCTATGTAGCTTTTGACAGTATTTACGCTTCCGAGTTTTAGTAGTTCTTTAAGCTTGTTGAACGATATGAGTGTTGCTGTATTGCTGACAAGATAAAACGTAAGTTCTTTGAGGCTTTTGATGTTTTCTAGTTGGTAGCGGGTTGCTATGTCACGGTAAAGTACGTCGTCGTATAACGTTTTGTGGATGGCAAGGTCGGGGTATTTGAGCGAATCTGGTATCCCACCTTTTTCAATATATTCGCTGACTAATCTGAGCATCCGCCCCCTTTGCACGGTGGTGAGTACACGTGAATCTGCTTGACTTTCGTTGTTAAACACCAAAAACTCCCGGAACGAGAACGGAAACAGCTCGACTCTTGTAGAACGACCCGTGAGACGCGTCCCTAGCTCTTGGCTCAAAAGCGAAGCATTTGAGCCTGTTACGATAAATTTATAACCCTGGTCATGCAAACGACGCACAAACCTCTCCCACTCAGGAATGTTTTGTATCTCGTCGAATAAGAAGATGCGTTTTTCACCGAATAAGCCGATAAGTGTTTCGTGCAGTAAGTCGAAATCTTGTACTTGGAAATTCAATAGGCGTTCATCTTCAAAATTGACAAAATAGAAGTTAGTTGCCAAATACTTGCGGGCTATCTGAGAAAGTAATGTAGACTTGCCGACTCGCCGCAGGCCAGAAATAACAGTCACTTGTGGAGCTTCAACAACACTCTTAAGATTTAAGAGAATCTCGCGCTCAACGCCAGATTCTTTGGCCAAAAAAGCCTCGTGCTGCTCTTTGAGTACGGCTTTGAGTATCTCTTTTGATAATTGTGATTGGAAAGTCATACTATTATTTTAGCGCATATTGTTTTCACTGTAAATGAAAACTATTAATAATTTATTTTCACCGTTAAGTAAAGCATTGCGGATTACCTATACAGATTTCAGCCGAGCGATCGTCCAAAATGTATTAAAAACGAAGGAAATACTAGGAGTTATGAAATGAGTAACTAAACCATTGAAAAAGAAGATAATAACAGGGGAGAAAACGAAAAACAAACCTCGCTTCGGAGATTCGTTCTTTATGGTCGGGGTGAAAGGACTTGAACCTTCGACCTCGCGGTCCCAAACCGCGCGCGCTACCAACTGCGCCACACCCCGATAGATGTAATAACAGATGTGATTATAGCTTAAGGCATTTCGCCATGCAACATCCTCTTAGTTGACTCACTAAACTAATACGGAACAGTCGCTTGTAGAATTAGAAGGTCTAGCAACTAATTCAAACAAGGAGGACTGTTCCAATGTTCAGTCTAGCAAATCTACCGGGCGAAGCCAGGTGTAAGCAGCTGGTTCACCAGTTGCTTACCAACCAAACAGACTGCACGTTGTGTCGTGGTAGGGTGTCGTGGAAACGAGAATATGGCTGGTGCCGGGCCTGTCGGATCAAGGTGCGGCCTAAAGCCGCTACTTGGTTCCGGGGAAGCAATTTGCGCTACCAACAAATATTCGCGCTGCTCCATTGTTGGCAAACCAGACAAAGCTCCGGAGCAGCCCGTCTGGCTACGGGTCTGAGCTATACCACCATTGCTCGCTGGTACTGGCGGTTCCGGGCACTCGTACCGCCCGAGCAGACTACAGAGCTTCTGTCCGGGATTGTCGAGGTCGACGAGGCCTACTTCGGCAAGAAACGATTCGGAGGGCAGACTATTGTCGTTGGCGCCATTGAACGGGATACCAGGAGGCTCCGCCTCCAGGTTATCCCGGACACCGAACAAGACAGCCTGGAAGGTTTTCTGGAGCGGCACATCACAAGAACCAGCATGGTAGTCACCGACTGTCATGCTGGCTACAACGACATTGGCTTTTTGGGCTACGCCCACGAGTCTTGGAACCACAGCAAGGGTCACTTCGCCGGCACGAACCATATTGAAGGCACATGGAGTGAACTCAAGCGCTACTTGCGCAAACTCTACGGCTGCATTCCTACCAAAAGGCTCCAGCTGGTGCTCACCGAATGGATGGCTCGGCACAACAGCCTCCGGCTGTTTGCCTCGCCAACAGATTTTCTACGTGCTACTTGTTCCGGATTGGTTGACTGAGCCTCTTAGTTTATAGATTCTTCAAAATAGCTGCCCCACCCTCCTATCTCTCCTCCCAGGGAAACAGTCCGCTCGCGGGACAGCTCGCTGCCTTCCTCCCGGGAAGGTCGAGTCCCTGGGAGGAGAGATAGGAGGGTGGGGCAGGCGAATATAATTGACAGTTATACGTCAACGTTTTATTATATAATATGGTTCATACCCTATTTTTAAGGGAGTGATTGTACGTGAGATTGCCCTGGCAAAGACGTAGCCAATCCGAAGAATTGGTGGCTGCCCCGAACAATGAAACGCCCGAGACCCGTCAGTTCGTGTTTACCGCTCAATCGATTTCTCTTAGTGATATCTTTGCTGATATCACTGCCGAAGTCGTTGCTGACGAGAATGTCAGAATCGAGATGGAAGGCCTTCCCTCCCAACTCAACCGAATTGGGGTTAAAAGTAGCGACAGTGACATTCAGATCAAGGGTTCTCCGCCCCGCAACTTCACTTTGGTACGAACGACTAGGGCTCGTACCATTTTTCAGATCAGTCGCTTGGTTGACGTTCGAGTCATTCAAGAAGAAACGCCGCTTTCGATTCGCTTGTTTTTACCCAAAGGTACCAGTCTTTCACTACAGGAAGTGGATGGCAGGATAACCATTGGGGACACGGAAGGACGACTGAAGGTTAGCGGTTCAAACTCCTGCCCTACAACCATCGGCAACGTGGCTGATCTCAAGATCTGTCACGAAGGCAGTGGCGACATGACAATCGCCAGTGCACATGGCGACGTTGTTATCGAAAATTCCTACACTGGAGATATCACTGTCCAGCAAGTCACTGGCCAGCTGACTATTGAGAACGATGGCTCAGGCGATGTCAAGGTTTTGGACGGTCACGTTTCGGAAGCGCATCTTACCCTGTCCTACACCGGCCAAGTGAGTTACTTGGGCAGTACCGCAAAGGCAGCGCTTAACTCTGATGGCAGTGGCAATTTTATTCACAATGGCACGGTGGGCTTGGCTCACATCACCATTGACTACACTGGCGATGTGAGGATCGGCAACATCACCAAACGTTATCAACGTCATGGCGATGGCAGTGGCGAGCTCATCATTCGAGACGAAGAGCCAATGCCCACCTGGTGACTGTAATTTACCGATCGTAAACCCCAGGCGAGGCCGCAGTAAGTTATATTTTGCTCACTGCGGCCTCGCCACAACCTTTAGCCTTATATTGAATCTTTATATTCTTGAATCTGTTCAATTGTTGTAGCTAACCCCGTTGTCGTATCAACGTTTATGCATACAGCATTAAATTGATACGGGCCACCCTCGGCTATCTCATTACGCTGAGTCGTTTCATCGCGCCAGCGAGAAATAATAATTTCTTTTGTCACGCCAAGTGAAGTATGGAGCGTGCCGCACATACCGACGTCGGTGATATGCGCAGTACCATTTGGCAGAATCATCGGGTCAGCCGTTGGCACATGCCAATGATCACCAATAACAGCACTAACCCGGCCATCAAGATAATAGCCGATCACGCGCTTTTCGCTTGAGAGATCACCGTGAAAGTTAACAATACGCGCTACATAGGCTTCTGTTCTTTTACTTAATTCGTTATCAACTGCCAGTAAGGGATTGGTAGCCAGTTCGGCTCTTTGCGAAAACGTTGTGCCAAGCAAGCTTATGATAAGCACGGTTCCAGCCTTAGATTCAAAGGTCTTTACACCCCACCCTGGCTTAACGGTCATTTGATTAATGGGCGCTAATACCGGTACATATGGATCATCAAGCAACCCTAGTGTTGCCGGGCGCTCGATGGTGTGATTGCCACCAGTAAAAACGTCCACACCGGCCGCTTGTAGTTCCCGCATATGGGCTGGCGTCATCCCCTTGCCGTGACTAACGTTTTCAGCCTGGGCAATCGTCAAATCAATCGCATACTTCTCAAGAAATTTGGGTAACATCGCCTTCACCACTTCTCGGCCAGGGCGGCCCATGATATCGCCAATATAGAGCACACGAAGATACTTGGCCATTATTACATATTCCGATAATCTTGATCTTCTTGTGTCTGCCGCTGCAAAGTATTGAAGTAACGGTAAATAAATTGTACAAACTCTTCCATGGCCGCTAAGCGCCGATGCATATCAGACAAGCTTTGCTGCATGGTTTGGAGAGTATACACTGAATTAGTGTGATTGCGCAAATTAGTATCAATAGTAGTAATCTGAGTTTGTAGCATATTTAAGCGATTCGTAAGATCATTGAGTTGATTCTGAGATTGAGTAGGGTTCAAGTGCAATACATTGCGCCGAATGTCTTCAGTATGAGATTTGAGCCCGTTGACCACCCCGTGCATGTCACGAACCGCGTCTTGCGCAGCTCTGCGAACATCGTCGTACGTGAGCTCTGCCATGGTTTTATTATGGCAGATTTTTATCTGTTTTGGTAGCAGTTCTCGTAGATTAAGTCGGTTGTCAATGTTGGTTTCTTTTTATACTATATAGTACTGTCGTCGACCACTGTCTTGGATTTCAAGGAGTAACGGTGCCTGACAAGTACAACGCATCTCGAAAGCGCTGGAAAAAGGCCCATCCTGAAAGAGTGAGGGAGATGAAAAAACTCAACTATGAAAGAGGAGCGCAGCACGACACTAATTCACGCCGGCCCTGGACTGAGCCCGAATGCAGACGTATTCTTGATCCGAAGCGCCCCCCTGATCGCGTGCTGGCCAAAGAGCTTGGCCGCACTGTAAAGGCGATTCAAATAAAACGTCATGTCCTCCTAGAGCGACGGCAACCAGATTAATTGGCCGCCAGGTTGAAGAATTGCGACTCGTTAGCTCTAAGCCACATCTCTCTATAAGAAATGTGGCTTAGAGCTAGCAATAACTGTAAATCTGAATATTATTTAGCGAATTCAACTGCCCGCGTTTCGCGGATCACATTAACTTTAATGGTGCCCGGATATTGCATAGTAGATTCAATTTTAGTAGCAATATCGCGAGCCAGTTTGATAGCGCTAAGATCATCAATGGTTTCAGGTTTAACAATTATCCGAACTTCCCGGCCAGCACTAATAGCATACGCTTTCTCAATACCATCAAAACCCATAGCGACATTTTCAAGCTCACGCATGCGTTCTACAAAGTTTTCGGCACTGATATTTCGCGCACCAGGCCGAGCAGCACTGAGGGCATCAACCACCCGGATAACGAGAGCCTCAGGAGTAGTAGCCTCAATGTCATCATGATGAGCTTCGATGGCATGCACCACTTCATCACTCATGCCATATTTGCGAGCCATTTCGGCACTGATATGGTGATGTTTACCTTCAATTTTATGAGTAAGTGCTTTGCCGACATCATGTAATAATGCAGCTACCTTGACTGTTTTAACATTTGCGCCTACTTCGTCAGCGATGAGTGCCGCTAAGTGGGCCATTTCGCTAGAATGTTTCAGCACATTTTGACCATATGAGGTACGGAATTTTAACTCACCTAGAAGCCGAACCATTTCTTTGGGTACCAAGCCCACTACGCCAACTTCGCGTATGGCGTCTTCACCGGCGAGGTCGATTTCTTTATCAATTTGCTTCTGAGCCTTTGCTACAACTTCTTCAATACGAGCCGGATGAATGCGACCGTCTTTCATCAACATTTCAAGCGCAACCCGAGCAACTTGGCGACGAACTGGATCAAAACTGGAGAGCACTACCATACCTGGCGTGTCATCAACTAAAATATCAACACCAGTTTCGCGCTGCAGTGCTTGGATATTACGGCCTTCCTTGCCGATAATAC
>JARIHL010000059.1 GCA_029288315.1 Candidatus Saccharimonadota bacterium
TCGGCAGCGTCAGATGTGTATAAGAGACAGCTAGACAGCCCCGAACCTAGGGCTGTTTTTTAGCGAGTCGCAAGTTTACTCAAACATTGCTCAAGCAACAACCATGGATCAGCGCCAGTTGATTTAAGGTGAGTGTCGCACGTCGCTATAGCATTAATCATTACATTCAATTCGTTCTTATCAATAACCCTTGCCAATGTTTGAGTTTTTCGCACAACAAATGGATGAAGGCCAGTTTCTCTAGCAATAGTATCTGGCGCTCTCCCTTCGGCATGTTTAACAATCACCAGCGCCTGAATTTGGGAGACGAGCAGCCCAAATAGTTTATACGGGTCTTCGATGGCTGAATGCTTATGAAGCAGGTGCCTCACTAATGTTGGTTGCCGGCCCAGCGCTGCATCAAGCAGCTCGAAAACGTTCGCCTGAGGCGTTGCTTCAACAAGCACATCAATCGACTCCTTGCTTATAGCTCGGTTGTAATGAACAAGTTTTTGTATCTCTTGCGAAAGCCGCCACTGGTCAAGCCCAACTTGTTGCACAAGATAGTGAGCCGACTGGAGATCGATGCTGCCATCCAATGAAGCAGTGTATTGTTGTAGCCACTTCGCGAGCGCACTTTCCTGGAGGTCTCCTAGTTCGCGCAAATCGCTCATTTTTGCAAGCAGTTTGTAAGTTTTTGTACGCTTATCAGGCGCTGATTCAGCAAGGACCAGCGTTGTTTCAGTTGGTACACGCTCTAACCAATTGGCAAGTGCCTCCCAAAGTAATTTGTTAGTACTCGCCTCGCGCACTACCACTAACCGTTCTGGCGCAAAGAGCGAGGCGCCTTGCAACAACTCAGCCAGGCGAATTGGCTCTAAATGCTCGCCATCTACTCGCTCAACAGCATGTATACCAAATTTACTAATAAATTGATCAATAAGCGAATCAAGCGTGTGGCGAATCAAATAGTTGTTACTGCCAGTCAGGGTGATGATCATTGTTTTATTGTATCAGCCGGCGTCATTGCAACAGAATGGGCAGTAAAGGTGGTTTTTTGAAAGGAGACTTGGCAATGAGGACAAATATGTGTCCCCCGGCCAGCAACCTTTATTTTTATGATCGTGGTGCCACAGCGTGGGCAGGGTTTTCCCTGGCGGCGAAAAACATTGGCAAAGCTTAAGTAGCTGCCACGCCTCCCTTCGGCATCCACATAATTTTTATCGGTTGATCCACCTTTTTCTATACTGAGTAGCAACACCTTCTTCAATGATTCGTATAACTTCTTTAGTTGATTATCACTCAGGTTAATAACCCGAGTTTCGGGATGGATTTTTGCGCCAAATAATGATTCATCGGCATAGATATTACCAACACCAGCAATCACGCTTTGATCAAGCAACACTGCTTTTATACCGCTCTTTAGCCGACGGCGAATGCGTAGAGCAAAATCTTTTGCCGTAAAATCAGCGGCTAACGGCTCTGGCCCAACTTTTTGAAAAAAATCAATTTGTGACACCTCGGCTGTCGGCAATAAACGTATCCAGCCAAACTTGCGTTGGTCGTTAAAGAACAATTTACTACCGTCAGCAAAGGTAAATGTTACGCGTGTCGAACGATCAGGTAATTCGCCAACCAGGCTATGACTTGGATGCCCAGCGCCAAAATGCTGCTGCTTACTTCTAAACACCAGCTGGCCGGTCATCTTGAGGTGAATAATCAATGAATGCTTGGTGTTAAGCTCAATGAGCAGTAATTTAGCACGACGCGCAACATCCACAATCTGAGCACCGAGCAATCGTGTTTGCACATCTTTCGGAGTATTTGGAAAGCTTTTCGGCCAATTACACGTAATATGAACGATTTTTTTACCAGGCAATAACCGGCTCAAACCAATTCGGACTGTCTCAACTTCTGGTAATTCAGGCATAGCTCTATTATCTAAGAAAAAGCAGGCAGGAGCAACGCGTAGCCCCTGCTTGGGTTACGCGTTGCTCTCTGGCATCTTGGGTGGCTCGCCATAGTAATACGTCAGCAAAAGCCGACCATTCGCACAACCAGGTGCGTGGGCAAGTAAGCCATCTTTTAGTTCACTGTTTTGAGACTGTGCATGCATGAGTTCGGCTAATTGTAGACAAATTTGGCATGGATTGCCCATGCCGCCAGTGTGATCAAGAAGCCGAGCTACTTCAAGCTCAGTAAACCCCCAATGTCCCAGGCCGTCCATCGAACCTCTCTCTTTCAGTTAAGATGAAAGCTATGTATTTATAGCACGTCTACCAAGCTTGTGCAAGAGCTCTAATTCAGTACGCTCTACAGCGCCAAGGGTTTCAACCAATTCAAAAGTTCTCTGTCTGGCATCCTGTTCAGGATACCGAAAGAGTGACACCTCGCCTAGACGATCAGCATCAACTATCCACACTCTTTGACTATCGTAGTCGCCATGTTGATAAGTCACCTCAAAGAATCCATCCATTTCGGCAAACCGCAAGTCCGCTTCAGTAAGTTGTAATTGTTTAAGTTTTTCAGTGTCTTCACGTAGGCTTGCGATTAGATGTTGAAACTGTCCATCACCTTTGAGGTCAATACTGATGACTATTTCTCCATCAGTTATATCTACGTCAATTCCTTGCATATCGCCTTTAACATCGGATGGTATAGCATCCCAATACTCTAAACTATTGACTGCATCTACAAATGCCGCTTCACGGGCCATACCTTGTACTCTTGCGCCAAATTCAGCTCGCGAGAGCATTGGCAATTCTTTTTTCTGGCAGAGTACAGCCGCACGCAACCATAATTCGTCAGCAAAACGCGACCGTAAAGACGCATCAACATCATCAGGTTTTATAGGAACAGGCATATACTCTACCGCCTGCACAATATCGTGATTGAACTGACTTAAGACTCTGATCGCCTTTGGATCCTTAGGCCCATTCCGCACGGCAACTGCTGCTTCTTCGACAAATGGCACTTCAAGGGTCAATAAAGCAAGCCGCTGGGCAGTCACATCACTTAAATGCAAACCCTGGCTTTCCATTTCTTCTTCAGTCAGTCCTGCCAAAAAGCGCTCCTGCCGGGCACGGGCAAGGCTGAAAACTTCACGATTATCAATTCTGCCACCCTTGTCGCTTTGTGCGGCCACAAGACCGGTTGCTTCCGCCAGTCGCTCTTCGACAATTCGATCCATTTTAAGAAATACTTCTCTGCCAGCCGCGGAGAGCGTCTCTGTCTGTTCTTGATTTCGCACCCGTTCAGTCACTGGGCGCGGTGCAGTAAGGGTCTCGGGCATTGTATTTGTTTTTAGTTCTTTAAATTAAAATAACATATTATTTTTGCAATGTCAATTATATACGCTAATACCCTGTCATCACCAAGAAACAGTCGACTCGCTGCCCTCTTCCAGAAAGGTCGAGCCTTTGTGATGACAAGATAATGCTAACGTAGTTCAATGCACGTTTTGCTGAAGTAATCGCTGAAGTACCTGTTTCATCGTTTCAAAATCTTGGTAAAGAACAGCTTGCATGCCCGCCAAACGAGCGCCATCGCAATTAGCGAGCGTATCATCGATCATGATACATTCTTCAGGAAGCACCTTAAGGCGTTCAGCAGTGCGACGGAAAATTTCAACATCGGGCTTGAGAATACCTTCACTGCTAGAAAATACTGTTACATCAAACAATTCATGCAATTGATACTCATCAAAAAAATCTTGTATCCAATCGCGGCCAATATTACTGAGAAGACCAATTTTATAAGATGGCTTAAGTGAATGCGCGATGTAGGTAAGAGCAGCTTGATTAAGCGTGTGTTCACGCTTGAAAGCAATATCA
This sequence comes from Candidatus Saccharimonadota bacterium, assembly GCA_029288315.1. Lineage (GTDB taxonomy): Bacteria > Patescibacteriota > Saccharimonadia > Saccharimonadales > EFPC-124 > JARIHL01. Next base: position 3,813 of record JARIHL010000059.1, read on the forward strand.
ACGGCAGCTCGAGGCTGTCCGGTGATGGTACTCACCGCTTCATAATAATCTTCGCGGCTCATGAGGCCACGATCACAAGCCACATTAATAGCTTGCAAGTCAGTTCTCTTATCTGGAAATTCAGCAAAATACGCTTTGGTGGTATCAACGTATAGCACCCCAAAGCAGTCGAAGATAATGGCCTTTACTTGCATGTTCTTTTTTATAATCTCAGCGCCCTGTGTGACCAAATCCACCATGGCCACGCTCGGTCTCGTCTAGAGCCTCAACCAACTCCCACTCTATTCGCTCGCACTTAGCTACGACCATTTGAGCAATACGCTCGCCATCTTTGATGATGAATGGTTCGTTTGAGAAATTGATAACGATAACACCAATTTCACCGCGATAATCGGCATCAATAGTGGCTGGTGTATTAACGAGGCTGATACCGTGCTTAAGTGCTAATCCGCTTCGTGGGCGAAGCTGCGCCTCGTAGCCCTCAGGCAAAGCAATATGCAAACCAGTTGGCACTAATGTTCGCTCCAGAGGTGCAAGCGTTATTGATTCAGCAAGGTTGGCGACCAGGTCAATCGCTGCGGCTTGTGGTGTTTGGTGGGTTGGCAAGGCATGTTTTGAATTATTTATAACGCGTATTTTCATAGAACAGCTTATCCTCTTTGTGGTGTAATGCCTATATTACTGATTGAGGGCTAAAACTGCGAAAGCGAAAGCAATAGGTGTTAGTAGTCCTACAATAGCCACACCAAGTGGGATTGAAACTTGTCGCAGAAGGGCCGGTGCTATTTTTTTCTTGCGCGGTGATTTTTGAGAGCGTGCCATGATGCTGGTCTCCTCACGTTAACTGTCTTTACTATACTGCCCAAAGTGCATTGTGCGCAACCATACTTCAGCACCCATGACCAGCACAATGATTCCTGCTGCGCTGGTACAAAGATGGGTTATTGATAGAGTTGCCGTAAAAAGTAAGCTAAAGCCACTCAAAAGTGTTAGACTTGCCGTCAACAATATCGGCAATCGAAACGTAGTCAATGGACGGCCGGCAAACGTAATAATTAAAAAACGTACCACAATAAGAAGTACTAATAAACTACTGGCTATAATGTGCAATAACAAAAAGCTCATGTCTCTATAGTAGAAGCTTTAGCTAAGGTCGGCAAGCGATATTTCGTAGCGTCTGTCCCGAATGATGGCTCCTGCCACATCGCGCTCAGATTTGTTAACCCAAAGCTTCTGTGGAGAAGCTTTATAAATCCGCTGCGAATGAACACCTTGATACGTTTCAAGTGAACCCATGGTGCCGTATAATTGCTCCTTACATCTTTTTAATAATACATAGCCTTGCTGCATCTCTTCCTGTTGGCACTCCCTGACCATTGCTTGGATATATAATCCTCCATGCCCCTCACGGGAATCAAACACTACTATGAATGATTGATGAGTGCGCTGTATATTCTTAGAGTGTTCAGCTTCAGGATGAGAAGACCAGTAAAAATTAAGCTTCTTATCAAATACTGCGAATACTGGCGAATTAAGGGGCGAACCATCTTTATTGACGGTGGCAATTGCAATGTGATGGATATCACGCAGTATCTCGTGTATTCGCTCAATTCGTTCTGACGTAATGATACTATTCATGTCATTTTTTGGTATTTGCTTTAGCAATACTATAAGCATCATGTGGGAATAATCGTCGAATACCCCCTTCTGGATGTTCAACGTCCCCAATCCATCTTGGCATAATATGATAGTGGAGATGTGGAATAGTTTGACCGGCAGCAGGTCCATCGTTGAGCCCATGATTGTATGCGTCCGGTGCTCGCTGAGTAATCTCAAGCGCTTCAATGGCTTGTTGGTAAAGCGTAATTGCCATGTCATTTATAGGGTCACTGAGTAGTCGCTGGTAGAGCTGTTTCAAATTGGTTTGTTTAATGATATTTATTGCCCGAATGACTACTTGTAAAAGTTCTGTGCGCTCTTGTTCAGTGGTTTCTGGAAAAAATTGTATATGCCTCAGAGGAATAACTAAGGCATGTCCTGGTGTAGCTGGCAGTTGATCCCATATGACCGCAAAATTGGTATCTTGATACAGTGTATTTGTTTTATCCTTGAGTATGGTACAAAATCTACAATCTTTCATCAATATCCCCTAGATGAATCTCGAATCCCATAAAAGGAGCCTGTCACGCGGTCCGCTGCGCACCACCCATTATGGGTTTGAGATTCAGATTTATCTCCTTACTTTAATCTTCTATAAGCCTCAATCACTTTATCTTCAGGAGGCATGATATCATAGGCACCGCTTTCAGTTAGACTAATCCATTGATAATGATCATGCTCATCGCTTAGGGTTACTTTGGTTGTTTTGACCTTGCAAAGTATAAACATGGCAATGACATGGTGCGGGATAGCGCGGATAGTTGGCCACCATTCATCTACACAAAGTGGCTGTAAAGGAGTAATTTCTAAGCCCGTTTCTTCTAAAATTTCTCGTCTTAGCCCATCATAGAATGGCTCATCAGCCGTTATTCTGCCGCCTGGCAAATGGTAGCGGCCTACATTTGTGCCGTCTCTATAAGTAGCAGCTTCGCGTAAAATTAAAAACTTACCTTGGTCGTTCACAATAAGCCCTTTGGCTGCAACACGCAGTATGTAATCTTTACCTTTTTGCATACTCCTATCCTTTTTACATAGTATAGCCTACATGTGGCATAATAAGTTCTAGGCCTTGCTCGTGCTAGCAGAAAGGTAGCAAACGATGCCGAACGCTTCGAATCACCTTTTAGAACGGCCAGTTATCGACCGCGAAGACCCGCAGGCGACAATTGAATGGTTGCTACAATTGTGCCGGACGTGGCAGGCAGAGCCCGAAACTGCTGGCAAACAGTTCCTTCTGGCTGGCTGGATAAGTGTGGAATTTGGTTATCCTCCCAACCTACAGTACCCCAGACCCACCACTTCACTATCTGCAGCCCGGCCTGAATGGCTCGAATGGTTGATGGTGAGCGGCATAAACCTGCTTCTCACTGAAGACCATAAAATTCGCGAGCGTTGCCTCGCCATATTCATCCAGGACGCAGAAGGTTGGTTGCTGTCGCGCACGAGCTAACGCTAGCCCCGGTACGAGATCATGAGCAGAATGCTCGTACTGGGGCTGGTCTCAACTTACCTGAATCTCGCATCATCTACAAAAACACGGTCAAACTATAACTCACCCCAACTTTTGCCAACTTTGACTTCCACACTGAGCTGCACCGGCAAAGCGTAAATGTGTTCCATGCTATCTTTAAGAATTTGACTAACCTTTTGGGCATTTTTCTCAGGACATTCCACTAAAATGCTGTCATGAATCTGGAGAAGTTGCTGTCCGAAGCCTGCCAGTTTTTTCTCTACCTCAAGCATAGCCATTTTCATTAGATCAGCTTCGGTGCCTTGGATAGGCATGTTAATAGCGGCGCGTTTGGCGGCTTCACGTACCATAAAATTGCTCGATTTGAGATCTGGCGCCGGGCGACGGCGGCCAAATAATGTCTGGACGTAACCTTCTTGCAAACCTTGTTTGACAGTTTCGTCCATGTACTGGCGAATTGGCTGGCGGAGCTCAAAATATTTATCAATGAAAGTTTTGGCTTCGTCACGGCTCATACCAGTCGCGACGCTGAGTCCATGCGGGCTCATCCCATATAAAATGCCGAAGTTCACCACTTTGGCATTGCGGCGCATGTTTTTATCTACTTTTTCAATTGGCACACCATACACTTCAGCGGCCGTTGCTGCATGAATGTCGATATTTTGGTTGAAATCTTCGATCATCTTTTCATCATTCGCCATCACAGCAGCCAGGCGTAGCTCGAATTGGCTGTAGTCGGCGCTTACAAACACATTTCCCTCATGTGGCACGAAAGTATGACGGATGGCTTGGCCAATGTCAGTACGGATTGGGATATTCTGCAGATTAGGGTCATGCGAACTTAAACGTCCTGTGGCTGCCACATCAAGCGCAAAAGTAGTATGGAGTTTGCCCTCACTATCAACCAGTTTTGGAAGCGCATCAATATACGTGCTTTTCAATTTGGTGTATTCGCGGTAAACGGTTACAAGGTCAACTATTGGATGTAGCCCACGCAACTTATCTAGTTCAGCCGCACCAGTTGAATATCCCGTTTTACCTTTTTTGACGCCAGACGTTGGCAGACCAAGCGTGTTGAATAAAATATTGCCAAGCTGGCTGGGTGAACTAATATTAAATTCCTGACCGGCTAGTTCATAAATTTTTTGTTCAAATTCGCGGATACGAACTTCAAAATTCTGACTCATCTTATTGAGTGAAGCGCTATCGAGCAGAATACCACGATGCTCCATAGCCGCCAACAACTGAATCATGGGGAACTCGATTTCTCGAGCAAGCCTGGCGAGCTTTGGCAGTTCATTAAATTGAGCTTGCTGGCTTTCATATGCTTGCCAGATTGCCGCGATCACCTGGCCGCCATCACTTATATCGATAGTTTGTTCCAGTAGGTCACTGAGTTCGCGTGAACGCTGCAGGCTGTCGAGGAGAAAGGCGCCGATGCGCGTATCATGTTTGATTACTCCATACCATTCAAGGTGATGCGCAAGGAGGGCCCGGAGAACACTTTTGAGATCATGGCCAACAATTGGCCCACTACCCAGAACACGTAACAGCTGTGGGTCAAAAGTGTCGGGGGTCAAAAGCGGAATAATTGAGTATGCTGTTTTGTCGCGGCTCACCCAAAGTTCAGTAGCTTCCGGGTTCATCGCCAAGACACGCGGCTCGGCATTAGCATAGTCCATAGCCATAAAGTCTACTGCTGTTGCGAGCTCAAGCTCATTGGTCGGTGCTTCTGCCCGAGCGATCTCTTGCCTTGACATGGTTGCCTCAACTTGCCGTAATAATACTTTAAACTCTAATTTACGCAGGAGAGCAGCAAACTCTGGTGTCGTACTGTTACGCAATTTGGCTTTTGTAAGATCAAGTTTGATGGGTGCATCTACCATGAGTGTCACCAGTTTTTTACTGAGGTACGCCATGTCTTTATCTTTTTCAAGTTTGGCGCGCAGCGCTGGCTTAAGCTCTTCAAGATGCTGATAGACGCCGTCAAGCGTGCTATATTGCTTGATAAGTTCTAGTGCGGTTTTTTCGCCAATGCCCGCTACACCGGGCACGTTATCTGACGAATCGCCTTTCAGCGCCTTAACGTCAACCCATTGGTGAGCATCAACACCATATTTTTCAATAAAATAAGCTTCGTTAAAAAGCTCAATCGAGCTCAGCCCTTTTTTTAAAGTATAAATATGTGTGTGATGATTTATTAATTGCAAAACATCGAGATCGCTGGTAATTAAGTAGCTCTCAATCCCTTGCTCACCAGCTTGTTTAGCAAAAGCTCCCATAATATCATCAGCCTCATAATCATCAATTTCATACAAAGGCCAATCAAGCGCCTTAAGCAGGTCGCGTAAAATGGGAATTTGCTCGTAGAAGTCTGGCGGTGGAGCTTTGCGATTTGCTTTATAATGGGGGTAAATGGCTAATCGTGAACGAATATTTGTTTTACTCTTATCCCATGCTACGCATACATAATCTGGTTTGAGCTTTTTGACTACCTCGAGCGCCATAGTAGCAAAGCCATACACACCACCTGTTGGCGTACCGTCTTTCGTACTCAAATTAGGCATGGCATAATACCCGCGGTAAAACACGGATTTGCCATCAATAATAATAAGGCGCTTACTCATGCTCTATAGTATAGGTTACGCACTATGTATATTACCAGGGATCGCAGATTGGCGGATCAATCTTGTAAGTATTCCTGCAAATGCGCTTCATACTGTCCGATGCGTTGAACTGTCCTGGCAATGATTTTTCTGGCATTTTCGTGGCTCATGCCGAATTTTTTTGCCACTGCCTTGTAGGTTACTTTTTGCAATCCCCCCTCGGATAAACCAAAGAATACCAGTACCATATCACGATTACGACTACTTGTCGTATGCCTTTCAATGGCCTTGATGAGATCTTCTCGCATCAAAGTCATCATCGCATCATCTGCCGGTTCAGTTAATGCATCATCAGTAATGAGATCTCCAAGCTCACTTGTGCCGCCATGCTTTCCCTCTGGTAGCTCTGTATTGATTGATACCGGAAGACGATCCATTGTTTGCAGCTCCTGAATAACTTCTACACTCTTGCCCATCGCGTCGGCTAATTCTTCAAGAGTAGGATCTCTGTTTAATTCCACCGTCAACTCTCTCTTGATGCGATTGAGCTTATTTATTTGATCACTCGTATGAAGCGCTATCCGAATCGTACGCGAGTCATTGGCAAGGCCACTTAAGATTTTTTGACGAATCCAGCTATCGGCATAGGTCGAGAATTTAAAACCTTTCTTGTAGTCAAATTTTTCAACCGCATGCATGAGCCCCATGTTTCCAAATTGAATGAGATCAAGAAACGCAAGCCCTCGGTTTTGATATTTTTTAGCAATTGACACAACAAGGCGTAGATTACAATTGATCATGGCTTCTTTAGCTCGGCTACCTTCTTCTTCGGCAATCAACAATAATTCGCGGTCATCATCACTTGAAAAAGGCGGCTCACCAGCCTCTAGGCGGGCATAATCTTCTCGCAATTTATAGCTGGCCATTAAGCCGGCTTCGATAGCCTGCGCTAGCTCCACTTCCTCTTCGGCCTCTAACAGCCGGAATTTAATAGCTTCATTTAAATAAAGCCGGACGAGGTCCTGATCGGGGACTTCTTCTTGTGGAGGGCTAACTTCAAAATATGTATTACTTCTCTCAGCTGACATCGTGCAACCAATAGTAGCTTCTTTTGAACAAAACGCAAGCATGAGTATTATGAACCAATGATTATCTGAAGCACAAAATTTTTTATAAAGAATTTATACTGTTAGGTTCCGCGCCAACTTCAGAATTCGCAATTTGACAACTTACCGGTACAATCTTAGAGTAGATATCTATAGCCAACAAACTATGAATACTTCACTGCTTCACCATCTTGCCATTATCCCCGACGGAAATCGACGTTGGGCTCGCCAACACGCCATTCAGGCATCAAAATTATACGAAAAAGGTACCGACAAAACCTTAGAGATTATTGAAGCCGCTTTTCAAGCGCATATTGGTTATGTAACAATCTGGGCAAGCTCTTATGCCAATCTTACCGACCGCACTAAAAATGCCGTGGATACCCTGGAGCGTATGTACGAAAAAAAGTTCCTTGAGCTCGCCACACACCCTCTTATTCATGAAAACAAGATACATATAGAGGTGATTGGCGAATGGCGCGAACTACTAAAGCCAGCTACCATCCAGGCTGCACAAGGGGCTATTGAGGCAACCAAAGATTATACCGAACGTCTCCTGACGATTTTAGTTGGTTACGATGGCCGCCGAGAGCGAGGTGCTGCCACACTGGCCCTGCTGGCCGATAACCCTCTTGCACCGGATGATGTCAACGAAGCAGATGAATTACTTCGCAGTTATGCATGGACAGGCCATTTGCCCGATGTTGACTTAATTCTTCGTACCGGTGCCTGGAAAGATCCGCATAATAGTGCTAGTTTTTTAAGTTTTTTAAATAGCGAGACACAATTTTCATTTCCTGAAGTACTCTGGCCTGACTTAAGTGCCCGGCAGTTGAAAGATATCATTAATGAGTTTATAGCGCGCGAACGGCGGCTTGGCAAGTAGCATAAGTTCGGCGGGTGGAAAATTTATATAGAAGGGGTCCTGTCACGCGGTCCGCACCCAAAAAATTGTTTTCTGATTACAGAAAAAATTTTTTGGGTGCTGCCCCGCCGCGTGCCACCCCAGTGTTTATCTTAATTTTCCACCCGCCAAACTTATGCTACGCGCTCAGTTATAAAACGCGCTAACTCACGCATAAACATCACACCGCCTGGCGACCACGAGTCAGGCGCGCTATCCAGTACTTGCACAGCCTCTGCTGCATGTTTATGCACGACCCTACGGGCGTAGTCCAGAGCACCTGTAGCTTCAATGATTTGCCGGCACTTTTCTAGATCAGCCGGTGTAAGTTGTTGATTACCAAGCGCCTTCAGCAATGCTTGTCTCTGCTGTGAATCTGCTCGCTCTAAAGCTCTCGATACTAGAATGGTTATTTTCCCTTCCTTCATATCATCATGGGCAGACTTGCCGCTTTCGAATGAACTACCAAAAGTACCCAGAATATCATCTGAGATTTGGAAAGCCAAACCTGCATGGCCGGCATATTCATCAAGCAAACCGCCCGATTCTGGCCCTGCTTGAGCCAGAATCGCACCCATTTGCAAAGGATTTTTAAATGAATAATCAGTAGTTTTCCACGCAAGTGTCTGTTTTACTTCTGACTCATTAACTTCCTGAACTGACTGATTATAGAGGTCATTAATTTGACCATGAATGGTCGTTATTAAGGCACTATTAAGATCGTGCAGTACCTCTAGTTTCGAGCTATCTGTGGTTGGCAACTGAGTAAGCTCTCGCTGTGCAAGGTGTGCGCCAAGAATGGCCACATTAATAGCCTGACTTAAGCCAAAATGTTCGCTATCACCCTTTAAACGCAGCTGCCGGTGCCGCTCAGTCAGCATCACATGGGCAGTTGGCCCGCCACGTCGCATTAATGAACGGTCGCATATATCATCTATGATAAGTAAATAAGTGTGGATAATCTCGATAGCCAATGCTGCGCGCAAAGCAAGTTGACGATTGCCGCCACCAAGCATTTCATACGTATTCATAACGAGCGCACCACGCAGCCGCTTGCCACCTCTTTGCAATATAGTACAGAAAATCTCAGCAGCAGCTCGTGAATAAGCCGTGTAATGCTGTCCATAGTCACTGAGCAATTCTGCCGTGTAAGTATCGGCTATAGCATCGACCTCTTGTTTATAGATAGCTAAGTTCTGCTCGAGTATCACCCTTGAATTACGTGCCATATCAGCAAGTATACCCCCACTTACCCTGCTTGCCTACTTCAGGCCTGCGGCCCTCAAACACTCCTTTCCCACGATGTTAGGGGGCAGATTTCAGCTACTAATTGCCTGCCGCGCCTTAGCCAGAAACCGATCAAGGTCAGCATCGTTGATAATAATTACATCAGCCAGCTCTCTCATGCTCATAATACTCTGCGCGACTTCGTTATTCCCTTTACTCTGTAGTTCTTTTTCTTCTTCGGCTTGAAAGGCTTCAAAGGTCAATTTGGTCTCAGCATCACGTTGGCGGCTAATCATTCTTTGATAGCGCACTTCAATCGGCGCATCAGTAAATAACAGCACTCCGCCTGCCACTTTCAGTTGTTTTACTTCGCCAATAGTGCGCAGGCCGCTTATCACGACGCCACGGTAAGTCTCGCCTGCTTCAATATACTTGTTAAAATTTTCGATAGCAATCTCCACTAATACGCCTGCACCTCGAGTGCGGCGGAGCTCATTGCCTACCTCTTTCAAAACTGGCCGCTCAATCGATCTGCGTAGTTTGAGCGCTTCTTGGCGTATCATATCACCAGTAGAAATATGCAGATAGTTATAATTTTCAACCAAATAATGAGCCAGGGTATCTTTGCCGCTTGCAAATGTGCCGGCCAGTCCAATAATCTTAATCATGTCAGTTCACATAGTATATAGAATCTCGATAGCAAGCAACAGGCCGCCAGCCCAGATCCACGAACATCCGTGGTCTGGGCTGCGACCCGCCTGTTAACCAGCTGTGAGGAGCATGTTTTCACAACGTCCTAATTCACGAAGTGTGGGTCGAGCTTCTATTTGCCGCAACCAAATAACCGGTGCGAACCCCACTCGCTCCTCTCTTTTAGTAGAAGCAAGTTTGGTTTCATCAATCAAAATCTCTGCGTCGGGGATAACAACTCCTACCCAAACTTCGTCAGAAACTCCACGCGAATCACGCACTAAATCGCCATACGTCACACAGACCGCTTCTAGCTTTGTACCGGGTTGGCCCCAGCATTGGCTTTCGTCTTCCGGGGTGCACTTGCTGCCTGGTGCCGAGTTAATCGGCATACTCGGCCCGTTATAGGTGGCCTCTGTGTAAAACGGCAAATAGCACGTCCCAGGCTTGGTTGATAGGTCGGCCTGACACTGATGATGAGTAGTATTGATAGTGACTTGGATAGACGATACAGCCGGTTCAGTCGCTACTGTCTCGGCCGTTCCCGAAGATAATCCACCACTACTACCACAGGCGGCCAGCACCGCGGCCAGTGCGCCCACCAAAAATACACGCAGAATGCGTCGCATCTGCTTTTGCCTCTCTGTTGATCAACAGGATAAGTTAACTATAACAGCTTTTATAATATCTATAAATTTAATGTTACTACATCATATGCTTTACTGTAGATATTCATAAAGTTTTTTCGCGTCTTTGTGTTTACGCAATTTACTCAATGCTTTGGCTTCAATCTGGCGGATGCGCTCGCGAGTAACGCTAAACTCTTGCCCCACTTCTTCTAGGGTGTGACTTTTACCATCTTCTAAGCCAAAGCGCATTTTTAAAATCTTTTGTTCGCGGTCAGTCAGGACGCTCAACATGTCCTTTACTTGCTCTTTGAGCAATTGCGTGGTGGCTGCTTCTTCTGGGCTAGCCGCGTCTTCATCTTCAATAAAATCACCGAGCACAGAGTCGTCATCGTCATCACGGACGTTCGCGTCCAGCGACGTAATGTCTTGTTTGATCTTCATGACGTACTCAACCTTGTCAACGTCCATTTCCATGGCCACAGCGATTTCTTCGTTGGTTGGCTCGCGGTTGAGTTCTTGGGTGAGGCGGCGCTGAGTACGGAGTAATTTGTTGATCGTCTCAACCATATGCACTGGGATACGAATAGTGCGCGCTTGGTCTGCGATTGCCCGTGTAATTGCTTGGCGAATCCACCAAGTGGCATAGGTTGAAAACTTAAACCCTTTATCTGGGTCAAATTTCTCAACAGCTCGTAGCAGACCGGTATTGCCTTCTTGAATTAAGTCTAAAAAATCTAAGCCTCGGCCGCTATAGCGTTTGGCGATTGACACCACCAAACGCATATTTGCCTCTGCCATTTTATCTTTAGCCGTTTTTTCACCAGCTTTTACTCTCTGAGCTAAAGCAAGCTCTTCCTCTGGACTGAGCAGTGGGATTTTACCGATCTCACGCAAATAAAGACGTACCGAGTCGTCAGAAATATCGTCGAGATATGAACGGTCACTAATCTCTTCCTCTTCTTGCCATTCCTCAAGGTCATCTGGAACGGGTTCATCATCTGCAACCAACAGGTCATCCTCGCTGGTTACTGAAACCGGACCTTCTGTATCATCAGCTGTTTGGTCATTAAGATCAGCATTATCAACAATCGGATCTTTTTGATCATCGCTTGTAACTGGTTGTTGTTTCTTGGCTACCACTAACGAGCTCCTCTTTAGTGTTTAAGGTCTTCTATTTCTTGAACAATTTTTTTATAAGCTTCGTTTTTGGCGTTGCGCTCTGTTTCAGAACCAGCATCAGCCAATTCTTTCGCCAAAGCATCCTTTTGTTTTATTTTCGTATCTATTAACACACGTTTTGAGAGTTCAGACGCCACATAATACAACGTATCATCGAGCTGGTCGTACTTTTCTTCGACTATCAGCTGTAACTCATTGATTTTGACACGAAATTCATCTGATTGCAACCTTTCTAACAGATCATCATTAAAAGGACGATCCTCAAGTTTTTTAATAAGGTGAAAGAGTGCTTGTCGTAAACTACCAATAAAGTCAGTAGTTTGCAGTTTCAGCAATGTATCTCGTAGTTGCGGATAGACAAGAGCCAACCCTAAGAGGTGATCTTGATATTTACTATGCGTATTAATAGTACCTGCTTTGGTAGCCTTTGATTGCTTAAATTGTTTCACCTGAGATGGTTCAGTGGTCTTAAAGAGCTTAGCTTTAATGGCCGTTAAAGATGTGTTAGTACGTTTCGCCAACAAGCCCAGATAATGTTCTTGCTCAACCGGATCAACTAACTTGCCGATTATCTCTAAAACTGCCGAGGTAGTACGGCGTTTGCCTTCGGCAGTTGTGAGATCAAATCGCCTGGCATATTCGTCGAGCAGCCATTCCATGGCATCTTGTGGCTGCTCAATGATTGCTAACCATTGAGGTGGATCAGCCTGAATCAGCTCATCGGGGTCTTTAAAGCCCGTTGGCATTGACACGACGCGCAGCTGTACACCAAGATTGCTCGCAATAACAATTGCTCGTTCGGTTGCTGTCACACCTGCCGGGTCGCGGTCAAAGGCCAGTCGGATGTCACTTGTCAGACGGCTCAGAGCCCGCAAGTGGTATTCGGTCATAGCAGTGCCAGCAGTGGCTACAACCTGCGCCACTTCAACCTGATGACTAGCTACTACATCGAGATTGCCTTCTACGATCACAACATAACCCAGTCTACGAATTGACTCTTTGGCCAAATGCAGTCCAAATACATGCCGGCTTTTATCGTAAACCCATGTTTGCGGTGAGTTGACGTATTTTGGCGCATTAGGGGCGTCTTCGATAATACGACCAACGAAACCAATCGTCCTGCCATGTGGATCGGCAAGCGGTAACATCATGCGGCCCTTAAATATCTCCCATTGCCCTCGCTTATCTCTTGATAATAGGCCCGAACCAAGAACGTCATGCAGGTCGTAACCACGCTTAATTATAGACCCTGCTACACCGCTGGGATTAGGCGCATAGCCGATCTTAAACTTTAATACCACCTCTTTGCTCAATTTGCGCCTCGCAAACACATAGTTTACAGCTTCTTTGCTTTTGACGAGATTTTGTTGATAAAACTTGGTTGCCAGTTCAAGCACTTGGTATATCCGCTCTTTTTTTCGTAGCTCATTTTGATCAACTTTTTTATTCTCATATTGTGTCAGGTCAACTCCGGCCTTGCGAGCCAGTAATTCCAGGGCACTGCGAAAATCAACCCCTTCAACCTCCATAATAAAACTAAATACATCGCCGCCTTTGTTTGAAGAAAAATCATGCCAAATATGCTTGTCGGGGCTCACCATAAAGCTTGGCGTTTTTTCGTTACTAAATGGGGAAAGCCCCTTAAAATTTCGGCCAGCACGCTTAAGTTGAACGTACTGTCCAATAACGTCCTCGATATTTAGCCTAGCCCGTATCTCTTCTTTTGCTTCCATCTAATCTTCTCTAGCAACATTGTACACTACAGTTATCGCTGTCTGATTTGAATAAGCTGTCACTGCAAGCTATAATTTTGCGGTATATGTACACAGTGTGTATATACATTACCCCGTAGGTTATCTTGAGGGAGGAACCAATGGCCGAATCATCAAATGACGAAAGTGCTGGGGAGCAGCCCAAAAAGAAGGGCCCCTCCATCCCCCCGCGTCAAGCTCAAAGCCCAGGGCGTAGTGGCAAGAATGCCACTGGCAGAACAGGATACCGAGGCTCGGGAGGGAAAAAGAAGGGGCGTAGGCCTAAGCGTGGATAGCACAACCTCCTAACCCCGAGCCCCTCAGAGCTGAGCTCTGAGGGGCTCGGCACTAACTCTATCGTTGCTGCACATAAACTCATTTTGTGTTTAAATTATGGTAAGTTATGGGCTTTTTTAAAAATACAGATACCACACCTGACCCTTATGCGAATCCGGTTGATCGCAAGCGGATTTTTTTAGTCATTGGGTTAATCGGCGCCATACTTATTAGTGTTTTTATAATACTCTCAACTGTACTGAGCGGCGGTTCAAAGGGTGAATTTACCACCCTCATCGCCAAAACGCAATCCTTGCATAAAACTGCCGACGAATCCCAAAAGCGTATTCGTAACCGGGAGCTCGCTAAAATAAATAGTGATTTCACTCTCCTCCTCAGTACTGATAGTAATGCCATGATGCAGCAACTGCAAAAAAAGTTTGGCGACAAGCAACTCTCTGAAGACAGTAAAAAGCAGGCAGTTGATTCCACTTTGGCTAAAAAACTGACTGACGCTGAATTACTTAATAAGTTTGACATCACCTATCAAAATATTATGCGGCAAAAAATTGGCGAAATGCTTACGAGCGCTCAGAAGGTCAGGAAAGATATTGGCGGTAAAGAATTTATAGCCGTGATGGACACATTTATTAGCAATCTTAAAACTATTACTACACAACTTGAAAAAGTTAATTTGCCGTAGCTATCCCTTACAAGCTATCTCATTGGTGGAAAGGACACTCCGCTCGCTGCGTTCCTCCGGGGAACGTCGAGCCTTTCGAGCAACAAGTTAGATTGGCGAGAAGTAACTTCAACCTGCCACTAAATGATATGAGTGCACAATGAGGTCATGAATTTCATCTTCACTCAATTGCCCGCTGCAAATAATAGTATTCCAGTGCTTTTTATTAAGATGGTAACCTGGCAATACCGTTTCATAGCGCTCACGTAATGTCTGGGCCAGGGTAGGATCGCACTTTAAACTAAGACGTACCGGCTTGGAACCTTCAGCGATCAAAGCGAACATCTTATCGCCTACTTTATAAACTGCTACATCTTTGCCAAAAGGATAATCTAGCCGCGCATCTGGCAGAGTGAGAATAAAGGATTCCAGTGCTTTATGAGTCATAGTTATAATGTAGCAAACTTAGAAAGCAGGCGCAGACAGCGGACTGTCTGCGCTTAAATAAATATTATAAACTCTTTCATGTAAACAACAAATCTTTCCAGGCAAAAGCTTTAGAGAGTCGTGCAGACGACACCGGACTCTCCAGGTTTACAAAAACTTAGCCATCTTTACTTTCTATAACCACGCTTGATTTTAATTTTCTTCCAGTGGTTTTGAACAGTGGTTTTTTTAATCCCAAGCTCATTTGCTATTGTGGTCTGACCATATCTTTGTTATGAAGAGCTTCAATTCTTTCTTCCTGTGGTGTGAATGGATCTCCAGGCTTGGGCTCTTTTTTCGTATAAGCCATGCTAACCTCTTTTCCATTGGTCGTCTGCACCGTTCGAGCAGTATGAGATATGTATTTCTAAATTTCAAGTCAGCGTGATTTAAGAGAGCGGGTGCAGACAACACATGGCTCTCTTAATTAAACCAGCCTCTTTCTTCAGCGCGTTCGACTGCTTCTGCAATAGTAGATGCATTAAGCTTCGCTCGAGCGCGTTTTCTGGTTTTTCTGACGGTACCTACCGTGATACCCAACCAGCGCGCTGTCCCTCCTTCGGTTTTGCCAGAACGTGCCGCTATCAGAACTTCCATTTCGCGGGGCGTGAGGGTGGCTGAGTCACCCCTCTTTCTCTTTTGCATGAGAGCCCTCGGGTTCTATTCTATGAGTCCCATGGTTCGTGCTTTGGTTATGGCACCTTTGGTGGTAGTGGTTCCAAGCTTTTGACGAATCAGAGCTGAGCGGTTGTTCACCGAACGAACCGTAAGCTTCAATTCTTCAACCACTTTGGCGATAACTGCGTTGTGCTGAGCCAGTGATCGCAAAATCCGCACTTCCCCAGGAGTAAGAGTACTCCGAGGTAGTGGCTGCCGCTGTGGCCCTCTGGCCATTTGTCCTCCCGAGGTTTAGATTGTCTGCACCCTTGCAAAAATTATGACTTATTTACTAATATCTTTCAAGTAAAACTGAAGCTCGGCAATTGACTCGCGAATATCATCAAGTGCGCGATGCGTTTCTTGCTTTTTAAATTCAATACCGTATTTACCAATCATGACAACCTTCCACGCGCTGACATCAAGCATACGATAATGCAACCGCTCTTCAAATCGCGGCCAATACGTGCGAATAAACTGGCGATCGGTGTGAATAGAGTTACCAGCCAGCAAAGCTGGACCATGCGGAAAATACTCATCCAAGAGCGCGAGGAGTCTATCTTCTACTTGTTCAAGTTGCGGGCTACTGGCCGCGAGTTCAATAAATTTTCGCTTGTTGTCGGGGTACTGGGTAAACCACGGGTCGGCATCCAGCATGTCACGGATGGCGTCTGGGTCGTTACCGACGCCGCTATCAAAAGTGGCTAATTCTTTAAAATTCCAATCGGTAATAATAATGGCTACTTCGATGATTTTATCGCGTGTGGGAATAAGCCCAGTCATTTCTAAATCAAGCCATACAAGCTTGTCAGGAGTGATGCGCTTGAGATCGTTCATATTACTTTTTAGTATAGCACCCATTCGCTACGAGTGGTGCAGACAACGCCACTCGTAATTACATTAAATCAATCCACATTCTTTGGCTTTTTTAGCAGCCTTCTTCGCAGTATTAGCCTGCAATTTAGCCCTCACTTGCCTGGCAAGATCTTGGATTCTGCCTATGCTTAAACTGAGCTGTGTGGCTATTTCTTCTTGTGTTAAGCCTTCATGGGTCAATTGCAAAAATTGAGTCTCGCGAGTCGTGAGACGCACTTCATCCATGCTGATCATTCCTTCAGTGACGCTGCCTGTCTGCACCAATATATAATATACTAGTCAACTAGTTCCCAGTGAAAGAGTAGTGCAGACAACGCTACTCGTTGTTGAAAAAGTGTTAAACCATGCCCAAAAGCCGGGCTAACTCTACCACCGCTTTCATGGTTTGAACCTCAAATCTACCCTTGAGTTGCCCGCACAGGCTTTCAACCCTGCCCTTACTTAACCCAAGTTCTCTTGCTGTCTTGGTTGATCCAAGGCCTCTCGCATAGCAACGTAGTACGTCCCATTCGCGCTTTGTAAGATGTATATCTTTATCCACAACAATTCACCTCTCGCGTGAAGGCGTTGTCTGCACCAGACTGATACTATACCACCTTGTAATGTGATCTAAATAACAAAAAGGGTTGGTGCAGACAACGCCAGCCCTTTTTAGTGAATCAAATCAATCCGAGGCTTCTGCCCTCAGCCACCGCTTTCGGCATGTCCGCCAGTCTTGTTCCAACTCCTAATTTCCGGACGATACTCAGAGCATCATCAAAGACATCCTGGGTACTTATGCCGAGCGATTTGGCAGTTTGCCGTTTACTTAAACCTTGGCCATAACTGCGCAAAACCTTAAGTTCACGCTCTGTAAGCGTTTTGTTACTCATTGCCATACCTCCCGGTCACCCAGGCGTTGTCTGCACCGGATAAACACTGTAGTTGGTAGTATCGGGATTTTCAACCCAAATTGTGCAATGAGTAGAGAGTGGGTGCAGACGATTGCATACTCTCTCGGTTACCTGCCTCTGCGCTGCCTTATGGCTTTAGCACGCTGTTCATTCGCCCATTTTTTTATAGCCCTCGCTTTGAATGATTGAAAAGTACTGACTTTCATACCGAGCTCATCTGCCATTTGTTGGTCAGTTTTCGTATTATCTTCATTCATCTTGGCCCATACTCGGCCTTCTTGATAAGAGAGTTTATTTGAAGAATGCATTATGCTCCCTGCAATCAAAGGGTTGTCTGCACCCAAAAACGCACTATAAGCTATCAGAGTTCATTATTCAAACACTATATATAATAATTTTAAAGAGCCGGTGCAGACGGCTCTTCCAGGTTATCTCTTGTTTCTGGAAGTACGGCGCCCTGGGCCTTTTGGCAGCCATTTCTTTTCTTGAGCAGCAGCTACCAACTCTACGGGATCTTTGCGATTGCCGCCTAATAATGCAAGCGCTGTTTGAAACACTTCGTCTGCTGCACCTGAACTGACAGGCTGCTTCCTCACCTTAGAAAGTGCAGTAGCCATGTGCTTAAAATCTTTGCCATGTTTTATAAAAACGGTTAATACAAGCGTCTGCTCCCTGCTCAGAGGGCTCCTACCACTAGAGCCACGTCTAACCATCATGTCTCCTTAAATAAGGAGCCGTCTGCACCAAAGCAATACTATATCTATTTTTTTCATTACCTCAAGCATAAGAAGCCCAATTTCAAGGAGAGTGGGTGCAGACGGGGTGCCCACTCTCGCTGCTCTAGAATATGGAAGAACTTTTCAACAAGGCTACCCATGCAGCGCGCGCCTTGCGCAGATGACCTTCGGCGGTCTTTTTTGCTATGCCAAGTTGTCTGGCTGCCGCTTCAATATCTTTTCCTTGCTCTTCTACCAATTCCCATACCTCTCGTTGACGACGAGTAAGGGTGTACTTAAACGACATCATTTCTCCTCATATGGATCGTCTGCACCCGTACTCCATGGTGCCACTATTTCCGATATTTGCAACTACTGTTTTCTACTCGCCATTCTCATTTGTTTTGTGTATGTTTTTCGTCATCTTCTTGAT
This sequence comes from Candidatus Saccharimonadota bacterium, assembly GCA_029288315.1. Classification (GTDB taxonomy): domain Bacteria; phylum Patescibacteriota; class Saccharimonadia; order Saccharimonadales; family EFPC-124; genus JARIHL01. The sequence goes on from JARIHL010000059.1 coordinate 22,054, forward strand.
TATTTTTTGATGGCCGTCCACCGGTGGCCCATACAATAATCAAAAGGCTTAGAAAACATATAGCAAGCAGATCTAGCCACAGCAAAAAACGACTTGGTTCTACATATTCGAGCCGATTATGCGGCAGCAATACCCAACTACTATAGAGCAGTAAGCCGATGTAGAGCGATAGTACTGTCCAGCCTTCCCAGCTGACCGGATACCATCCCCATAAGAAGTGATCACTTTGGAACCAGTTTTTTCGTTTAGGAAATTTTATCATAGCAATAGTGTAACACTTTGTGCTGCCCGAAGTAGATAGCCTAAGCCATTACTTTTGCAGAGACTGTGAAATCGGTCTCAAAAACCGATTTCAGCCGAACGCTGTCTTTATATCTCTGGGAGAGATATAAAGACAGAAGTGTGCTCTGCAAAAGTAATAGCGAATTAGGCTATCTACTTCACAAGCCACAACAATCAAAGCAGAACGCTATAACTGTTCAGGTGCTTCAATGCCTAAGACACCTAAACCATCAGCAAGCGCTTGGCGATAGGCTTGCACCAGCACAATTCGTACTGCTTGGCGAGGGCTGCCAACAACTTGGTTATGCTCATAGAAACGATTAAAACACTGCGCTAATTCGTAAAGATAAGTACAGACATAATGCGGCATCAGTTCACTGGTGGCCCGTTCGATCACTTCTGGATATTCAGTGATTTTTCGAGCGAGACTGCGCTCCGCTGCTTCAAGGTCTGGTATTGATTCTTCGCTCATCAATCCGGTTTTGCGAAGAATACTGCACGCCCTTGCATGGGCATATTGTAAATATGGGCCAGAATTACCCTCCAGCGCTACCGATTCTTCCACGTTAAAGGTTATATCACCGCCAATCCGGCTTTTTAAAAAGGTGTATTTGACGGCCGCCAGATAGACTGATCGTTGTATTGCTGTCGTAGCTTGTGGGAATGCTTTTGCCACTGCGTCATGAACTGCGCTCAACAAATTTGCAGCCACTTGATTTTCATCAATTCCTTGGCGTGAGCTCATTTTGCCAGCAGTAAGGCTCAGGAAGCCATGCGAAATATGACGTGTTTTGGCAGCGGTATCGGGATCAATTTCTTTCAGGGCAGCTAACAGTACTTTGAAATATTCGCTTTGCTCAGTGGCTGTAATAATGATAGATTCTGAGGCCTGCGGGTAATCATGATTCTTGAGCTCAGCCAAGCCAAGATCTTTCGCTTCATAGGTTGGTAAGCCGCGAGAGTTTATGAACACCCGGGTATGCAAGCCAACTTTTTCACCGCGATATATAACTGCCCCATCGCTTTCTTCAAATATAGTGCCGATATTCTGTTTTACATACTCTAGGCCTGCTTTGGTGCCTTCGCTCTCAAGATATCGTTTAACATAGTTGACACCTAGCTGGGCAAACACCTTTTCAAAGGCAGCAAAACTACTCTTGAAACCAACTTCATATACTTGGGCGAGCTGCCCACCGGTATCGTCATCGTTGATTCGTCCTTCCAGCCGTAATTCATAAATCTTACGATTAAGTGTTTCAATTGCAGCTTTTGCCGCATAATCTTCTTTGTACGCCGTAGCGCCTTTTGCATAAAACGTACCGATCATCGTATCGGATTGCAGCACTTCGGTAATATCCGCGCCATCATATTGCAGTAATGCCCACATGGCTTTGGCAACGTGCAGGCCAACATCACCGTGGTAACTGACGCGTTTGACATCAGCACCAATCTTTTCCAGCAACCTAGCAAGTACATCCCCCACAATGGTGCTGTAGAGATGGCCTAAGTGCATTGCTTTAAATGGGTTTGGATCACCAAACTCTACTACCACTTCTTGATTTTGGAGGGTCTTTGCTACTGGCAACTTTAACGAGTTCCATAGAGCTGTATCTGCCAACTGTATATTAATAAAACCCGGGCCATCAATGGTTACTGCTTTGATTTGATCATCTTTACGCAACTCGCTGGCAATTGCTTCGGCTACTTCATGGGAACTTTTTTGTAGCTGACCCGCTAATTGCAGGGCAATGTTTGTAGCGTAATCACCAAATATCTCTTCTGGGCGTGTTACTACCACTTCAACTGAGACATCAAATAATTCTTTGATGTTACTGGCAATCGTTGAGCTTAACTTTTTGGCGTCCATAGGACGTTATTATAACAGAGGTAAACCAGCTGGTCGAGCCTGCGTTTGGTTAAGAATTGCCGCCTTAATCAAACCTCGGAATAATGGGTGCGGCCGGTGCGGGCGTGAGCGAAACTCTGGATGAGCCTGCGTGGAAATGAAATAGGGGTGGTCAACATGCTCAACCATTTCTACCAAACGGCCGTCAGGAGAGACACCGCTGACACGCAAGCCTGTTTGCTCAAATTGCTGCCGGTATGCTTGATTTACTTCATAGCGATGTCGATGCCGCTCAGTAATTTCAGTCGCTTCGTATATCCTTTCCGCCAGTGAACCCGACTGTACTCTACATACGTAATCACCAAGTCGCATGGTGCCACCGGTTGATTCCTTGCCCTGTTGGCCTTCCATTATATAAATTACTGGATGCTCAGCATGCACATCTACCTCTGATGTGGTTGCTTGTTCAATCCCCGCCTTGCGAACACCAGCTATGACGGCCGTTTGCAATCCCAAACAAATACCAAGATACGGCATAGCATGATCCATGGCATAGCGAGCCGCAGCAATTTTACCCTCAATTCCACGCATACCAAAACCACCTGGCACCAACAGCCCGTCGAACGACTGCAGCGAATCTACACCCTCTTCTTCCAGTTTTTGCGCATCAACCCAGGTTATTTGCACATTCACCTGCTGCTCCCAAGCGGCCGCTTTAAGGGCTTCAATAACCGAAAAATAGGTGTCTTCATTGGTTAAGTACTTAGCAATGAGCCCAATATGCACGGTTTGTTCATATGCGGTTGTTGCCGAAGCGACGAGATCGTGCCATGCCTGCATATGGGCTGGCGCAGCTTTTAGTTGAAAATGGTCAATGATTAATTGGTCAATACCTGCCGCTTGCAATTGAAGTGGTACAGCATAAACTGTCTCAGCATTTGGCAATAGCATAACTGCATTGCGAGGCAAACCTGCGAACATACTCAACTTTTCAGCGGCGCTCTCGGGTATTGGTGTCTCAGTTCTTACGAATAGTACGTCGGGCATAATTCCCCAACTGCGAAGGTCACGCACGGCGTTTTGGGCTGGCTTTGTTTTAAATTCTTTACTCGTGCCAATGTAAGGCACATACACAACATGTGCCGATAAGCAACGATGATGGCCAACACGGCCCGCAAGTTCTCGAATAGCCTCTAGAAAAGCCATCCCTTCTATATCGCCCACTGTACCACCAATTTCTACAATATGAACATCGCTCCCGTTGCCGGCAGCGATTATCGCGTCTTGAATAGCGTTCGTAAAGTGTGGAACCAGCTGGAGAGTTTTGCCAGAGAACTTTCCGGCCCGCTCATCAGTGATAAGTTGGCTGAGTAGCCGCCCACTCATGGTGGAACTCGCTTGCGTTAGTTCAATATCGAGAAAGCGCTCATAGTGGCCAAGATCTAAATCGGTTTCAGCCCCGTCTTTGGTAACAAAGCATTCACCATGTTCAGCTGGGTTGAGCAAGCCGGCATCAACATTAAGGTAGGGGTCACATTTTTGAATAGTAACGCTGAGGCCACGTGCCCGCAGCGTCGCACCAATTGAAGCGGCAGTTATTCCTTTGCCTAAACCAGAAAGAACGCCACCTGTTATAAACACGTAGTTGGTTGTTTTCTCCATGAGCTTATATTATAGCAAGAGTCAAGGAACGAGAACATGGAGAGTTAAAAGCTCAAAACCTTCTACGAAGGAGTCCTCTCACACCATCCGCCCCTAAAATTTTTTTCTTGAATACAAGAAAAAACATTTTAGAGACGTACACTACTGCTCGCTCGTTGTTCACCCCCTAAAGGGGGTTCACCTCGCTCGGCTAAACAAAGACTTCTCAAACCGCCACTGGCGGTTTTCGCATTGCTGCGTGTCACACCAGGTTAAAAAGAAGTTTTGAGCTTTTAACTCTCCATGACTTTCGCCGTTTTACGGCTCATCAGCACAGGTAACACACCTATGGAGTCAGTCTCAGAAAGAGTTTGAAAAGGAGCGTTTCGCTCAACTTTCGCCCTTCCTGAGTATGAGGGAAGAGACGGCGCCGCATTCGCCGTCTCTCTGGTGCACCGAAGTGCGTCCCTGAAAAGCTTCTGCGGAGGGATGTTATAAAAGAGATAGCAGAGAGAGCTGCGCAGATCTACTACCTCCGGTGGCCGGCGGGGCGCATCAGCAGCCGCCGCTTGAGCCAAAGCTCCACTACCCGGAGAACGAGATGAAGTCCGTTTCGTCCGAGTGCTCTCGCCAGCAACCGCCTACTGCAGTAGCTGCCAACTACCCAGATTCCGCACAACTTACCTGTATTATTGTGCGGCCGGCGCGGCCGGAAGGCGTCAGCTTGGAACCTCTTTTGATATCTTTTAACAGGGTCGATATCAAGAAGCCACGCTGACTACTATGCCTGTTTGTGCTCACGGTTTGCCAAACCGAAGTGCTCCGCGCCACGTCACTTCATCTAGAGAGCGTGGACCACCTTACAGGCTTGCTTAGCTTCGGGGCGGACCCCTAGGCATGTCATCACCTTCTTCTAGTGAGAGAGTTGACAGATAACAAGCTGTAGCGCCTCACTCCAGCTGTCAGTATTATGAACTGACACTTGATCCACCCAGTAGACAAAGCCACCACCTACTTGAGTAATTGATAACCGGGGGCTCGCTCTGTAGGCGCAGTAAGAATCCAATGCCACAACCATCGTTCCTTGGCTGGCGCAGTCACAGCAGAAATTCTTGCCATCCTCATCCCCTAGATAAACGACTAAATCAATCTTCCTTAAAAGCTCATCAACCGCACTATCAGGTAGAAAATCTTGGGCAGGCCCCACGAACTGACCGTTCATGTTGTCGACATACAAAACGTCAACTTCAGGAACTTTAGACAGTTCTATCGACCAGGCTCTCGCTAGCCCACTCCAGTTTTGAGTTGAACCAGAGCTGTCTGGGGTGATGAGCACGCGCATGCGTGGTCGCAGGCGCGGACATTCTAGCGCAGGTAAGGGGTTATCGCCAATTTCCAAGGCGATCAGGAGGTCAAATATATCGATATCCGTGCCTTGGATGGTCTTGAGAGATGACTGTCCCACCAGCTCAGCCAGAAGCGCCGCGGACTTTGCGGCATCGTGCCTTGTTGAAGATTTGACGGTGAACGGTTGTAGGCAGAATACGCCTTGGCCACCTGATTGCCGAGCTTCTTTGACCACTTTGGGATGAGAGGCCTGTTTTTTTGGTTCATGCTGAGACTTCTGCCTGCCTCGGCCACCGCGTTGACCGCGTGGCCGCGTAGTTTTGCTATCCTTCCCATCACCAGCCTCTGCCCCTTGATTATTCGGGTTTTGACCGTCGTCGGCGGCTTTTGGCGAATCTGAAATATCCTGAGTAGCTTCATCGCCTCCATGTATGTCTTCAGAAACCATACTGGTTGCCGGAGCAACTACTGCAACTTGCTCGGGAGCCTTTTGTTTGGCTGGGTTATGTTGCCCAGAAGGTTGCCGCCCTCCATGAGCAATCACTTGCCAACCGGCAGATAGCAGACGATAAAACCGCTTTGTATCCTCTGGCCGATGAGATTCGTATGATTGCAATACACCACCAAAACGATATCTTGGTGGAAGATACACTATCCTGGTCTCGCCCAGCGGAGAGACCAAGATCACAGAGCCACCATAACCCTGTTGAGGTGTATAACGGCGTCTGCCTGATCGCCCTCTCCTGGGAGGCATCTTACTCCTATCGTTGAGCTTCAGTCCGGAGGGCTCTCGCCCATCGGTATTGAGGGAGCGCGTCGTCAATGACGCTTGGCCCGCCATTCTTAACCAGCCAACTAGCGGCAACTTCGCGCCAGATGACCATTTCATCGGTGCCTATGGCGGTCAATCTCAAAAGGTCACAGGCACAAAGTGCGATCTCCTTCGGAGAAGGTGCCAACTCGGAGTCAGCTTTCCGCAGCGCATCGGCAATGCGGAACAACACCGATAATAAACCATCGGGGAGTACTATTCCTCCAGCGATTTGCCGGACAATCTCAAACAACCGCTTCTTATCTGGCAGTGGTACATACACACGCTGACAGCGGCGTAATACTTCCGGCCGCAGTTCACGCCGGCCGTTGGAAGTAAGAATAACCACCAGCTTGCTCGGATTAGCTTTCACCTCATCTCCGTCAGGGCTCCGGAACGTCCACTCCTCCAATAAACGGAGGAGGAAAGCATCGAAGCCCTGATTGGTCTTGTCGACTTCATCAATCAGTAAGACAGCATGTCGCCCAGCGGTTGACTCGGCAAAAGCCTGCCAGGCCGGGCCTAGCACCCAAGCGTTTTGGCGCCGCAGTACTCCGGAAACATCTACTTCATACAGCAGATTTCGTTCTTTATCAGGAGCACCCACATAGTAATGCAAGATGCCCTCAATTTTTTCCGCAACCGCTTTGGCGAAGGCAGTTTTACCGCCTCCTGGTGGCCCCTGCAAAAGCAGAACCGCTCCCTGACCGCGGCGCATTCGCGCTACAGCCAGGTCGAGGAAAATCTCCAGCTCTGGCGAAAAGAAGTACATCTTTCCGCCTCCTTTCAATTAGGATTAATTACTGGTTGCACGATACTTGTTACCAGTTCTAACCGTTCAATGCGGCGGAACTCGATGAACTCATAGCGGCCCTTTTCTTCTCCCTTGGAAACATCCCCTCGGCGCATCTCAGCCACTAAAGGATGAAGCCCAAGCCGAACTAAGGAGGCAAGTACCGAAAGAGGTGCTACAACCACTACCTCATCATATCCATTAGCATTGTACTGACGAACAATATCCTCAGCTGCATCGAATGATTGCTCATCCTGCTTAACGACAACATCTTCACCAAACAATCGTCGTAATTCTGTCAGCTGTGAAACCAGTGGTTTATGACGGCTCATCCAAAGAATCTTCATGCTGACCTCGCCTTCCTCAACGACACATACACCTCTACTCACTTGAAATGATTCAGATGCGTCAACCTGCCTTCCAGAAAATAATAGAACCTCATTGTTAAAGTTCTAGCTCACGCTGTGTTTCTAAGAACAAGCACAAAAGCTACATGATAATTTATATTACAGCATGTTTAATATATTGAGTCAATTACTCACTGCGAAGCGCGTCAATCGGGTTCAATCTGGAAGCTTTAATAGCCGGCAATGTACCTGCAAGAAAAGCTATCGCCATAATCAGCCCTATGACAGATAAGACATTGGTAGGAGTGATAATAAGCAGCGTAAAGCTTTCGAAATCTTTGAGGAATGAGGTGGCAGCCCAATCATTAACAAATTGGCTCGTGCCATAAGCAGCCGCAATTGCTACAATGGATCCCCAAAAACCAACAAGCATCGCCTCGACCGCAAATAATAAGAACACCGAGGAACGATGCATACCAAGCGCCTTCATTAAACCAATTTCTTTTGTTCGTTCATAGACGCTCATGAGGAGCGTGTTGATAATTCCAAAGCTTGCCGCAAAGAGCGCAATCAACCCGACTAGACTAAGACCTGTCGTAATGGCTGAGACCACATTGTTAATCGTGGCAACTTGTTCTTTCAGTGACAGCACGCTATACGAACCCGCGCTGCCGAGCCGTTGTTTCTGTTCGTTCTCTTTTTCGGGCACCGTATCTTTGAATGTAACGATTGCGGCCGCAAATTGATCTGCTGCTCGGCCGCCACCTTGTTGCTGAGCTATTTTTTGGAGCATGTAATCATCGACATGAAATTCACCTTCGGTCACCAAATTTTTCTTCATGACCCCAACTACTGTAGCTTTGTATTCTTCGATTTTGCCAACCGCGCTCCGGTAACCCAAATATATTGATGCATTCACCGCATCGGCAGGCTTCGCAAAGCCGAGTGGTTTTAGATAATTCTCAGGCAAAATAACAGCATTTTTATCCTCAGTTTTTAAAAGACGGCCTGCTGCTAAATCTAGATTCAATGAAGTGTAAGGGTTAATAGCACTGAGCGAAAGCTTGTTCAATTGATCACCCTTACGAATATATTCAGTTGAAACCGTACGATAAGGCCGTACCAATTCGACGCCTTCAACTTTCTTCAATATATTAAGATCATCATTCGTCATGCTGGGTGTTTGGAAGGAATTACCTTCTTTTTTTGCCGGGTCATATTCTTTTGGTTCAGCATTGCTGGCAAAGAGATTGTCATTGAGTTTGGGCACGACATAAAAGACACCAGGTGCACTGACATTACCAAGTTGACGGTTTAAATAGTCCTGTGCGCCATCACCAAGGGCGTTCGTCAACGTTAAGGTGAAGGCACCGATAAAAATAGCCGAGATAGTCAAGCTCGTGCGCAATTTTGACCGCAGCAGATTGCGGTTGGCCGTCCGGACAATATCAAACGCTTTCATTATCGCTTAATCTCGGCTAGCTTGCCGTCTTTCATGTACAAGCGGCGATAACAGAGCCGCGCCAGCTCTATATCATGAGTCACAATAATCAGTGTGATACCTTTTGCTTTATTGAGGTCAAAAAGCAAATTAATGACCAGTTTACCATTCTCACTGTCCAGATTGCCAGTTGGCTCATCGGCAAAAATAATTGACGGTTTTGTCACTAATGCCCGAGCGATACAAACTCGTTGTTTTTGGCCACCAGAAAGGTTAGCAGCTTTATTCTTAGCTTTATCACTCAAATCAACCTGCTCGAGGGCGTACAAAGCTCGCTCTTTGCGTTCACGCGCCGGAGTGCCGCTAATCTTAAGCGGCAACATAACATTCTCAAGCACTGACTCGCGGCCATTAAGAAAGAATTGCTGAAAGATAAAACCAAACTGTTGATTACGTAAGGTGTCTAGTTTGGTAGGACTAAATTTTGATATATCTTGGCCGTTCAATGACACCACGCCACTATCAGCATGGTCCAGTGCGGCAAGGACGTGCATCAACGTTGACTTGCCCGAACCTGACTTACCGATAATTGCCACGCTTTCGCCATCCTGTATCTCAAACGATACCCCTTTCAGTGCCGTAAAGACATTGGACTTTTTACCATATACTTTAGTAACAAGCTGAGCCTTGAGTGTCATAGAACAATCTTAACTAAATCTCAAATTAATAAATTTCCAAAAATTGAATGGTGGAGTTGGCTACCCGTAAGTAACCAACCCCACCACATACTACCACACCCTTCCACCCTTTAGAGCAGTTTCGCCCGCCGCATCATCAGTAGTGTAGCCATGCCTAGTGCTCCATAAAAGACGCTTGAAAACAAGAGTGCCGTTTGAAGCGAGTATATATCCATCACCCAACCAATCAATGGCCCGGCACCGATGTAGAGCACTCGTTGCGCCAAACTTTGAACTGACAAAACAGTCGCGCGGACACTCGATTCCACCAACCGGTTCACATAGTCACGAATAATTGGCGTAAACACGCCGCGAATGAAACAGAAACCCACAATCACTGGCCTGTCTC
>JARIHL010000062.1 GCA_029288315.1 Candidatus Saccharimonadota bacterium
TGGCAAGTGTTTGAAGGTGGCATTATGGGTGTTGCTTTGGGAGTGGTGCTGGGTTCGATCTTGCAATTAATTGTGAGTAGTATTGGCATGATTGGCATGAATTTTGTCTATCAGTTCAAGATTTTTTGGAAGAATTTAGGGTTTCGCCAAGTATTGCGCTTATTGCCTGCTCGATCGTTTGATCAAGGTATTGATTATTTTAATAATTTGGTAGAGATAAACTTGGCTTCACGTCTGCGCGAAGGCCTCATTACCGCCTATCAGGCGGCCACGACACTACATATGGTACCGGTTACACTGATTGGGGTTGCGATTTCTACAGCCGCCTTTCCCAAAATGACCGAGCGCATTGCCCAAGGACGGGCAGACTTATTTAAAAAAGAATTGCAAACTATCTTGCGTATTATTATCTGGCTGGCTTTGCCTACGGCTGTCATTGCCTTTTTGGGCCGAGGCTACTTAGTGAGTTTTATCAAGTTTGGTGGCGACCAGACGATTGCGGATATTTTAGGATTACTCTCAATCGCGATTTTATTTCGTTCTATTTATCATATTGCGGCGCGAAGTTTTTACGCTCAGCAAGATACAAAAACGCCGCTTTATATCTCAATTGCGGCAATTGCCTTAAATATTGCCTTGGCAGTATGGTTTGTCATGAAGTTAGATTTTGGTGTAATGGGGCTGGCTGCTGCGCAGTCAATTGTTTCATTTGTAGAGGTTGTTATTCTGTTCTCGATCATGTCGAGTCGTATTAAAGGAATATTCGATGCCGATTTTGTGCATGCCGTGCTCAAAATGATCTCAGCCACCGGACTGATGTTTGTCATTACCTATGTTATGGTGAAAACGTTTGATCTGAATGCCACTGACACGCGTTTCTTTGCGCTTATTCCTAAATTCTGCTTAATTGCTTTTGTCGGACTTGGTTCGTATCTGTTAATCAGCAAAATTCTTAAATTAGAAGAAACGAAGCCAGTGCTCGAGCGACTGCGACGGTTTATCTTCCGGCAAGTTAAAACGACAAATTAAATAAAGATCTCGTTCGGGCTAGGGGTGTCACTTAATGCTAAGCGCTGGGTCCCAGCCGACCGCTACGAGGGGAATTACAAGAATGGGATTGCCGCTAATCCTATACCTACACCTCAGTGGTAGCAACCCTGCACCCAAACGCTGAGCGCATGTGCTTCTAGGCCAGCAAAATTCCTAGGACTTGTCAAATCTATGCAAAAAAAATCAAAATAAGTTAAGATTGCTGGTTTGGATGGCGGGTGCGTACCCACCATCCAAACCATGAGCTGCCTATATAGTACTCGCTCCGAGATATGACCTGAATGTGCCTTTCTTTGTACTACAGGAGTAGCTATCAGTCACGCCGCTTGCGTCCACGCTTCTCGGACTTCTTCGGATTGGCAGCTTTTCTGGCGCGTCTTGCGCTAACCGCATCGGCTCCATAGGCGACAACTATACTCGTCGCTACTGTAGCTGCGCCCGCGTAAGGCCTACCAAGACCCTGTAAGGCAGCTGCAGTTGGAAGCACAACTCCAGCGAGGCAGGACCTTTGTCTATCTTCTTGAGTCTACTTCTGAAGCCCATACCTATACTCCCTGCAAGTGATCGGACGGGTCTAAATATATTTACCATATAAACTCATAATTATCTAGATGAGGCCAAGTACAGGTGGTAGTCTAGCGTGATTTACGCTAGACTACAGAGGTATTATGATTAATCACATTCGAAATTTTTGCATTATAGCCCATATTGATCATGGCAAGTCAACGCTGGCTGACCGTTTACTCGAAATAACTGGCACAGTTGAGCAGCGCGATATGAAAGAGCAGCTCCTTGACCGTATGGATCTCGAGCGCGAAAAGGGCATCACCATAAAGTTGCAACCGGTGCGCATGCAATATGACGACTATGAGCTGAACTTGATTGATACGCCTGGTCATGTCGATTTTAGTTATGAGGTTTCACGTAGTTTGGATGCCTGTGAGACAGCGCTTTTGGTAGTGGATGCTAGCCAAGGCATTCAGGCGCAGACGCTTGCGAATGTGTATTTAGCACTGGCGGCCGATCTGACAATCATTCCTGTGCTTAACAAGATTGATCTGCCGGCAGCTGATGTGGAGCGGGTGAGCAATGAAATTGTTAAGCTACTCGGCAGCAAACGCGAAGAGATTTTACCGGTATCGGCAAAAACTGGGCTCAATGTCGAGCAAGTGCTTGAGCGAATTATCGAAATCGGGCAGCCGCCAAAAGGCGAGCCAGGGGAACCGCTGCGAGCGTTGATTTTCGATTCTATTTATGATGATTATCGTGGTGTCATACTATATATACGAGTTGTTGATGGCGAGCTGAAGAAACACGCTGGCATCCACATGATGGCCACTCAGGCTCAAGGTGTAGCCTTAGAAGTTGGGCATTTGAGCCCAGGCATGCGGCCGGATTCCGCGCTTACCACCGGTCAGATTGGCTACATTGTCACCAATTTTAAATCAGTGTCACAGGCAAGAGTTGGCGATACAGTCACGCTGGCTCACTCTCCCGCTACTAAAGCTTTGCCAGGCTATCAAGAAGCCAAGCCATTTGTGTATGCTGGAATCTTTCCTGGCTCGAACGAAGCGTACCCTGCACTGAAGGACGCGCTTGAAAAATTAAGTCTCAACGACGCTGCATTGCAATTTACGCCAGAGAATAGCCAGGTGCTTGGTCACGGCTTTCGGGTTGGCTTCTTGGGTTTATTGCATATGGATATTGTGCGTGAGCGCTTGGAACGAGAGCATAATCTTGAGCTTATTGTCACGAATCCCTCGACAGATTATGAGATCAAGTTAGTCAATAACGAAGAAATAACTATCAAAAATGCGGCAGATTTGCCACCTGTCAATAAAGTTGCTGAGATTCGTGAACCGTGGATAAGTGGTGAAATTGCTTGCCCTAAACAATATGTCGGCAGCGTTATTCAGCTGATCGTACAGCAACGCGGAGCGCAAAAACATATTGAATATGTGGATGATCAGCTAGCGCTGGTTACGTTTGAGGCGCCACTGGCTAATATGTTGACAGATTTTTACGATCAGCTTAAAAGCTTAACCAGTGGTTACGGCTCTTTCAATTATGAACTAGCGAGCTATCGGGCAGAAGATCTAGTGAGGCTTGATTTTCTGGTAGCCGGTGAACAAGTTGATAGCTTAAGTATTATGATACACCGTTCAGAGGCAATGCGCCTAGGCCGAGAGATGGTCGGCAAGTTAAAGGAAGTCATCCCAAAGCAACTGTTTGTCGTAAGTTTACAAGCGGCTATAGGTAATAAGGTTATTGCGCGCGAAGACGTTCAGGCTTTGAAAAAGAATGTGACCGGGCATTTATATGGTGGTGATGTATCACGCAAGAAAAAACTCTGGGCCAAACAAAAAGCCGGCAAAGCTCGTATGAAGCGTTTTGGCAAAGTTGACATACCGGCTGAGGCTTTTACGATGTTGCTGAAGAAATAAGAAGTCCTTAAGTTATTGGTGGCTGTGAAGGCGGATAGTGCGTCGTATCATTAAATTGTTGCGGACGCCCGCGGCGCCGACGTCTGAGGAGCCATAAAATAATGGCAATGATTAGTGCACTGATGAATGATAGTAGCAAAATACTATCAAATCCAACACGAGCGATAGGGTTTGAGGTTGCATCAACTGTTGAGGGTTGGCCTATTGTCTGTGATGGTTCAAAGAATTCTCTGGACTGTTCAGGGGTTGCTGTTTGTTGAAGCTGCGCTTGGTCGGTTGGAGCGCTTTGGCTAACTGAAGAACTACCGCTTTGAATCTGCAATTTTTGATTATTGCCTGTGCTTTGAGGGTTCTGATTGTTACTTGTAGTTGGTGGGCTTTCTTGAGCACACTGGCTATAGGAACTTTGACTGTAAGCTCCGCAGCCGTAAGCTTGCGCAATGTAATAAATCGAGTTTAATAATGGCATGGGTATCTTTCTAATTGACTACTTTTTAAGCATAGCACAAGCATCATAACTCTAAGGCACAAAAGTCTAGTTTGGCTTGTATTCCACTCTCTCAGCGCCAGAAGATATACAGCTTGTTTCGTTTTTCTCGAAAAGGTCGAGCTTCTGAGGATTGAGGCGGTGGGTAACTTCCCAACTTTATTTAGGGCTTGCGCATTTAAGACGAAGCAGGTTAAGCTTAAAGAATAAGGGGGAGTAAGTATGGTCAGAAATTTTGCGGATATTCTGGGTCTTGGCATTCCTGAATTGGTCATTATTTTAGTTATTCTATTGCTTATCTTTGGTGGTCGAAAATTACCTGAACTTGCCCGTAGTCTCGGATCGTCAATGAAAGAGTTGCGTAAAGGGATGGATGATGACCCCAAGTCAAAACGTAACACAACTACCAAGTCAAACAATACTTGACGCAAAAGATCGTCAGACGTTTCTCGAGCACTTGCACGAGTTTAGAAACCGCCTGTTTATTATGGCACTCGTCTTGGTGGGCGGGACGCTGATCGGCTATTCGTGGCATGATCAATTAATACAGTTTTTGATCACACCGCTTGGTGGCCAAAAATTAATATACCTAACACCAGGTGGCGGCTTTGACTTTATTTTTAAAGTATCGTTGTATGTTGGCTGTGCATTGGCGATCCCAGTCGGTATCTACCAATTGTATCGCTACCTACGACCGGTCATGGGCATACGAGGGCAGCGTTTGACGCCGTTAGTGCTCATACTATCGAATGTTTTGGCGATAGCAGGTATGACATTTGGTTATTTTGTCGCGCTGCCAGCGGCGTTACGGTTTTTGACTGGTTTTGGCGGTGAATATATTGAAGCAGCGCTCACGGCAAGTTCGTATCTTAATTTCGTTGTCGCATACATGCTTGGGTTGGCTTTACTCTTTCAATTGCCACTTATTCTACTATTTTTAAACGCTACAAATGGCCCTCTTAAACCGCGCCAATTATTTATATCTGAGAAATACGTTGTGCTCGGTGTATTTATATTGGCGGCAATTATTACGCCTACGCCCGATATTGCAAATCAAACGATTGTGGCGGCACCAGTGCTTGGCGTGTACCAATTAGGTATTGGATTAGTCTTGTGGCAAAATCGTGGGCGCAGCCAGCGACGAACTGCATATGAATCTAAGGATCAGACGGCCGTTATCGAACCGATAAAACCCATATCATGGCAAAACTCTCAGCTACGAGTTGCTGCTGTAGAGCCCGCAATAACAGCCACTCCTATTTCTCCACACCAAACGACGGTGGTCAAACCGTCTCGGCCAATCGTTCGTTCGAATATGGATATAGTAGCTTCACGCCACACGATTTCGAGACGTGAGGTTATGGTGCCAGCTCGGCAGCAGCCGGCGCAAACTCGGCCACTAAAACGACGTCAAACGATCGATGGTGTTTTACAGCCAGGTTATTATTGACTTATTCCCCATAAAAGCCATAAGCTAGTTAGTAGGAAGTAAATAGAAAGCAAAAATATGCGCAAGCAAATCAACGAATTACTAGATAAAAAAATGGACCGCCGAGAGTTCTTAAAACATCTCGGTCTCGGTACACTTGTCTTGTTTGGACTTGGATCGGTATTGAAGCTATTAAATGGCACAGGCACATCAACCCAGAAGGCTACGGCCGGCGGCGATTCACTTGCCTATGGCTCATCAGTATATGGTGGCCGTAAGGCTAAATAAAGCTTCGCAAAAGGATTCTTTTTTAAAACAGCCATACTGTAGTAAAATGGCTGTAAATTAATAGTATGACATAAAAGTCAAGGAGTCTTAGGCCCATATGCATATTACCCCGCACTTAGACAGACGCGCGGAATTTGAAGCGTTACTGAAAAATTATCAGATGAATAGCACGGCCAAGCAGGTGTTGCGCCAAACGCCATTCGTAGCTATGCTCGCACTCACCTCGACTGGACGGAATACCATTATTCGCGAGCTTCTTAAAACTGGTGCTTACTATTTTATTATTTCTGATACAACGCGTCCGCCGCGTTATAACGACGGTATTTTAGAACAAAGCGGAGTAGAATACTTTTTCCGAACCGAGGAAGAGATGCTGAAAGATATAAAAAGCGGCCAATTTGTTGAAGCCGAGGTTATTTTCGGACAACAGGTATCCGGTATCAGCATTCGTGAGATTGAAAAGGCCTATGAGCAAGGTAAAATTGCCATTACTGATGTTGACCTACTTGGATCCATCAATATTGCTCATCTTAAACCAGATGTTATCTCTATTGCTTTATTACCGCCAGATTTTGAAGAATGGATGCGTCGCATCCATAAACGGACAAACGTTTCTAGCGAGGAGTTGCGGCGTCGATCAGAAACGGCAGTCAAAATTCTAGAAGCAGTACTGCAAAAAGATTTTTACACCATTGTCGTAAATGACAAACTTGAAGATGCGATACACACTATTGACCGGGCCGCTCGCTTGGGTGAACTCGAGTCAACTAATCAAGAGCAGACACGAGAGCTTGCCAAGAAACTTCTGCGCGATACTCGTGAATTTCTCAATAAATAACTCTTTCAGAAGCTAGCATGCTATACTCGTAAGTATAAAGCATATGCTTAAAGATTAAACTATGGCACGATTACCAATTCCGGGCGCAGATGAAGGCACATGGGGTACTACTCTCAATGATTACCTTTCACAGTCGTTGGCAAGCGACGGTTCATTAAAAGCCAATACGGTTGGCGGCCAGCAAGTTGCTGATGGTGCGCTTACCCAGGCAAAAATTCAAGATCTACAATCTGATCTTGCGGCTAAAATTAGCACTACCGCTAAAGGCGCAGCGAACGGCGTGGCGGAATTGGATGGCGGCACAAAAGTACCGATTGCTCAATTGCCGACAGGCAGTACTTCTTCTACGGTTTCATTGGGTAATCATACGCACGCCGTGAATAATGATCCTGTGACGGCATACCCACTGGCAGGAATTGGCGCATTTGCAGCAAGCCTTGATGTGGATAGTATTACGACAGGAAGCTCCTTTGGCGCGGCCTTTTTCGCGCGTATTTTTATACCAGCCAACCGAGCCATTACATCAGTAGGAATCTACCTCGGTTCGGCCGGGACACTAGGCGCGGGTGGTGAAAATGGTTTTGGTGTATACGATGATAGTGGTAACTTTGTGGCTTCCACACCAAGTGACAACAACTTATGGACGGCTATGGGATGGCGTTCAAAAGCGTTCACTACGCCTATTGCTGCCCAAGCGTCTGATCGATTTGTTTATATATCCCTTCTCATTAATGGGTACACAGTGGGAATTAATACTTTGTATGGAGTTGGGAGGCCCGAAGTGACTGATGGCACGGTTGGTTTTGCAATTAAACGGCGAGCATTCTTCCGCTCAACATTGACAAGTTGGCCAGCCTCATTTGATCCGGCGACCTATGGCGATCCTGCTGGTGGTTATATTCCATTCATTGCCTTAGCCTAGTGTTTGCCAGGATCATTATAATCTAGCACTCTTGACGCTTGAGTGCTAGCAAAGCTATGATAAGGGCAATGCTTGGATGATCTAAGTAACAACTATGACTGAACGACAGGCCCAAATTCTAGCTGCTATTGTTGAGCAATATGCCGAGGTTGCATCCCCGGTTGGTTCACTTATGTTAGCAAAGCTCTTTGGTGTGAGTTCGGCAACTATTCGTGCAGAGATGGTTAGGCTAGAAGAGATGGGGTTTATAGCTCAGCCCCATACTTCTGCGGGCCGAGTGCCCACTGATCGTGGCTATCGGTTTTATGTTAACCAGATGACACAAAGCCAAGAAAGCTATCCGGCCAAAGTTGATCGCAGTGCGAGAGCGATTGACACGCTTGTGGCGCAAGCAGGACGTCCTGACCTGGCAATTCGGCAAGCAGTGGACTCTTTGGTAGAACTGACTCATAACGTGGGTTTAGCAACCATCGGTGAACAGCTGTATTTGAGTGGGTTTGGCCGATTATTTACCCAGCCAGAATTTATGGTTGGCAATGCCGTTCAAGAAGTCGCCCGCTTGCTTGATAACCTTGAGCCCTGGCTCCGCGAAACAGCTCCGCATGAACCGCTTAATGTCTATATCGGCCGCGAAAATCCTATTGGCAAAGCCAGCGAATGTAGTTTAATTATTGGTAGATTTCGTTCGCCTTATTCAGATCATAGTTACATTGGTATTTTGGGGCCGACAAGGCAAAATTATCGTCAGGTAATGCGGCTTGTTCAGCACACCGGGCACACATTAGAAGCAATATTATAGGGAGGTTTCATGGTAGATAAGCATGGTAAAAAATCTAAAAAAGAGACTGAACTTGAACAAAAGCTTGGTGAGTTGACCGCAGACTTGCAGCGTGTGCAAGCAGATTTCGTTAACTATCGCCGCCGCGTTGACGATGAACGCAAAGTGCTGATGGATACCGCACGAGCGGCAACCATCATGAAATTGTTGCCGGTTATTGATACTATTGAGCGAGCCGTCAATCATCTGCCGACAGAACTTGAACATAATAATTGGGCTCAAGGTGTGGTGAGTCTTGCGAAAAGCCTTGATAAGTCATTGCAAGATCTTAGTATTACTCGTATTACCGCCACCCCGGGCACTGTCTTTGATCCGAACGAACACGAAGCGGTCATGATGGAAGACGGCGAAGGTGATGTTGAAGTTATTGCAGAAGAACTACGGGCTGGCTATCGTTTAGGTAACACAGTTATTCGGCACAGTATGGTTAGAGTAAGTAAACAAGCTGCAAACAAAAATGGATAGCCAAGAAAGCGAACCCAATGGAATTGCCAGTAGAGAATTGATGTCATTTAAAGAATTGCCATTTGCACAAAGAAGGGCCATCCAGCTTGCTTTAGGCGATAGCGCATTAAGTGCCATGTTAGATAAAATTACCTTTGATCACCAAAATGTTATGTACATTGGCGGTAAACCACTCAGATCAATCGCGGCAGGAGAACTTTAATTGAATCACAAAAATTCTCAAAGGAGCGCCTTGTTATACAACCAGCCTAAAATTTTTCTAGCACTCTTGACTGTAGAGTGCTAATTTTTTATGCTAAAGATAGTTTTTGGCACGCAGACAAGGCGAGTGCTAAAATAGAGAGTAAATTATGGTTTCACTATAACCCTAACAGGAGGAATCAATGGGTAAAATTATCGGAATTGACTTAGGTACAACAAACAGCGCTATAGCGTATATGGTGGCAGGTAAGCCTGAAGTTATTGCTAATGCAGAAGGTAACCGAACGACACCGAGCGTTGTAGCTATCAATAAAACAGGTGAACGTTTAGTTGGACAGGTTGCTCAGCGTCAACGCGTAACCAATGCTAAAAATACAATTTATGGAGTCAAGCGGCTGATTGGTCGTAAATTCTCTGATAAAGAGGTACAAAAAGATCTCGACCTTATGCCCTATGCAATCATAAAAAGCGGTGATGGTGTAAAAGTTAAGATGGGCGATAAGGACTATAGCCCCGAAGAAGTCTCGGGTATGATTCTCGCTAAGCTAAAGGCTGATGCTGAAGCTTTTTTGGGAGAGCCAGTAACCGAAGCTGTTATTACTGTGCCGGCTTACTTTGACGATTCCCAGCGCCAAGCGACGAAGGATGCTGGTAAAATTGCAGGCCTCGAAGTCAAACGTATTATTAACGAGCCGACTGCTGCTGCACTGGCATATGGCCTTGAAAAGAATAAAGAAGAAAAAATTGTCGTCTTTGACCTTGGTGGTGGCACCTTTGATGTTTCCATTCTCGAGCTCGGCGACGGTGTATTTGAGGTAAAATCCACTAATGGTGACACGCACCTTGGCGGGGAAGACTTTGATAACCGGCTGGTTAATTACTTTTTGGAAGAATTTAAAAAGGAACATGGCGTTGACCTCAAGGGTGACAATGCCGCTATGCAGCGTCTGAAGGACGAAGCCGAAAAGGCAAAGAAAGAACTTTCTACGACGAGTGAAACAGAAATCAACTTACCATTCTTAACAGCGGATGCTGATGGGCCAAAGCACTTCGAAGCTAAACTTACTCGTGCCAAACTCGAAGAGCTCGTTAGTGAGCTTATTGACAAAACCGAAGAACCATGTCGCAAAGCACTCAAAGATGCCGGCCTTAAGCCAGAAGACATTAACGAAATCGTCTTGGTTGGTGGTATGACTCGTATGCCTGCCGTCGTTGAAAAAGTTAAGAAGATCTTCGGTAAAGAACCACTGAAAGGTGTTAACCCGGATGAGGTTGTGGCTGTTGGAGCAGCCATCCAGGGCGGTGTGCTGTCTGGTGATGTGAAAGATGTATTGTTGCTTGACGTGACGCCTCTTAGTTTAGGCATTGAAACCATGGGCGGCGTGACAACCAAGCTCATCGAGCGCAACACCACTATTCCGACGAGCAAATCTGAAATTTTCTCAACTGCTGCCGACAACCAACCGCAAGTCGAAATCCACGTACTCCAGGGTGAACGCGAAATGGCCGCTGATAATAAAAGCCTGGGTAAATTCCAACTCACCGGCATTGCACCTGCTCCACGTGGCGTACCACAAATCGAAGTAACCTTTAACCTTGATGCCAATGGTATTTTGCATGTAACCGCTAAAGATAAAGGCACTGGCAAAGAGCAGTCCATCACGATCCAAGACAGTGGTAACCTAAGCAAAGAAGATATTGAAAAAGCTCAAAAAGAAGCTGCAGCCCATGCTGACGAAGACAAGAAAAAACGCGCGCTTGCTGAAGCTAAAAACAACCTTGCTCAAGCTATCTACAGCGCTGAAAAAATGTTGCACGACAATAAAGATAAGATCTCTGATGACGATAAGAAGATTGTTGAAGAGGCAATCAAAGAGGCTAAAAAGCATGAAGATGCTGACGATAACGAGCAATTAGAAAAAGCGGCAGGAGAGTTGCTTACTAAAATTCAGGCAATTGGCGCTAAACTTTACGAAGCTGCAGATAAATCAGAATCAACTGATCAAAATACAGAGAATGATAAAAAGAATGATCAAGATAAGCAGGAGCCTGTTGAAGGTGAGGTGGTAGACGAAAAGAAATAACATCTATGAACTTGCGGCAACAACTTTCTGGTGGTGATCGTCGCATGAACCACATGGTGAAGACGGTGATAGCACAGGTGAACGAACCAGTATTATTTGCTGAGCTAACTCAATTGGTTGAGAATGAGAACGAATTGGTGCGAATGCGCGCTGCTGACGCGATTGAAAAAATTACCAAGCGTCATCCCGACTGGCTGCAGCCATACGCCCATAAACTAGTAAACGAATGGAGTAGTATCGAACAGCAAGAAGTACGCTGGCATATTGCACTTCTATTCCCTCGGGTGCAGCTTACCCAACTGCAACGACAGCAAGTTATCAAAAATCTTATGGCTTGGCTGCAGCCCACCACTAAAAGTAGTATTGTGCGCGTTTTTTCACTCCAGGCCTTGTTTGAGCTAAAAGTTGGCAATATAGGAGCATTGCTAGCTGAAATACTTGATAATGCTGCAACACCGCCGTCGCTTCGCACACGTGCTAAAAAGCTTTTTAAGCAAATGAGTACCCAACCAAACGTTGATTGAGCAGTAAAATTTGAACGGGCTCCGATTGCTCGGAGCCCGATGCTGACGAAGAGAGTTGGTTACGGGGAGCAATCAGGACAGTTCTTGCCATGTCTGATTGGTATAGTCATATGACAGGTCGGGCATTTCAATGCTTGTCTACGCCCCTTTCCTGTTTCATTTTTGGTTAAAGGGGTGCGCCCCCGCTGCGTTAGCTCGTCATTACCAAACACATCCTCAACTTTCATGTCTAAAGCCTTGGCAATGACAAGAGCAGTATTTGTCTTAACTCGCGTTGTGCGTATTGCAGGGTAGAGAATCTGGTGTATTACCTGTTTTTTAAGACCTGTAGCTAGAGCGAGTGTTGCTATCGTGTGAGATCGTCGCTGCATTGCGGCCTGAAGCTTTGGCCTTGGTTTTCTAGCCATTGCCCATCTTTCTAAGTGGTCCCTTGTCAGCGGGTGAACTATAACATATAAATGTAAGGAAGTACAAACTTTGCAGTTTCAGGGCTTAAAGAGATCGAGAACAAGCAAAGTTAGCCCTGCTTTTTGTATAGGCAGATAAAAAATTAGCACTCACCCACTCAAAGTGCTAATATGATACTGATGAGTAAGCGCGATTATTACGACATATTAGGAATCTCAAAAACCGCCTCGGCGGATGAAATTAAAAAGGCTTTTCGCAAATTAGCGGTTAAGTATCATCCTGATAAAGAGGGAGGAGATGAGGCTCAGTTTAAAGAAATTAACGAAGCATATGAGGTACTAAAAGACCCATCAAAGCGGCAACGTTATGACCAATTTGGTCATGCTGGCGTTGGTGGTAATGGCTCTGCTGGTAACCCTTTCGAAGGTTTCCAGGGTTTTGGTGGCCACGGGCAAAATGTACATTTTGACTTTGGTGACCTTGGCCTCGGCGATATTTTTAGCAGTTTCTTTGGCGGTGGGGGGCAGCAGCAAAAACAGCGAGGCAAAGATATTAGCGTTGACCTATTGCTTACGTTTGAAGAGGCTGTGTTTGGCGTTGAAAAGGAGATGAGTTTATTTTTAAGCAATACATGTTCGCACTGTAAAGGCACAACAGCTGAACCGGGGAGCTCTATGAGAGCTTGCCATACCTGTAAGGGCTCCGGGCAAGTTAATCGAATTATGAATACAATGTTTGGCCAGATCCAACAGGCAAGTATTTGCCCTACTTGTGAAGGGGTTGGTAGCGAACCAGAGAAGGTTTGTACTGTTTGTAAAGGTAAAGGCATCGAGCGCGAACAGCAAAAAATCGCCCTTAAAATACCAGCAGGTGTAGATGATGGTACAACTATTAGGTTGAACGGCCGAGGCGAAGCCATGGCGCGCGGCGATAAAGGTGACTTATACGTTAATATTCGAGTTAAACCGCACAAAAAATTCACCCGCGAAGGCAGCCTTATTCTGTCTGAAGAGCATGTAGCTATGGTAGATGCTGCCCTCGGTATCGAAGTAGATGTCGACACGGTTGATGGCCCATTAACGATGAAAATTCCAGCTGGAACACAAAGCGGTACCGACTTTAAGCTTTCCGGACATGGAGTACCACATTTACGTGGAGGCGGCCGAGGGGCGCACATTGTCACTATTCAAGTCGATATTCCAACCAAATTAAGTAAAAAACAAAAAGAGCTTCTGGAAGAATTTCGCAGTCATAAAAAACGTTCATTCTTCTAATCTTTATGGAGGAAGGCAGCGAGTTGTTTGCGAGCGGTGTAGAGTTCAGTGGTTGATTTTAAACTATTTTTATGATATAAAATTTTTATATGAAACGGCTTGAACTCTTTATTCCATCTTCGTCTGAGATTCATCCCGAGCGGTCTGGTTTTATTGAAGGTTATGTTAATTCCGGTGTAGCTACGCTAGAGACCTATACTTATTTTGAAGGCGATAAGCGACAGCGTGCAGCTGCACATACCGCCTTTTTAGCTGGTGAAGTGCGTAATCCCACACTGAATTACTGCCCTAAAATGAACGTACAGCGCATTGAACGGCGTGATCAGTTCAACGCAGTAACCGTCCTTGCGCAAGCAATGGCATCGGCTCACGAATTAACTGTGCGTGATCACGCTGTGCTGGATTTATTAACGCGCAGGTCGCAAGAGTTGGCATATCTGGAAGCCACTTGGCACTTATCTGTACTTACTGTCGATGATCCACAGCGTGAAGAATACGCATCATTAGTCAAAGAAATGGGGCGAGAGCTATTTGGTGAGCCTGAACGAAGTGAGTTTATAGCTTTAAATAACGAGTTGCGAGCTCAAGCGAGTAGATTGTTCTCTGATAATAGTGCTAGTGATGTCACAAAAATAATGAGCAGTGAGATTTTGGAACTTTCTGGAGATACCGAGAGTCTAGACGTGCATGAGCATTTTACACCCCAGCAAGAAACAATCAACTGGTATCGGCAAAAATTAAAAGAACATTTTGATCCTATTTTCGAAACTATATTTGCAGACGTTCCCGATGACAAACAGTTTGCACCTGAAGAGATGGTTGAATACTTTAATAAGGCGATTATTCTATTAGGTTATAGACAGTGGCGATGTGAGATTAATCCAAATGGTACTGCTGTTGAAGCCAGACAGAGTGAACGTAAACTTTTTGTAGGTGCTGGCCGCGAGATTGCTGATCTAGCAACTATGAAACGCTTAATTATTCATGAAATAGGCGTTCATATAGCGCGTCGTTCTAATGGCGATAAACTTGATGACGGATTACTTGGCCTTGGCCTATCCGGTTACGGCGCATTTGAAGAAGGGTTTGCGGTTGCACTCGAAGAGGCATACGAAGGTGCCTATAAGCGACGTGGAACGCAGTATACTTTCGCGCTTGGGATGGCGATGGGCATGGACGGCGGCAATGAGCGAGATTTTCGTGATACCTTTGAGTTGCAATGGCGACGTATCGCACTTGAAAGTGTCGAGGATGGACAATTAACAGACGAGGCGATGACTAAAGCAAGAAAAAGGGCATATACTCAGTGTGTCCGTATATGGCGTGGTATGCCTACCGACATTGAGGGTTGCGTATACCCGAAAGATAAGGCCTACAGTAACACTGGAGTGTGGCAATACCTTGAAGAGTATGTGGGCGACGATACCATTCTTGAGTATTTATCGCAAGGCAAAGTGAATCCGCTTATACCTCAACACGTCAAAGTGGTTGCTTCATATAAAAGGTGATACCTGAATGGCTAATTGTTATAATTAAATAATCATTATGGTCATGAAACAGAGTTTTAAAATTATTGGCCGATCAGAATTAGTTACTTTCCCAGAAATTCAGGAAAAGCCTATTCCGGCACGTATCGACACGGGCGCTAAAACATCAGCTGTTTGGGCATCTGAGATTGTTGAAGATGGTAACTCGCTGAGCTTTGTATTATTCAATAAAACAAATCCATATTATACTGGTAAGCCCTATACAGTAAATTATTTTGAAAAACGTATGATAGCGAGCTCCATTGGTGCTGCTCAACTGCGCTATGTCGTTCGAATTGTTGTAGAACTCAAGGGTAAGAAGATTCGTAGCTTCTTTAGTTTAGCTGATCGCTCTCAACAAGCGTACCCAATACTCATTGGCCGTAATGTGCTGCGTGGGAAGTTTTTAGTAGATGTACAATCTGGCCGGCCAGATATACTAGCCGAACGCCGGCGTCGCCGTGAGCTTCGCAAATTGAAAAGGAGGACCGAGATATGAAGATAGCGATTTTATCAAAAGGGGCAGGCAATTACACAACAAAGCGCCTAAAAGAAGAAGCAAAAAAACGTGGTCATGAAGTGACCGTCATTAGCTACACCAAATGCTACATGGAAATAGAATCAAGCCATCCTGTCGTGCGCTATGAAGGTCAGAATCTTAGTGGGTTTGATGCTATTATTCCCCGCATTGCGCAGTCTTATACCCGATACGGAAGCGCGGTGGTGCGTCAATTCGAAATGCAAGGTATTTATACAACGGCGAGCTCTATAGCTATTACGCGCTCCCGAGATAAATTACGATCGATGCAACTGTTAGCACGCGCGGGCGTGGGCATCCCTAAGACACTCTTTGCTCACGAAACCTCTTCATTTGATGATCTTATTCAACAAGCAGGGGGCGCTCCTTTGATTATCAAAGTGGCACGAGGCACGCATGGAAATGGGGTGGTCTTAGCGGAAACAAATAAAGCAGCTAAAGCAGTGATGCAAGCTTTCTTTGTGGAGGGCGTTAATTTCTTAGTGCAAGAATTCATTAAAGAGTCAGCAGGCATGGATATACGCGCACTCGTTGTCGGCAATAAAGTGATTGCAAGTATAGAACGGCAGAGTCTGGATGAAGATTTTCGTGCCAATACGCATCAGGGTGGAGTAGGTAGGCCGGTAAAGTTGACCGATGAAGAGCGGCGAACCGCCATCAAGGCCGCGAGGGCGATGGGCTTACCAGTTTGTGCCGTCGATATGATGCGGTCCAACAAGGGGCCACTGGTTCTAGAGGTTAATTCATCAGGAAGTATAAAAACACCCGAGCTGACAACTGGGCGTAATGTTGCTGAAAAAATTATTGAATATATTGAATTGAATGCTCGTCGCCGCAACAAAAAAGACCGTGTTGGTGCATAATAGTTTGTACGCATGAGACAAGATACGAGGGTTGTTAAATGGATCATTATCGGTGTTGTGTTCATTGTTATAGTGGTTGCAGTTGGCCTGCTACTGCGTTTTAAAAATAGTATCGTAATTCGGATTGATGATAAAGTGTTATCGGTGCGAGTGGCCGATACTGACCACGAACGAATCAAAGGGCTGTCGAATACTAAGCCTCTGGCAGATAATGAAGGCATGCTATTCGTGTATAACACTGCCAACGATGCCAGTATTTGGATGAAAGACATGCAGTATAGCCTCGATATTATGTGGCTGGATGAAAATAAAAGGATTATCGAAATTGTTGAAAATGTTACCCCTGAGAGTTATCCTAAAATATTTCAGCCTCATCAACCGGCTTGGTATGTTATAGAGGTACCAGCAGGGTATGTAGAGAAGAACAAAATTACTCGTGGTAGCGTGGTTACCTTTAATCTACCTCAGTAATGCAGTACATGCTATCATAACTGTATGAATGCCATTGTGGTTTTTGCTCTGCTTTTTGCGGCACTTTTTGTCCTCGCGTTTGTAACCAAACGCCGTTTTGGGGTACTTGGCCTAGCACTATGCGCCGGGTCGTTACTCAGTAGCACCTGGGCATCTTCGCTGACGCCATTGATTCAACAGCAAGGCATTACGCTACTTTCGCCGCCCCTCTCATCTGTTGTGGCAATAAGCCTAACGTTATTGCCGGCACTCTTATTAATGTTTGGCGGACCAACATATAATACTAAGTTCAGCCGTTTCTTGGGGTCGCTGCTATTTGTGTTACTAGCGTTTGTTTTTTTCAGTGAATCCCTGGCTAGTGCACTCATTTTTGATACCTGGAGTCAGAACATCTATAATACGCTGCAAGCGATGAGCAATATCATTATTATAGCTGGCGTTACAGCCGCTGTAGTAGATCTACTTTTAACGCGTTCACCAAAAGGAAAGCACAGGAGCGAACATTGACAGTAGCCAAATAAAAATGGTAAAGTTTTGAATGTTTATGGGCCCATAGCTCAGCCGGTTAGAGCACCTGCCTTTTAAGCAGGGTGTCCTGGGTTCGAGTCCCAGTGGGCCCTCCAGATTAGTAAAATCAGCCTCTTCGGGGCTTTTTTTGTTACTACCGTATCTGTAAATGACACTGATTTCTGGTATAAACTTTTTTGTCTGCTGAAAGCTGTATTCCGCGAGGGAAAAGCATTGTTTATATACACGCATGGTAGTCTTGTCTTCTTGTCACCACTTCGTACCTAAATTGTCCATAATGTCGAAGGCGTAGCCAATGAACTCGCCGAAGTCTTTCTCGAAGTCCTGTGCCTCTCTTACGACCTTGGCGTGGAAGTTGAGTAATACCCTGTTATGATATGGCTATGACATTTGATGAAATATCCCAACGAGCTGTAGAGATCAGAAATAAATACGACGACCTTAATAAGACTAGGCGCGGTGTTATTTGGAATGAGCAGCAGCTTATGGCTGGCTTTGTAGGCGATGTTGGCGACCTGTCTAAAATAATCATGGCAAAACACGGTTTACGAGGCATGGACGATATAGATGAAAAGTTAGCTCATGAGTTAAGCGATTGTTTATGGTCAGTCTTGGTGCTTGCTCACAAGTACGGTATCGACTTGAGTGAAGAATTTATGAAGACGATGGACGGCCTTGATGCGAGAATTGATAAAGAGATGAAGGAGTAATGGTATGGCGGAAGCAAACATACACGAAGTTGTAGATGCATGGCAAATCTATGTAGGTAGTATTGAAGACTGGCAAACGGTTGTTGACGGACTTACCGCAAAGGACACGCAGTGTGGGCCTGTTTATGATGTAATTCCGAATCCGTCAGGAGTAGGCGACAGACCTAATGAGGGGTTTGCGATCGCCGACATGCGAGGCGTAAAAGTCGCCGAACCTCACTATCATACGAACGGTGAAACTGAAATCTATATAGTTATTAACGGTTTAGGCAAAACCATAGTTAGGGATCAGGCGTTTGAGCTTGAGCCTGGCAATGTTGCCGTGCTACCTCCTGAAACAGCCCACTACACGCTGCCACAGGAAAACCTAGTGTTAGGCGTAGTAAATACACCGCCGTTTGATCCTGTTAATGTCGTGAACCTGACTGAAAGCAATAGTGCGGTCGGCTTCGATAAGGCAAAGTTCGATCAAGACGTAGCTGGGCTGTAGTCAGAGTCCAGTTTACCGCAATAGGTAACTCAGCAGCAATGCTCGCTCGTCGAGGCAATAATTAGGATTACGGATGGGCTTTTGGCTGCTTTGTTACGACAAGCTCCTCGATCTGCTCGCCAGCAAGCCCGTAGTAAACTGGTATCGCAACAGCTCCGCCGTAGGTCAAGTTCTGTGGAAGGGAACCGATCCTACACGGTTGGAGCTGTTGCTCTATCTATGGGCAACCAACCTTCCGAACAGAACTCTATATCTGCCCGTAATTCGACATGCCCCACAAAAGGAATAACCAAAAGATGAATTGGATGCCCCCCAGAAGGATCAATACAAGAGATGAAAAGTCCTGTTTGTTGTATTTTTTGCTAACTTCAAAACGGCGACGGGCAATGCCGACCGCTAGTATGACTCCTCCGGTAACAGGTAAAATCCACACAAGTGGCCCGAGAGTCCATACAGCACACTGTAAACTAGTTTGACAAACCGGTCCTGCAAATTGCGTCAACATATTATCATAATACAACAATCGGAAGGGAGCTAGAGAGTATTCTTGTTGCTCTGATTCGCCTGTGAATTACGACAAACCCAGGGAGATTCTTCATCAACCATCAGTGACTTCGACCCTAACGCCTCCATGACGAGCTGTGCGTACAGTCACTGTCGACCATGTGGGCACGGTCCAATAGCACTAATGGCAAGCTGCACCTAAGCGTTCTTCGAGACATGCTCGGCAATCTTCTTCAAAGTTCAGATGACTTTGAGCTTATTGCTGATATGCTGCAAAGGTCGTTTCGTGAGTGACGTTGAATTTGTCGAGCACACCACATGCTTGGGTGGGTCCGGGGTCACAACTATCTGGCGAGTTATCGCCCTATCGCGAGATATATAATTTTTCGGGCGGGAAGCGCCATACGGTTGGTGCCTTGGTGCCAGTCATTGTTCTCGACTCCGATATAAATTGGTCCGATCAGATCGATATCGGCAGCCTAAGGAGACTGTCTATGCGTAACGAATTCGTTTTACAGCTGTCTCTTATACACATCTCCGAGCCCACGAGACTACGCTGCATCT
>JARIHL010000080.1 GCA_029288315.1 Candidatus Saccharimonadota bacterium
AGTCTCTTGCATTGGTATTATAAAATATTTTTTTAATATTTTCAACTCTACCGCGCCTCATCCACAATTTCCTCTGTCAAACGCCGCCTTTCCGGCGGTGTTATCCTGATCTGTTTGATCAGGTGACACGGTTTAGCAGAGGAAATTGTGGATGAGGCGCGGTAGAGTTGCCTCAAAATGTCGTCTTAAAGCCTACGTATTGTATGCACATCGGATCTCTATACTATCGGTGCCAGATTGGAATGCCCTGGTAATTATAAATAACCAAATTGCCATCAGCTTGAACAGCAAGGTGACTAACGTTGATTCCAGTCGTCTGGGCTGACCAAACTGGCTTATCTGCAGTATTTTTTAACACGAGATTGCCATCTGATTGCAATTCCAATCTGTCGGCAGTTGCATTGTGAATGCCAGGGGTCCAGAGTGGTTGATGCTGAGTATTATAGAATACAAGGTTGCCGTCTTGCTGCATGATGAGATAATAACCTCCGGTGCCTGAAATCTTCATTTGCCCCTTGAATAAGGTATTGCCAACACTTTGAATGGTGGTCAGAGATTTCGTCCATAGGGAATTATGACCAGCGGCATACATAACCATATTTCCGTCATCCTGGACGACAAACTCGGCTGCGCTAAAAATAGCTCCGGTATACCAAACTGGCTGGTTGCTAGAGTTGTAGAGTACGAGATTACCATCATGTTGCATGATGAGATAATCAGCAGTAGCGTCCAAAATGCCTGTATACCAGATAGGCTGATTTGATGAGTTGTATTGCACCAAATTACCGTCAAGCTGTAAAATAAGCCGGTATTTGCCGGTCAGTGAATTAAGCGTTTCGCCTCGATTTAAGGCTTGGCCTAAGCTCAGAAAGTCATTAGGCGGTGCAGCGACAACTTGGCTTGAGTGAAAGGTTGATGCGCCGAGCACTAGAATCGCAAATATGATACATATAACTTTATGTAAACTCGAGAATAAATGCAGTGATTTTAGATGCTTCATAATTTCTCTCTCATTCCGAAAACTCCTCAAACGACGCCCCTAAGCAGATCAGCTTCAAATTGTAGTATACCCTTAAAAGTAGCTGGGTAATTACTGGTGTCAGGCAGATTGAGCGTCATTATATGATCCCATACTATCTGCAGCAGTTGCGAAAATTGCTGCAGCTCTTCGCGGGTAAAAGTAGTTTCTAAAATTTGAATCGCACCATCTTCATCAGGTTCGACGAATTCCAGAATGCCATGATTGACCGTATACTTTCCGCCAAAATCTCGAGAGTGCTCGACAAGTAGTTTGTACATCATGAGTTGTTGCCGATATTTATGTAACTTAATTTTTTCGTAATCAGTACCGCCTGCCCAACTCTTGATTGGTTTACCAGTTTTATAATCAATCACGGTAATCGTTTTAGTCTCTTCATTGATCTCCATTAGATCAAGATTACCAGTTAAGCGTACCGCTTCTACCACCACACTTTGGTTGGCAAATGAATATTCAGCTTTTTGGTGGGGTGTAAACGAGTTATAGCGTTTTGCCAGGAAGCCTCTCAGTACTTCACTCCCTTTTTCGAATAGATACGTAAAATCTTGATCGCTCAAATGAGCATGTTGAAGCTGTAATTCAAAGTCTTGAAAAATATCTTCAGTAGGCCGGCGCTCACCGGCATGCGCTGTGTGAACATGCGCGCGCTGTAACACTGTATGAATAACTGAGCCAAAGACTGCGCTTCGATCCATTGCCTGAGGGAATCTAAGCAGATTTTGTAATAAGAAAGCCTGCGGGCCACCTGTAGTGACGTCAAGAAAATTATTAAGATGCGTACTGCTAAGCCGATATGCTTCGAGCCTCGGCCTCAGGGCAGTTAGCTTGTCTGTGCGCCCGAATTCGAAGTGACGGTGTGCCCATCCTGGTTCAATTGTTGTAAGCTGGGGAGTATTTACGGAGTGCTCAATGGGCTCAAAGATATTATGCAAAAAGGATACTCGAGCACTCTCTTTGCCAGCACCATCGGTTTTATAACAGCTCATGAATAGATGACTTCGGGCTCTCGTCATAGCTACATAAAAGAGCCGCAAACAATCATCTGCCGTCTGACCGGCAGGTTCAATCGTCAGATTATGTGGAAACCGCACACTGCTTGAACGGCTACGAGCGGTTGGTCCCCATATATTTTCTTGGCAGTCTATTATAAAAACGGTATCAAACTCGAGCCCTTTGGCTTTATGGGCAGTCATAAGGTTAATACCAGCGATTGCTTCAAGCTGCTGGGCTGTGTCGATAATCGGAATTTTAGCTTTCTCATGCAGTTCAATGAAGTCGACAAAATCTTTCAACAAAAGTGTTTGCTCGGGCCGGTATTGGCGTAAGTGGCGACGGAGGATGTTCAAGTTGCTTAGTAAGTGCAGATAATCAGTTGGCTGCTGATTAAGCCGCTCGGCAGTAAAATAATAAGCTCGCAGTGGCGAAATAAACTCCTCTACAGGCCCATCAGAGGCGGCTATACTCATTTCTGCTTGCTCAGTATCGGTAACCTGTCTTTCATTACTGCCAATTAGTATGTCAAGCATGGTTTCAAGCGAGGCATGATGAGCACTGTGGCTGGCCACAATCAAAAATTCGGCAATTGCCCGCAAGCGGTCAGCGCGATCAAGCATGAGTTCAAGCCAAAACTTCTGCTCTTTATACGCGGTGAGCGATAGTTGCCAAAGATCATTCGTTTTAAGACCCCAAAATTTAAAGCTGAGTAATTTGGGCATAAGCGCATCAACCGTATGGAATTGTTGTTCTGACAGGGCGTGAACAGTGCGGGCAAGCGTAATGAGCGCCACAATATGTTCGGCTTCAAGCACATTATTACGCCGCTCATACTGCACGGCAAGGCCAGCTTGGTGTAGATATGGCAATAGCTCTAACAGATGTCGATGATTACGGCCTAAGATAGCAATCTCATGTGGATTAATTCCACTAGCTATAAGCTGCTTAATGCGCTGGATAATCCAGGCAAATTGGGCACTCGGATTGATAAATTCATGAAGTTCACTCGTTGTCTCAGTATGGGTATGGTGATGGCGTAAGTTTTTATCAATGCCTTCAAGAGTATTTTCAAGCCGAAATTCACCTTGTGTAATAACCGTACGTGCTGGCGTTAGAATTGTTTCAGTTGATCGATAGTTTTTGGTCAGTGTTACGATTGTGGGCTCTCTATATAATTCGCAAAATTGCAAAATATTACCAATTTCCGCCCCTTGAAACGCATAGATAGCTTGATCGTCATCACCCACTACCATAATATTTGGCCGGCCCATCGCTATCTCACTATTGGTTAATTGTTGCAATAACCGTAATTGTGCTCCGTTTGTGTCTTGAAATTCATCGACCAATATGTAGAGATATTGCTCTTGTACATTAAAGTGCAGTTCGGGAAAGTACTCCAAAGCATGCGCGACGCGCAGAATCATATCTTCAAAGTCAAATAAGGCATGTTCTTGCATTTTCAATAAGTACTTATGATACACATCGGCCAATGCACGTAATTTTTTATAACGTGCGCGGTCTTTAAATACGTATTTTCTAGCCGCATCACGCTCTAACCAACGGCTACGCCATGCAGTAACGGGTTGTGTGCTGTTGCTTGCTGCCTGTTTGATTGCGATAGCTAGCTCATGTGTACAAATGTCACTGAGTGGTTTAAAAATACTCACTGGCGCTGGTGTATCATCAAACTTATAAAGCTCAGCAACAAGCTGCTCGCCACTCGCCAGTTGTTTTTTAGTGAAGCGATCTACATTAAATACTGCGCCAAGCAGTGGTTCGCCATAATCCATGAATGCTTCATTATGATCAAGAATTTTTAACAATTCATCGGGCGCCAAACCCGCTTTTTTAAGATGCGCAATTGCCTGCTTTGCATCGCGAAGCGCTGTGAATTCACCATTCATAGTAGTTGCGAGCGGATTTTGATGTGCAAGCTCTGTGAAAATCGCTTCCAGTACTTCGAAGCTGCTTAACTCATCAGCTGGACGAAAATGCGCTCCTTGATAAAAAAACTGCGAATAATTATTAATAATTTCCGTGCCAAAACTGTGGAAGGTATGGATGGCAACTCGATAAGCATCTTGGCCCATCAGGGTGAGCAAACGTTGACGCATGGTTGTGGCGCCAGACTCAGTAAAAGTGAGACAGAGGATATTATTTGGTGCAGTGTCGGTTTGGCGCAAAATGTTAGCCACTCGCATGCCAAGGAGTTGTGTTTTACCAGTGCCCGGCCCAGCTACGACCATCACAGGGCCCTCGATTGTATCAACTGCCTGGCGTTGCTCTTGATTTAACTCCTTATAATAGTGTTCAAAGCTTTTCACTCCCCCATTGTATAGCCTGGCTTGTTTTTTGTGTGCAATGTGATGTAAAAAAGACGTGTGCGTGCAATCCACTGATGCGCTTGGGAATAATTATAAACCTGGGGTGGCACGCGGCGGGGCAGCTCCCAAAAATGTTTTTTCTTGTATTCAAGAAAAAAATTTTAGGGGCGGACCGCGTGACAGGATCCCTTTCATTGAATTATTCCCAAGTTCATCAGCGATTGCACATTAAAAGCAATTCTGGCATATTACATATGCCTGCACACTTGTGTAGATCCGGGAAGTTCTCACCCAAGGAGCCTGTAGTGGCTGGTAAGGGCGAAAAGCCAACCCGCGGTAAAGGCGCGAAGCGCATCAAGACCAAGCGAAGCAAGGGCGGTAAGGGCGATAAGAAGTAGCACGAACTACTTCATCGCCATTTCAGGTGCGTGGAGATCGCTCTCCACGCACCTCACTAATATTTCTTAAAATAGCCATACTATTACTTCGAAAAAACGGATTCTAGTTTAGCGAGAATAACAGTCACTCAGAATTAATAAGCTGCTTGCTCGCAACCATAGGCAGGCTGTATGCTTAACATAGATTATTAGGAGCCATAAAACTATGCAAAAACTTGAAGAAAAATTTATAGAATGGTTTGTTACCAAAGCACCATTTCAACTGCCGGAAAACGCAAAAGCCTCACTGGTTAAAGCAATGCCGTGGCTCACCCCTGTCTCTTATACACATCTGACGC
>JARIHL010000082.1 GCA_029288315.1 Candidatus Saccharimonadota bacterium
GGCGCATACTGAGCAAGGCGTAGCCGTCGTCGATATCCGGGTCGACAACGCTAGTGAGAACCACTTGGCCTTCTTCGAGCTTCTGGCCATGACCGATTTCTCGGCGCATGACGACGCCCATCCCGTTCGCACGCAGATCAATCCAGACTTCGCGCTTGCGAACTGACATAACAGTTCCTTCCACAACATCGCCGGGTTTGATTTGCGCAACTTCGTTGGACAAGAGCAACTCGTCCATAGTAATACTAGTTTTTGACATGATATACATGCCTCCTATGTCTGCGGCAGTCCTTGAACTGTGAGTCCGTTCAGATTTCAGAGGTTAAGTATATCTGTTCTCATCTGTAAAGTCAACCAGGATAAGAGCGAGCTTTATGCTAAACTGGGACTATGTTTGCTGCGGTTGATATCGGGGGTACAAAGACACTTCTAGCTGTCTTGGACAAAGAGGGTGGGATTATCGAACAGATAAAATTCCCTACTCCTAAAATTTATGACGAATTCAAAACTGTTTTGGAAGAAAGCGTTGCCAAATTATCTACAACTGATTTTCACTATTTGGGTATCGGCGTACCTGGGGTGCTTGATCGTAAAAATGGCATCGCCGTATCCTGTGGCAACCTCGGGTGGAAAAATGAGCCAGTAGAACGTGACCTCGAAAGAATCTTTCATTGCCCCGCTGTTATGGAAAATGATGCCAAGATGGCCGGTTTATCTGAGGCGCTGAACCTGGGCAAGGCATACGGCCGGGTTCTGTACCTTACGTTTAGCACAGGCATCGGTATCGCGCTGATTGATCACGGACAGATTGATATCAATATTGGCGACAGAGGCGGGCGTGGTATGCTGCTGGAGCACAAGGGTAAACTGCAACCCTGGGAGGTCTTTGCTTCCGGCAAAGCCATCTATGAGAAATACGGGAAGCGAGCAAGCGATATCAATGACGAAGCTATCTGGAAAGCCATCGTGAGGTTATTTGCAGCTGGGATGATTGATCTTATCGCTGTTATTGAGCCAGATGTCATTGTTATCGGCGGGGGCGTGGGAACGCACTTTTCCAAATTTGGTCCCCTGCTCATCGATTACCTCAAGAAGTTTGAAACACCCCTTATGCCAATACCGCCCATAGTTCAGGCTAAGCACGCCGAAGAAGCGGTGATCTATGGCTGTTATGAACTAGCGAAGCAAAGTTATGCAAAACACCGTTAAGCAGCTGCAAGCCCGGCTACCTGCCATCACCTTTGTGGATGGCACTCGTTTCTACTGGTCCCCGAAGGCGCAGTCTATATATATGAATAGTGCTGCCCTTGGAACAGATGAGGGCAAATGGGCTCTGCTGCATGAAGCCGCCCATGCTCAACAAAACCACCTCACCTATACCAGTGACCAGGAACTATTGTCACTAGAAGTAGAGGCCTGGCACGAAGCTCAAAAGCTCGGTAGCGATCTCGGTATCACCATCGATAGCGACCATATTCAAGATTGCCTCGATAGCTATCGTGACTGGCTATATGCTCGTAGCACGTGTCCCGATTGCACCCTGAACGGTCTGCAGATCAAACCAGATACCTATCAGTGCCTGAACTGTCGGCGCCTCTGGCAAGTTAGCAGCTCGCGCTTCTGCCGCCCCTATAGAATGCAGCTCAAAGACAAAAAAACACCGTCCGAAGTCGCTCACACAGTATTCAACTAAAAGTTGAGCTAAGCTGTTCAGGTTTGAGTGCAGCACAAGGAAGAGACGAGCAACAGAGTGAGCCGTATCTAAATAAGGTGAACGAGTAGCGCAGATTCTGACGTAGTGATGTGCCAAAACAAAGAAAAACCACTTGGTTTAGCCAAGTGGTAGTTCTTTGTGGCCTGAA
>JARIHL010000087.1 GCA_029288315.1 Candidatus Saccharimonadota bacterium
AGTCTCGTGGGCTCGGAGATGTGTATAAGAGACAGGTTTATAAGTGATTACGAAGCCGGAGCGCTTGTCAGCGATATCCAAGCGGCCAATGAATCGCTTGGCGTGACACTTGAATTTCAAGGCTGTGTTGACTTTGAGCACGATGTCTACATGCGTAATGTGCATGTTATTAACCAATTCAATCGGGAGCGAGAGATACGCCTTTTTTTCCATCAAGTGATGCGCATCAGCAATAGTCTTAATGGTGATACGGCGCAATATTTGCCAGACGACAACGCTATTCTCCACTACAAAGGCCGCCGCGCATTTATATGTAGCGCTATGAAGAAAGATGGCTTACCATTTGATCAGTTTTCGGTCGGCGTTTATGGTATCGAAGGTAAAGAAGGCACTTTTCGGGATGCCGAAGATGGTTGGCTTGAAGGCAACGCGGTCGAACACGGCAGCGTTGATTCGGTGGTTGGGCTCAACTTACAACTCGAGGCCCATGGGTCTACTCGGGTTTCATATTGGGTGGCTGCTGGTCGTGACCGCCGTGAAGCGCTTGATGCTTTTGCTAAGACCAAAAACCAAGGCGTACATGAGCGTATTGTTAAAACAGCTGATTACTGGCGAGCATGGCTGCAGCCAGCTAATACCTTTCTTGATAAAGTCGATCCCGTGTTGCGCAGCCCTTTTATCAAGAGTCTGTTGATTACTAAGGCCCATATTGATAACCATGGCGCAGTGATTGCCTCAACAGATACCACGATGCGTAATTACTCCCGCGACGCCTACGCCTATTGTTGGCCTCGGGATGCAGCCTTTGCCTTATGGCCCTTGCTTCGGCTTGGTTATTTTAGGGAAGTAGAACAGTTTTTCCATTTTTGCCGGCGCGTGCTGCAGCCCGAAGGGTTTTTGATGCATAAATATCAGGCTGATGGTTCACTGGGAAGTAGCTGGCATCCTTACTCTGTGGCGGGGCGTGTTGTGCCGCCCATCCAAGAGGACGAAACAGCGATCGTTCTTTTCCTGTTTGGGCAATACTACCAGATAACAGACAATAAAGAGCAACTAGAGGCTTTTTATGACACACTTATTCGGCCGGCTGCTAATTTTTTAGTCAGTTATATTGATGAAGCTACAAAACTACCACATGCCAGTTATGACATCTGGGAGCGCCGTTTCCTCACTACTACCTATACAACAGCAATCGTGTATGCGGCATTGCAGGCGGTAGCAAAGTTGGCTGAAGTAATGGGCCGCCAGCAAGACGCCGTGCAGTGGCAGACAGTGGCAGACGATATACATGTTGCTGCGCAAACACTTTTGTTCAATCCAGATAAAAAATATTTCTACAAAGGTTTTATTCGGCAGCAAAAAAGTGATGGCACTCAGCCAAGCCTCATGTACGAAGATACTATTGACACTTCGAGCTTTTATGGGGCATTTATGTTTGGGCTGTTTGACCTCCATGGGTCAGAGGTGCAGCAATCATTTGAAACGCTGAAACAAACGTTTCATTTCTCTGATGAAAACGCCACACCCATCCCTCGTTTTGAACACGACGAATATAATAATATGGATCTTGAACATAATATAGGTAATCCTTGGTTTGTGTCGACATTATGGATGGCGCAATATTATATGGAGACTAAACGAGTTGTGCAAGCAGAGCGGATTATACAGTGGGTACATGAACATATGCTGCCATCAGGAGTATTATCTGAGCAACTATTGCCCGGCAGCAATCAATTTGTATCTGTTGCACCACTGGCATGGAGCCAGGCCGAATTTATAAACACCATTATTGATTTGTCATCCGACCCAATAAAAGAAATTACTATTGCTGAAAGCTCATGAAAACAAAACAAATAGTAAAACATCCCTTTGGTTTTGCCCACTATATGGCAACCAAACGCGTCATTAAGCACTGGGCGCAAAAGTTTGATCTTGTCTATTTTGGGCGGGTTAACCAGCGTGAGGATGATCATGAATTAGTACGAGGCATTACGCTATCTGCTGAACATAAAGATGACCATTATACAGTTGGGAGCTTTCGTAATCATGACTTTATTTTTGTGGAGCGGCAAAATATCTTAAAATTCCCTGGCAAACAGCCGCAAGCCTATCGTTGGTTGCTATTGCAGGTTGATCTTAAGCGCACCAATGTGCCACATATTTTTATTGATGCCAATCATCATGAGGAGGTTTTTTATGCCAATCTCTTCGTGAAATTTTCGCATTTCGAAAACGCAGCTCAAATTTTTGCGCATCGTGATCCACTTTTTGCCAAGCATTTTAAAGTATTTGCGCAGCCAGAAACATTTGATGAAATAGCTGGACTTCTTAATAGTGAAGTAACAGCAATGCTAGCGCACCATTTTCGTCAGTTCGACTATGAGCTATATGATGACCGGCTTGTGGTATATGCGAGCAATTCTGTAGTACGTCCGGCACTTCTGCAAGAAATGATGCGAGTGGGGATGTGGGTGGCCGATCAACTTGATAGGATATGAGATATTATTGACACCAGATCTCAAAATTGATATCTTTTAGAATACTGTTGACTCGGGCGAAGGAGTGATCATGTCTAGGGTGAAGAATCTTGAGGATGCGAAGCCGAGAGATATGATACAGGTGCCGGCTGGTTGGAATGGTTTTTGCCAAAAGTGTCAGAAGGGAGTTTCCACCACTGGCAAAGAAGGACGGGCTCAAGTTGTACAGGCTGAGCAACCGACGAAGACTCGCGCGGGCAGGCTGGGGGTTCGTGTTCGTTGTTCTAAGTGTTTGGACGCGACTGTTTTATTTATACAGCCGCAGCAGCGCAGTTGACTAGTTCAATGCCCTACCACAGGCTATCCCAGTTTCACGTTCACCCGTGAAACTGGGATAGCAGATAAATCTAAAGATGAATCCAGCGTTCTAGCAAGCCACGTGCCTACTTGCGCTTTTTTACTTCGTTTCGGCCAAGGTTTTTGTTTTTAGCCTCTTCAAAGTCTTCATGCTGGCGGGTCTTAGGGTCGAACTTACGCAATTTTAATCGAATACCTTTAAGCTTTTCGTCGTCGATGCGGTATTTTGTATAGTAAACACTGCCTGCTGCAGATACAAGCCGGACGAGTTTGCGTTTCTGAGTTTTCTTAGCCATCTATAAATAACCTTATTACTTACGTCTACTAAATTAACAATGTTGGAATTATTATAACAGATACCACATCGTACGGCAACGATAATTCTAAAACAGGCGCCCTTCTCGCTATGCTGCGAGAAGGGCGCCATCCTCCTTCAGAACAGTGCCGATTCACTGATCTCGACTGGTGCGCCGCAAAGCGTAAGTACTGAGGTGTGCGGCCGGAAGATGTCTCGGGCTACTCTCGTGATGTCATCCAATCCCACTGCCTCAATTGCTGTTAGCTGCCCTGGGAGCCGACTTGTGTCTGGCAAATCGTGAAGATCCGCCAGCACATGTGACTTGAGAAAGTCCGGGATGGAATCAAACCTTACGGGAGCGGAATTGATCAGTGTGGCTTTTGCCAAAGCTAGTTCTTCGGCAGTAATCCCACCATCAATCGCACGTTGCAATTCGTCGTTGATCAGCTTGAGCACAGTTGCCAGGTTGGCACTGTCTGTGCCAGTTGTGATCACCCAAGCACCGCACCCGATTTCGCTCGAGTTCTCTGCCCTGACACTATAGACTAGTCCGGCCTCATAACGTAACAGCCGTGACAGGCTACTTGCACGGCCACCACCGATGAGTGCCGTAAGAACGGTTAGTGCCGGATTGTCGGGATGACCAGCCCTGTGAGAAGGGAATCCATAAGCCAACTCCACTTGGCCTGAGGAAGTGTCGTAATACCGATCCACAATGCGAAGTTTCGGCATACGATAGTTGATTGGTTCTGGCTTTATCATCGGCAACGAGCCGAAATCCAGACTCAGATTGCCGAGTTGAGCGATTGCCTCCTCGATGGTGATGCCGCCAGCCAGAATGATGGCGAGATTCTTGCCTCTCAAGTGCAGGCTCCATTCGCGAATATCGCCGATGGTTGCGCGGTTGATCGCTGCTTGATTGTCCATGGTTTTTCTACCCAGCCGGGTGCTTCCGAAGAGGTGCTCAATAAAGAGACGCTCAACGTATCGGCCAGGGCTTGCCTGCAGAGCCGCCAACTCTTGGCGGACTGATTCGGCCTCTTTGACAAAGGTTATTTCGTCGTAGAGGGAGTGCACCAACAGTTGGTCAAGCAGGTAAACTGCTGCGCCAAAGTCAGACACACGACCGATGGTCAATTTGAAAAGCAAGCTACTGAGCTCGGTGCGAGCAGCGATGCTGCCACCCAACCGCTCGATATAGGCAGCGATCCTGTCTTTGCTAGGTAGCTGCCTACTACCTGCGACCACCATGTGTTCTAACATGTGCGAAAGGCATTCCAAGTCATCGGGGTCATACCGACGGCCAACATTGAATGCGGCGGTTAAAGCAATTGGACGGTTGGGAATAGTGTACACTACTACCCGAATGCCGTTCGTGGTCGTGCCCGTCTGCCGACTTGCGTTAAAGTCCAAGTACTTCATGCCAACCTCTCTCTGTTGAAGTACGGTAGTATTATTGTAATATATTTTAACTATTAATTATATTTTCATCTCTGAACCTGCCTCTCCCAAACTTATATCCTCTATATGATACCGCTGGAAAGGCGGTGTTTGGGAAGATTGAGAGTGGTTCAGGTTCTATCTAGCTCAATCTTGGAACTAAAAAGTAACGCCGCACTCAATTCCTGCTGAGTAAGCGAAAACATGTCGCGTTTTTTTGAGCAGATAAAAACTTCGGCCATATCGGCAACGTTTTTAGAGAAACTTTAAGAACGGCGTTATCGAAAGGAATTGCGTAGCCATAACGCTCTCCTATTCTTGGCAAGTGGTAGTAAATTTGCTACAATCCAATCTGTTATACGTATAAAGTGCCCTGATAGCTCAGCGGTAGAGCACTTCCATGGTAAGGAAGGGGTCTCGAGTTCAAATCTCGATCAGGGCTCCATAAAAAAGCTTAAAACTTTTGGGAAGTAGACGTATGCGCTTTACAATAAATAATATGCCGGCATAGCTCAGTTGGCAGAGCAACGGTTTTGTAAACCGTGGGTCGTGGGTTCAAGTCCCTCTGCCGGCTCCAGAAATCAATTTCATAACTATCCTGCTGGGGTAGTGAAGCGGTCAAACACATCTGACTGTAAATCAGACGGCTCAGCCTTCGGGGGTTCGAATCCCTCCCCCAGCACCATAAATTTATATCTGTTAGACGAGTGAGGGTGCTCGTCGTGTGTCACCAGCCCTGGTCACGTTGGTAGCGTCCTCCCTAACAGGAGACAGGAGCACGTGGTTTCGCCAATGGTTGGCGAAATAATGCAAGAACGAGCAGCGCGACAACCAGACGCGCATTATGCGTGGCGCACCGCGATAAAGGAAACCGTAATCGTGGATCGAGTCAGAAGAAGTAGCTCCTCGACCGCACGAAATAGTAAATAGGAATTAACCATGAAGATTTTTGGTCGGGTACTCATCGCGCTAATATTCATCACTTTGGGTATAGGGGCTATCGTAATTAGTAGTGAAAAAATAGCAGCGGGTCAAATAGTCTGGGCTTGGCTATCCGGCATCTTCTTTGGCTTATCTTTGCTAGCGGGCGGGATTGCAATTATTGCGGGAGTACGCCTGCAAGAGGTTTTCAAAGAATTTTTGTAGAGGTTGATGCGAGTTGAGGAAGGTTACATCACTACTTTACGAGGTTGTCGAATCCTGCGAGCTGGCTCTGGAGCGGTGATCATCTTTTTCACTTTTTCGCGGATAGCTCCTGCCAGGATATCTTCACCGCTTCGTTCGTAAGCGTCTGCTAGAATTGTCAATGATTGCGGATTTGGTTCAATTTCGACGGCCTTTTCAAGTGATTCAATCATCTTTTTAGCATGCCCTAATTTTTCTTGCACTTTTGCATAAGCGATGTAACGAGCGGCCAGCGAACTTTCT
>JARIHL010000010.1 GCA_029288315.1 Candidatus Saccharimonadota bacterium
GTTTTATCACAGTCTATTTTCAATGTCAATGCATTTTGATCGCCCATGTCAAACAGAGGAGTGCGAGATGGCATCAACCAGTCAAGGAACGGGTGCGGGATACGGAAAGGATAGGATTGATTTGAGAAATGAGGCTGTCGATTCTGTTGAGTCGGCTTCTCATTCTCAACCTGCTGATCAAAGTGGTACGCCAGCTTTGCCGGCCATTGCTTCGACCGTCTCCACACCGACGCAGGGCATCAGGAGCGTGCTCTGGAAGGTTGCTCGGCCAGTCTATGTGAGGACAGGTTGGGAGGGGTTGCGTCTAGAGGCAAGCCTCGAAGAGCAAGAAGCGGCTGCGAGAGATCGCTTGTGGAGACTTGGTTCTCGCCAATTAACCATCGCCGTTACCAGCCAGAAGGGCGGCAGTGCTAAAACAGCAACCGCTTGCTGGGAAAGTGCACTTATCAAACAAGTGCTCATGACCAGTGTCTTGGTACTTGACCTCAACGAAAGCGGTGGTGGTGGCGCGGCCGTGCGCCTGGGCCTTAACCCAGCACAGACGCTGCGTACCAGCCAACTGATGCAGGGCTTCAAACAGTTGACTCATAATCACGCTACGCTGATTCAAGGCATTACGCTGCACCGGCAAACTGGTGTTGGCGTGATTGCTTCAGATGACGTGGTATCTCAGCAATATTCGTTGGCTGATTTCCAGACAATGCTCGCCGAGGTTAAGGGTGAGGTACACACGCTTTGGTGCGATACGGGCAATGGTTTATTGTCCGCATCAAACCTGAGCGCAGTGGACTTGGCGGATGTTTTAGTGCTGTCAGGGCGTGAAGAGCAAAAGAGTTTTCGCGGCAAGCGGCGCTCCGCGGCAAGCGGCAAGGAGGAAATTCATGATTCGTTGCGGTCAATCCGCTTCACCATGGAGAAGTACCACGAGGTAGGGTTCAAAGAAAAAGTTCGCAATGCGCAGATAGTTATTTTCGGCGCTGCGCCGAAAACTTGGAAGCGCTATGCGCAGCTTTTTGGAGTAGATGAGTCTCAAATCCACCTTGTGCCCTACAACTCATACATGGCCGAAGATCGTCCGGTAGACTTGCAAAAGATACCACCGGCAGTACGAGTCGCTTTGCTGCAACTAGCAGTATCTATTTACGAAACACCAACCAGTCATGACCAGGTTGACGTGCAGGCTCAGCTTGACGCACTGGCCACTGCTGACTATCCACCACTCCGCTGAACGAGGAAGGTGTTAACCATGGAAGGAACGCAGTTTGCTGCACCGCCCGGGGAGATTGTGCCGCGGTGTGATCTCGCGAACGCCATTAATCCAGCTGTGCAAATGATTGGCGGTAATGTGCTTGGCCTTGGCAGGCCAGTAGCAATTGTGATGCTTCTCATCATCGCTATTGCCGTCATTGCCACAGCCC
The DNA here is from genome assembly GCA_029288315.1 of Candidatus Saccharimonadota bacterium. Lineage (GTDB taxonomy): Bacteria > Patescibacteriota > Saccharimonadia > Saccharimonadales > EFPC-124 > JARIHL01. Next base: position 1,419 of record JARIHL010000010.1, read on the forward strand.
GTAGCCGTAAGGTGGCTGGTTGGCTGAAGGCGATAATCTATGTCGTCGGCGGCTTATTGGTGTTGGCCATTGCACCTGCGGCCATCACTGCCCTTGCGCCAGGTGCATGCTGATCGGTAAAGTCTGGGTGCCCCGACGCTGGGCACCCAGACCAGTCTTGTGACAGGAGGAGACAATGACTGCCTTAGCTGGCCCTTTCGATATTCTGACTAATCCGGCTGAAGAATTTGCTGAATACCTGCGAGACAAGACTTTCGAGGCCTTGAATTATCTGGTAAAGACAGCGGAAAGTTTTCTGACTGATCCGCCGCGGCCCGATATTGGTGGCGACTGGGCGACCTATCTGTTCGGTAATTTTTGGGGCTTAGCACAGCAAGTGTCAATTCTGGTTGCGATTGTTTTTGGCTTGGTTGTCATATTGGTTCGAAGTCGTGGCAAACAGACGCTACAGGCGCTTGGTATGGCGGCATTGATTGGCGTTGGCGGCGGAGTGTTTTATCTGCTTGCTTACTATGCAACGACCTTAGGTGATCAATTAGCCGCGGCGGCTATGTTTCATCAGTCGCCGAATGCTCTGGTTTTAGCCGAAGGGCCGGTGTATGACAATGCGCTATTGGCATTTGTGCTGATGGGCTTTGCCGCTCTTTTAGCCTTCATACTGATATTGCAAACAATTGTTTTTGTCTACATCGGGCTGTTTATACAGATCTTAGGCGTGCTGTTGCTCAGCCTGCTCATCGTTGGACGTTTTGGCCAAACAATGTGGCGCTGGGCGCTGAGCATTGGACTGGTGAGCGTGGTTTTTGGAAGGGCTATTTCTGCCTTCAGCCTGGAATTTGGACAGCTCGGTATCGATAATTTGCCACCAGATTCACGGTCGGCACTCTTGGCAGTTCTCATCATGATGGGTGCGTTGTTGATGGCGATTCTGTTGCCTATCCTCATGATTCTGGCATCCAACTTGATGTTGACGAAGCTGCAAGGGGGTCAGAGTAGTTCTACGGTGGAGGGTGATGTTGACACTCGAGAGCAAAATGATGAGCAACGGTTAGTCGAAGTGCAAGCCGCAGATGCTTCGCATCGGCGATCGATGCTTGACATAGAAGACTTGCCGTCAAGGACATCGGCTCATGCCACTCATCAACTACCAGGGTCAACTATTCAGCCTGATGCGGCTGCTGGAGCAGCAATTATCAGCGGAGCCGCAAACGTGGTGGGCCCTGCTGGAACGGCTGTTAAAGCAGCTACAGAGCTTACTAAGGCAAGTGCGGCTGAAAAGGAGTGATTCTGATGCCAGAAGAACGCGCAGCGCCTGTCCGTATTAAAATGCCTGCAGGTTTATCGCGCCGTCAGCTAGAATGTTCGCGAACTGACATGCAGGTGATTATGGTTTTGGTGATGGCCTGGATCGTTGTAGGAATGCTCTACGACACTTTGGCTGGGTTGGGTTTTTTACTCTTCAGCCTCTTCTGTATGTTCCGTTGGGACAAAGCTCGCACGTATCGGTTGGTATGGAACTGGTGCGTGAGCTTCAGGATAGTTCGCGTCTTTAAAACCACACTCTGGAGAGCTGACGATGAAAGCGAAAGGAGCCAACATGAAGCACCGTAACAGGCGGCCACCATTTCCTTTCGGCCTTCGTCAGGTACTCACTGACGAGTTTGACATGGGAGTGGTGTACAATCCTGTAGCGAGAAATCACACAGTGGTCATTGTAGGCAAAGGATGGGATATTGCCGCATTAGATTATCCAGCTCAAGCCAGTGCTCTTAAGGCGCTTGCCGGAGTGGTAGAACGCGCGGCCTCAGGGCCGGTCTCGACTGGTACATCATGGATATTCCGACGACGACCGCCAAAAATGACTGAAGTGTGGGAGCAGAGCCGCCGCATGTTTTACCCTGGCCTCTTGAGGGATGACACTGGTAGGTATCAACTACCTGCAGTCAGCCCATTCTTGCCAGAAGTGAGAAGGCTTTTGAGCCAAGAGGCGTTGCAGCTTTTTGACATTGAAAGTCAAACTACGGCCGACGTCACGATGGCCGCAGTGCTGACCATGGAAGAGTCAAGTATCTTCGAGTTGCGACGGCGCGCCCTCCTCACGGTAACTGATGTGCGGCGTGATCCACTCGTTAAGCTGGCTACCAACATGAGAGATGGGCTGAGCAACTGCGGCATTGACGCTGAGATTTTGGATTATAACCAGCTGTGGGCGTACGTCCATGATGCTTGGTCGCTCGACGCAGTTACCGGCGATACTGAATTAGACCCTTGGCCGGTGCGTGAGGTTCGTGCTTCACATGAGCGGCTCTACACTGACAGTGTAGAGCATGCTGTTTTAAAGTTGCATGGTCAGCCTGAAATAGTCTGGCCGCACTTTTTCAGTGAGCTCGGCAGCATTCCGGGTTGGACTGCTCGCACGTTATGTGGCGAGATGGTATCTGCGCGTAAGGAGGATCTTTTTCTCAGCCGTGCAATTCCACTTCGGGCGGCGCTAGATGATGTACTGGGGAGAGATTACAAAACACCTGGTGATCTGCGCCGGATAGCCGAAGCCAAGGATTGGCACGAACAAGTGGCCGAAAGCCGCTTCACGCAGCATGCTAACGCCTTGTTTTGTGTGAGTGGCCGCGAAGGCACGACCGAAGTTGTTGAAACGTTGGATCTCCTCAGAATGACTGCGCTGGGCATGGGGTTGAAGTTCAAGCTTATCAAAGGAGCGGCCTATCAAGTGCCAGCCTTTTTGAGCGCGACCACCGGTATCAACCTCCTGTGATGGAACAAAAGGCGGACGTCGGCGCCGGGCAATTGGTAAAACAATTGTCCGGGCCGGCGCTTCTACTTAAAAGATGATACTACAGCCTGCAGGAAGAATTGTTTCCTGGAGACTCGACGTTTCCCGGAGGAACGAAGCGAGCTTTTTGCGAGCGGAGTGTTTCTCCAGGAAACAATTCTTCCTGCAGGCTGTAGACAAGATAATGATCTCGTAAGTAGAGGTGCCTGCTTAAAGCCATGCACGGTACCTTAATAGTCAATCTTTTGGAAGGAGCTGAAGAACATGCCCATCGACGCCTCTGCCTTCAAACTGACGCCATTCAAAGCTGCACTGTGGCATCCATTTGCTGGGCCCGCTCATCCAAGCCAGGCAGGAATACTGCTCGGCACCGACATTATTACCGGTGCGCGGGTTGGCCTAGACCCCTGGCAACTTCGATTGCAAGAGAATGGGCTCGACGCAACGGCGCTATTCGTGTACAGCCGGCGTGGTTTCGGCAAATCAACTTTGATCAAGACCTTGATTGTACGCTTCATGCTTCTGCAAGCCGGCAGCATTGGCGGCGTGCCACAGCGCATGACAGCGTGCATTCATACCAGAAAATCAGAAGATGGCGAGACAGAATACGGTCCTGTAGCCAGAGCCTTGGGTTGTGTTCCGGTGCCACTGTCGGCCATGAAGATCAACATGTTTGACCCAGCAATGCGTATGAACATGTGGCATATGCTGGAGACGGCGATCCACATCAGTGAAATGATGCTGGGTCGCCCACTGCGAGAGCTTGAACCGCTGGCATTGCAGATTGCGATGTTCAGTATGCAGCAGAATCATACGTCGGTCTTGCCAGAGCTTTTGGAGGTAACGTTACGCAACCTTAGTTCTTCTGACATCGACACCTACTTCAACAGCAGTAATCAATTACTTTTGAGTTTAGGAGACGAACGCGAGAATGCTGAACTGCATCGCCATATTCGGCAGGTTGTCGGACGTGGCCACAATGTTGATGAAGCAAAACTGAAGGCTGACGCAGTTCAACTCAGCAGCGCCTGGGGGCAGTTGCTGCGAGGCGAGTATGGCCAAATCTTCGGCGGCACTGCATCATTACGCAGTAAGCTGGAAGAACCATTTTTACTGATGGATTGGACGGGGGTCAATGATAAAGCAGTTAGTTTGATGCAGGGAATTTTGTGGAAGTGGCGGCGAGTTGCACAGGAGAATAACGACATCCGGATTATCCCTTATCTGGATGCGGGCGATGAAGAACACGAAGCGCTTAAAAACCTCGTGTATCTTCGGGCCATGAATTCGTACCTCAAGATGCTGCGCGCTTTCCACACGTTCATCTTGCGCGCTACTCAGTTTCCGACTGATTTCGAGGCCATTGGCGACCAAGGTACTGAGATGCGAAACTTAGCTCTCAGTATTCGAGCCGGAGCCGGCGCAGAAATAATTGGGCGTCAGCCTGATGTGCCCGAGATTAAAGACTACTGGCGATCACGGGGCATACAATCCCCAAATCTTCAATTGCTCTTGGAGCTGCCGGTGGGTTGTTTTGCTTTTAAGCTGCCAGGTAGGGCAGAGATCTACTACCGGCTGGTTTTAACGCCGATCGAACGCAGACTGGTGCAATCTGACGCGGCGGCTAAACGTCTGCTGGATCGAGTAGCTTTTGAGGGATCGGTTGATGATTTTCGGCGGTTACTCCAAGCGAGTGCTGGATACGAAGGAGATCACCGTGAGTAAAAAAACTCGCAGTGTGGTGACCGTAGCTTGTTTGATGCTGTTGGTGATTGCGCTGATCACTTTTTCGCTGACCAATAATGCAGCGCCGCGCGAACCGGCAGCTTCAAGCCCCACCCCTTCATACACTGAGGGGGTGGGGCCTTTGCCATCAGAAGAACAACAATGGGCAGACGAACGTGCGGCTTTGTATAAAGTTGTGGTTCAGTTTGAAGCCGCCTTCGGTACTTACAGCTATCAAGATACAGCTCAGTCACGTCTGGCGCGCATTCGGCCGTATGTGACCGACGAGTTCATTGCCGAAATCCGTTCCAGCCTAAGTTTCGATGGCTCTGAGTACGCTCAGGCGTTTATCGAGAATCGTTTATCTACCAAGGCTGTCATGGATCCTGCAACAGGCATTTTTGGTACGGAATTCGGCCAAGATACAGCCTGTATTCTAACTGTAGTACAGGTCCGGACAGTCAACTCTTCAGGCCAAGAAAGCTTCGTGGTTAACTCTGAAGCCAAGCGTGTCTGGATTAAAACTCCAGATGGTTGGCGAGTGCTCCACAATGTCGGCTATACCGAATCTTGCTAGGAGGTGAGAGCGGTGCATTGGTTATGGAAGTGGACCATTATTGGAGGATGCCTTCTTGTCACCTTCTTTTTCATAAGTTGTATGGCTATAGTGGGGATGTATGCTGGCGGAAGCAGCAGCCCTACCGGTTGTCTCGAGACTCAGCCTGCTCAAGCTGTTGCCGCTGTAGCCGATACGACTCAGTGGGACGAGGAACAGCGCGAAATTGCTGGTTTAATCATCGGCATTGGCCGCGAGCGTGGTTTTTCAGATCGAGACATTAAAATTGCGCTGATGGTGGCCATGCAGGAGGCTAAGCTGCGCAATCCAAAAGTAGCAACTGATCACGACAGTTTGGGCGTGTACCAACAACGTCCAAGCCAAGGTTGGGGTACGCCTCAGCAAATCGTTGACCCCGTGTATGCCATCAATAAGTTCTATGATGTGCTTGCTACGGTGGATAATCGTGATGCTCAGTCACTGCTTGACGTGGCTTTGGCTGTACAAAATCCTAGCCGCAAGGCATATCTTAGCTCGAACAATTACTTTCCAGGTTGGGAAGATGAAGCTGACGCGCTCCTCGCGGGCAGCGGGGCGGTGGCACCAGTGGTAACCGGAGTTCGGCAAGTAGTCTGCGAGCAGGCTCTTGAACCAGAAGTAGCCCAAGTGGCGTCCGACTGGCAACTACCGCTCCGCGATCCATACCGTCTTACTTCCGGGTTTGGAAGCCGGATTGATCCCGTGACAGGAGAGCGAGGAGCTTTCCACGATGGCCTTGACTTTGCCGCTCCGGCTGGCACGCCAATTTATGCTATAGCTGACGGCGTTGTTATTGAAGTGCGAGTCACAGCCGTTAGCAATGGTTGGGGCAACACCGTCGTTATCGATCATGGCCAGGTCAAGACCCGCTATGCCCATATGCAGCATCAACCGGCCGTGCAAGCTGGAGCGCACCTAAAAGCTGGAGATACCATTGGCGAAGTGGGCATGAGTGGAAAATCAACCGGTAATCATCTTCACCTGGCTCTCTACGAAGGAGGTACTATAGAACAACGGTCATCCGGGCCAGTGTATGTACCCGGAGAAGCAATCGACCCCGTATCATTCTTGCAAGAAAAAGGCTTGAAGCCGTGACCTGCAAGAAGTTGGTCTTGCGAAGACTGTGGTATGCCGACTGGCATGCTGGCCGCCGGATTTACGTGTTTTTAGCGTAAATCCGGCGGCACACTACTTGAGGTTTTAATTTCGATTGAAGGATCAAGCAGTGTTTGGGAGGAAGAAGATGATGCAGGTTCTAACTGCACCACCCTCATTCCTCTGTCAAACCGTGCTACCTGATCAAACAGATCAGGTAGCACCGCCGGGAAGGCGGCGTTTGACAGAGGAATGAGGGTGGTGCAGTTAGAATATTGCTAATCATTTATTTATATGTTATAGTATAAAAGCCTACTGCTAACGTCACACTCCAGTAAGGAGCACTTCTTATGTTTACCAGGCTTGCAAGCCTCGTCTCTCCCCGTAGATACCTGTATCTTGGGGTGGGCAGCGCTTTGCTTGGCATTATTCTACTGATGGTCTTCTGGGGCCCATTCAGTCGCTTCGTGACGACGGCTGCTTACACGCCGCCAATATATGGCACACAGGTGTCAGAAGAGCGAACGGCGCTTCTCACTCATCAAGGTGAAGGCCCACGGCTTGTCGAGTTGGGATATTGGCCATTGGAGAATATCGATCCCCTGGCAGCAATGCCCACACGGGACGATCCACCTTCAGAGGCCACCTTCTGGGGCTATTGCCCTGCGCCGCGAGTGATAGTTGACTGTCTGTCGGCTTCGCCTACCTTGGAGCACCCCAGCCTTGCCATTGCTGACCCGTATGACCCAGTCATCCAAGAGTACAGAGCGGTTGAGGTAGTTGCCATCTTCGTACCAATTGAGGGCGAGGCAGGTAAGCGTCTTCACTGTAGCCTGCCGGCAGATGGCACGCTCGCTACCTTGAGGGATCTGCCGACAGTGTACAGCCTCTTCGGTATCCACCGAGCTCGAGCGGACATCATTTCCATCGGTTTACCCGGCAATGCGGATCCCTGGACCTGCCGTGCAGTGTAAAAAGTGAGGAGTGAGAAGTAGTGAAGCACCCGCTAGCATAAGCTGGCGGGTGCCTCCCAAACGTACTATTCGAAAGCATTAACAGTGCTTTTATTTTTATACCAGCAAAAGTAATGCAAATCACGCTGGCGGGGCTCCAAAAAATGAGAGCCCCGCCAGTCTTTAGATTGTAAGTTTACCGGGCCGGCAAGCTGGGCAATAAAGTGAACCGGCTTCGGGGCCATCCACGGGTGGGATGTACAGCCCTGCACAGCTGCCACAGGCACGTTGCATATTATTGGTCACTCGCCAGCTTGCGATTAAGCTAGCCATAGAGGGAAGGCTTCTCTGAGTACCGTTTGTTTCTATCGCCAATCATCCTCTCGGTAATCTACAACCTGCCTTTTTATAGCAACAATTCCATGAGAATACAGTGAGTTATTCCGTAGTTCTAACAAATAAAAATAATTATACCAAATACTTTAGATACGTGGTGTTAACGGAATACCTAAGTCGAAGGTATTCCGTTAACACTTTGAGTTAGACCCCTAGGCACTTCTTGCAGTAACGCGCGGCAGCCACCGACGGGTTTTTTGGAGGAGTGAAAAGTTTGCCGCAGGTTGCGCATGACTTTTGTGTTGTGCTAGCCCATCTTCTAAATCGTCCCGTTGGGCTGTATCCAATTTGGTTGATGCTTGGCTCTCTAGCTCCTGAAGGATCTTGAGTATGATCCTTTTTTCGGCCGCCTTCGTTTTGCTTTTTCCTCGGCATGCTGTATACCTTCCTAGTGGTAACTAACTCGAAAAAGAGACATCATTCTTTGTAGCATTGATGAAGCACTGCGACAATAGATAATAATAAAAAAACCGCCAGGGTGGCGGGCCGAAGCATGTTGCCTCGGACCGCCACCACTGACGTATTTCAGCCGATGGGCTGGAGTTGTGACTCCGCCACCACGCTGAGGCTGCCCACGTCGACCCGTTTCGTTTCCGGACCGGGATCGATGTAGATAATGCGGGCTCGGTCGCCGACTCCCAGGAACGTGAGCTCCAGGTTGTCCGGTGTTGCCGCGATGCGGTACCCGCGCTCCTGATTGCCATCCAGGCGGAAGTAGACGATGGTCTGTCCGTTCTCCACCTGGCGAGTGAGCTCGGTTACCGTACCCTCGGTAGTTCGCTGGTTAGCATTCTCCTGAGGGCTACCGTTTGCGGCCGGCTGAGCCAGCTTCTGCCGGTAAATGGTCAAGGCTTCACCAAGAGTACGGCCAATGGCTACAGACGATCCACTGGGATCGTTGTAGAGCATGAAAGCCATACCCTGGTAAACATTACCTTCGCCCACCAACGGCATCACCCAGGAAAGGTGACCGTAGATACTGTGAACAGCAGGATCGACTGGGCGGACCGTCATTCGGCTGGCCTGGGCCGCACTGGAGACCGTTTGAATTGCCTTACCCTCCAGCTGCAACCCCTCGATGGGATACATGGTCACCTTGTTGCTTCTGGCCTCAAACAGAGCCAGATATGAGGCAACGCTGTCGTTATTGTGGCTGGTCATCACGGCCTGCCAGGCCGGGTAACCACCCTTGGTGTAGACGAGCGTGGGATCCTCTGTCTCTGCAACCTTGAACTTGTTGCCCCGGGCGTTACCGATGAGCTTGTAGGGAGCACCAGCACCCCATTCGCCCCACCAGTTAAGCATGGCCTCGACTGTCGAGGCCGAATACACTCGGTCTACCCACGGCGGCAGTTCATCCAGGCCATACTCATTGATCTCGCCTGTCTGGGCGTTGACCGTGATGAGACGGTTGGGAACAGTCTGCTGGAAGTTGTAGGTCCGTTGATCCTTGGATCCCGTGAAGTACGGGTTCCAGTCATCGTCAACCTCAAGGGTGAGGTCGCTGACCACAACACCACGGTAGTCGTGGGTCCACAGATGACGCTCGAGGTTGTACGAGAATACACTACCCGGCGTGTACTTGATGGAATACTGTTGTCCCTGCTCGTTGGCCATACGAACTTGGCCCTGAGCGTTTGGGTTTTCAGCATCCACCACGATGAACCCGGGAATCTCGTATACGGGCGTCCCGCCGCGGCTCTGCCCGCTTTCCCGGTACCCTCGCGGATGCAAGGGGTACAGGTAGTAGCGGTGATCGTCAATCGACTGCTCGGTCCGGTCCCCGCGCTCATAGAATGTGCTGAGATTCCGGTCCTGGCTGTTACTCATGGCATTC
>JARIHL010000016.1 GCA_029288315.1 Candidatus Saccharimonadota bacterium
GTTTATATCGGCTTCAACGTCCTGTTGCCATTACTTGTTTTTGCTTTGGTACGGACGGATTTCGTTCAACTTGCCTTGGCCATTATTTTACTTAGCAAATGGCGTATGTTTGCGGTCCGCCCAAGATTTTGGCTGGCTAACCTACGGGCAAATGCCGTGGATATTATTGTCAGCGTTTCCTTTCTTATATTTATGGTTAACAGTGGCAGCCAGCTTATGCAGCTGGTCTGGACGGGTGCATACATGGGTTGGCTTGTTCTCCTTAAGCCGGCTTCAAACTCCTTACTTATCTCTGTCCAGGCTTTAGTCGGTCTGGTATGTGGGTTGATGGCGCTCTTTATAGGCTGGGACGCAGGTCCCCTCTACGGGTTGGTGTTTATAACCGGTCTTATCTGTTACTTATCGGCACATCACTTCTTTGATAGTTTCGATGAACCATACGCCAAACTCCTTTCCTATGCCTGGGGCTATTTCGGTGCTTCTTTGGTGTGGGTGTTGGGTCACTGGCTGTTGTACTACGGAATCGTGGCTCAGCCGGTACTATTACTAGTAGCGATTGGCTTTGGCATGGCTACGTTGTATTATCTGGATCATCACGAAAAATTATCACAAGCAGTTAGGCGCCAATTTATCTTTATTATGTTGGCAATTATTCTAATCGTACTCATTTTTTCAGATTGGGGTGATAAGATAGTATAGAAAAATAGAGTGGAGGATGCGTATGACTGATGCTAATGATAAAGATGAGAATATTATTCGTGAGGTTCCAGTCGTAGCGGATCGTTCCAGTATGCCTGCATCGCCTCAAAGCGGACAGGACATTCAGAAAAGACCGAGCAAGGGGAAACTTCGTTTTTTGAGTGCGGCTGCCATTATTATCGTGAGCGCCTGCGCCGGATTTGCGGGTGGATGGCTTGGTACAAATAACTCCAAGAAGCCTTCTGTAGAGACGCAGCAAGTAGTCCTAAAGTCACAAGGTGAATTGATTAGTAATATCGCAAGCGAGGTCGGGTCGAGTGTGGTATCAGTAGAAGTTACGAGTCAGAGCGCTCCTGTAAGTAGTTTTTTTGGTTTCCAAGGGGCTCGTGAGCAACAGAGCGCCGGCACTGGCTTTATCATTGATAAAAGCGGTCTTATCGTGACTAACCGTCATGTCATTCCTGATGGCTCCACGAAGATTGACATTACACTCTCAGATGGAACCAAATTCGAAGATGTACAGCTGGTTGGCCGCACATCTTCTACCGATCCACTTGATGTGGCATTTCTAAAAATCCGCGACACAAAAGGCAAGGAGTTGAAACCGGTACGTCTGGGAGACTCAAGTAAGGTCAAGATTGGAGAAGCGGTGGTGGCTATCGGAAACGCGCTTGGACAGTTCCAGAATACGGTTACCTCGGGTATTATTTCCGGTCATGGGCGCAATGTTTTAGCTGGTGACGAATCTGGTGATAACACCGAAAGTCTTCAGAATCTTTTCCAGACTGATGCCGCTATCAACCAAGGTAACTCAGGCGGTCCGCTGGTAAATCTGGATGGTGAAGTCATAGGCATCAATACTGCTGTCGCTGGCAACGCGGAAAACATTGGATTTTCTATTCCTATTAATGATGCCAGAGGTGTTATAAACAGTGTCATCACGAAGGGTAAGTTAGAGCGGCCATTTCTTGGCGTCGTCTTTGTTCCCATTACTGCCGACATTGCCAAGCAGTACGATCTGAGTGTTAGCCAAGGCGCCTACATTCCTAGCTCTGTCAGCATCGGTAGCGAAACAATTAGAAAGGGTGGCCCTGCGGAGAAAGCAGGCTTAAAAGAGCGTGATATTTTAGCAAAGTTGAATAACGAATCTATTGATGAGAAACACAGCCTCACATCTCTACTGGGCAAGTATAATGTTGGCGACAAGGTGAAGTTGGATGTAATTCGTGATGGCAAAAACCAAGTGATCGAAGTCACACTTGGGGTTGCCCCCGAAAATTAACGCCGACTTTCGCCCTCTGAAGCGTCCAGCAGCACAAAGTGCTGGACGTATTCATCG
>JARIHL010000033.1 GCA_029288315.1 Candidatus Saccharimonadota bacterium
ACACAAGGCTATTCGTCGGCAGCGTCAGATGTGTATAAGAGACAGCCCCATGGTGTGCGCGGTGCTTTGCCTGTACCGTGACGGCCACCATCACCTCCACCATGCGGGTGGTCAGCAGCGTTTTGCACGACACCACGAACCGTGGGGCGAATACCCATTCGCCGCTTACGGCCAGCTGAACCAATCTTGATATTTTGGTGCTGCTCATTACCAACGACGCCTAAGTTGGCGGTGCATTCAATTCTGAAGCGCCGAATTTCGCCGGAAGGCATTTTAACCTGGGCATAATCGCCTTCTTTGGCCATTAATTGGGCTTTTGTACCGGCCGAACGAACAACTTGTCCCCCTTTGCTTGGTTGAAGTTCGATATTGTAAATAAAGGTACCAGTTGGAATTTTACCAAGTGGCAGACGGTTACTGCTTTCTATAGGTGCATCTTCGCCACAGGTAATTTGTTTACCAACCCGCATGCTGTTATCGGCGAGAATGTAGTGGTAAAGATTATTTTGATCTTTAATGCGAGCAATGTGAGCTGAACGATTTGGATCATACTCAATATGTTCAATCGTCGCCACCGTACCAGCTGGCAGCTGGAAGTTAATAAGCCGGTAAAATCGCTTCACGCCGCTGCCGCGATGTCGTGTTGTGATGCGGCCTTTATTGTTACGGCCGGCAGTCGATTTTTTGGCGACAAGCAGTGACTTTAAAGGTCTCCTCGTTGTAATAGCGTCAAAATCTTGGCTGGTCATGCCGCGGCGAGCAGGTGTTGTAGGGTTGTAAGCTTTAATCGCCATAGCTATTGCTCCTCCTCGAATATCTTAATACTATTACCTTCAGCCAAACGAACATAAGCCTTCTTGATGTCTTTGCGGCGGCCCTTGAGAGTTCCACCACCTTTGCGTACTGACCGTTTTACTTTACCTTTCACCACAATAATATTGACATCTAAAACAGTGACATCATATTGCAAAGCAATAGCAGTCGCAATTTCGGCTTTGTTAGCCGTTGTCGGCACTTGGAACACATACATATTTGCTTGAGCTAAGGCGTAGCTTTTTTCGCTTATGCGCGGAATGAGGGTTAATGCAGAAGGTTTCATTATTTTTCACCTCCTAGCCAAGCTACAATTGCTGCGAGGCCAGGCTTGGTTATAAAAATCTTATCAGCATTAATTATAGTAAATACATTTAGATAGGTAGCTTGGGTTAGCGTCACATTCTGCAGATTGTTAGTGGCACGAATAAGCTCTGGGCTTTTGGTGTCGACAGCAATAACAACGTGCTTCTTATTTATTGCCTCATGGTTAACCAAAAAATCAGCAATTTCTTTGGTCTTACCAGTTGTTTTGATATCATCAATGATAATAATCTCATGAGACTGGGCTGCCAAGCTGAGTGCCTGACGTAAGGCGAGCCGCTTTGCTTGAATGGGGATCTTTTTAGAATAATTCTCATTACCAAGCGGGCCAAATACCACCCCACCTTTACGCCAAAGAGGGTTACGGCTGGACCCAGCACGCGCCCGGCCAGTGCCTTTTTGACGGTGTGGTTTCTTGCCGCCACCACTTACCTCGCCCCGCCGGAGTGTTTTAGCTAAGTTAGGACGACCATTTGCTAAATAGGCATTATATGCAAGCTTAAGCAACTCATGGTTCGAAACGTCAACTGCAAAAATACTTTCTGGAAGCGCTGTTGCTTTGCTGGTTGTAGTCGTTTTAGCAGCCATTATTTAACCTCTCCAATAATTACTAATCCGCGGCGTGGCCCCGGAATAGCACCTTTTACACCAATCAGATTATTTTCAACATCTATAATAGCAATCCGAAGGTTTTTGACTGTTACTCGTTCGGCACCCATCTGGCCAGCCATACGTTTGCCTTTAAACACTTTTTGCGGATACATTGAGCCAATTGAACCCGGCTTTCGAACATAGCCTTTACCACCGTGGGTGCGCTTGCTGGTTGCAAAATTATGACGTTTGACATTACCGGCAAAACCCTTACCCTTACTCGTGCCAGTGACATCAATATGCTCACCAACTGTAAATACAGAAACGTCGACCTTTGAGCCGACGTTAATACCTTCGCCAATTTCAATAGTGCGGAATTCGCGAATGAATTTTGGCATCACTTTGGCCGCTTTAACATGGCCGGCCACGGCATTGCTCAGATTCTTTCCCTCACCATACCCGATTTGCACTGCATTATAACCATCTGTTTCGACAGTTTTTATCTGAGTTACAGTACAAGGGCCCGCTTGAATAAGTGTTACAGGAATAGCAACACCATCCTCCTGGAGGATTTGGGTCATACCAACTTTGGTACCTAGAAGTGCTTTCATCACTATTAACCCTTTCGCAGCTTTTATACACTCCCGACTGTTGTTTGGCGTATTGTATGAACCACTTTTTTTGGGTACTTGGTACCTTCATGATTCTTTGCGTGTTACGCCCCATGTGTGCGTACAAGTGCAAAAGCCCTGCGTTTATTATTGAAAAATCTTGGTATTCAGTGGTTTCCGTTGCTCCTCGTGAAGACAAACGGACCTACAAACTTACCAAGAAGTTATTTAAAACTTATACTGCTCAATGGTAACAGATGGAATACTCTGTTGTCAACAAGAGGTTCTAGAAAATTTCTCTAGGTGCAGTATTGCGGTGCTTATGGTAAAATTAAATATAATTGCTTGTGGTGAGAGGGCATGGTTAAAAAAAATAAAAAATCGCTCAACCATAAAATGAGCCAACCAAGGGCTAAGGGGCATGCATCGAGAAATTTGGTGCATAACATTGCTTTTGCCATGTCGCTTGCTATTATTTCGCTGGGTACAATTATTACTGGAACAATGTGGTTTTATGGCGGCCGCGTGCTACCAAATGTTTCAGTTGCCAAGATAGCTATCGGTCAAAAAACAGAAGCCGATGTGCGTCGAATTATTGATGCACAACAGGCAGTTTTGCAAGTTACATTTGTTGACGAACGACAAGCAAGAACGGTATCAGCTCAAGATTTAGGAGTGACTATTGATACTGACGCTACTTTGCAGCAAGTTATGCAAGCGCGAAAACAAGGCAATCTATTGCAAAACATTGCCTTGTGGCAAACTCAGTCAATTCCGCTCGTACTTACTACCGAGCCTGGCAAACTTATAGAATTTATTAAACAGCACTACCCTACTTTATTTGTTGATCCCAAGGACGCTCAGTTGGTGTATAATATGGTGGCTCAACGTTTTGACATCCAACCAGGCGCTCCCGGCAAAGGCTTTGATATTAAATGGTTTCAGTCACAACTAACAGATCTTGCCGAGCATCCTCGGTCGATTAAGCTCTCACTTACAACCGCACCCGTAGAACCCATTATTACCGATAAAAGTCTTTTAGAGCCGCAGCAGCAAATTAATCGGCAATTGCGATCACAGTTCAGTTTTACACGTGACGGCCAAACAAAATACACTGCCACTCCTGATGATATTGCAAACTGGGTGCATTTTGTGCCCGATGCCGTAAAAGGCACAGCTACAATTGACTACGATAAGGCTAAGATAGAACAATTTTTAGCGCAACAGGTTACCCCAACAGTTGCACAAACTGCTATAGATCGCAAAGTAATTGTCGATAAAGAGACTGGCGCTCAAACAGTAGTCGTTCCCGGCAGAGCAGGGCAGCAAATACAAGATGCGGGTAGAATTGCTGATGAACTTATTACGGCTCTTAGCAATAATCAATCACTGACCAAAGAATTACATATTGTTACGGCACCATTTAAAACAATTACCCTCACTGGTAGCGGCAAATGGATTGAAGTGGACCTAAGCGAACAGCGCTTAACTCTGTATGTTGATGAAGCACGAGTTAACAGTTTTCTTATCTCTTCTGGAACTGCTAAAACGCCAACCCCACCTGGCGTCTTTAAAGTTTGGTCTAAAACGCCAAGTCAAACCATGACTGGAACGATTGCTGGCGATTATTTTCGTCTGCCAAATGTGAAATGGGTGAGCTATGTTAATGGAGATGTAGCTATTCATGGCACCTATTGGCATAGAAATTTCGGCCGGCCAATGAGCCACGGTTGTATCAATATGACCGAAGCAGCGGCTAAAATAGTCTATGATTTTGCGCCCCTCGGTACAAGAGTGGTTGTGCACCAGTAATTACAGAACAATCCCTGCCGGTAAGAAAAATGTTAGAATAGTGACAATAATAAGAATGGCATATTCTATTTTGCGATCTACCTGAAAATGATCGTGTGCCGCAAAGATCAGACCGATGAGTAAACCAAGTGGAAACCCATTGATGATAAAATCACCAAGCTGTAACGGTGTGTGAAATTTTATCCAAAATGAACCGGCTATAACGTAGAGTACTAATTTTAAAAAATAGGTACTGTCGGGCTCAGTTGTAAGGGATAGTTTTTTTGCCATAATGAATATGCTTATTGTAACTTATTTATTCGCCTGAAAAATAGAATTCATAAGATTTAGGCAGTATGGTAAATCATAAGTCAGAATATTACCAAAAAGCAACCATACAGAAAGTCTAAAAACCTCGAGTAATAAAGTTATTGAAGTTGGTGGGTGGTGCTATATCTACCTCGGCGCAAACTTTGGCACGAGTAAGCGGCCACTGCGCAAGATAGTGAATAGTCCGTTTAGTATCGTTGCTCGCACGTTGGAGATAATAGGCAGCCAGCGAATCATTATAAAATGTCTCACCCACCACGATACCTTGGGTTTTATACCCAAAGCTGTTAAGTTTATTATGAGCATTAACAAATTGGCTATATTCACTGGCTTGAGGAGTTCCATAGAAATGGAAGTTAAAGACATAAGGAGGATTGGGGCCATATACTTCTTTTATCCTATTGACACGGGCCGATTCGCTGCCAATCACTGAAAATCCGAAAGTGTCATCTTTGCCATGAGTATAGGTATAGTCACCCCATAATCGCTGAGTATATTGCAATAACACTGGTTGATTAATAGAGGGAATACCTTCATTCATAAGATCAATCCGATAAGGAATACCGGCTTGTTGGATAATCGGCCGTAAGTTATGGATGAGATTCCAGTTCTCCTGGTAAAGACCTTCATCCCAGCTGGTCCAGCTAGAAGGGTTGTTCATATCCACAGGATGAAAATTAATTGCTATTTCCACAAAGCCAGCTTGCTTGACACTTGTTAAGAGATTTGTAAGATTCTGGCGGTTTTGAAGAGAAAGATTTCCTCCAGTTGAGTCCATAATGGTGCCACTGTCTGGTCCATGCCTATGGAAAATTCCAATAATTAATCTGTCCTGGCCATTCTGGTGCATCTGGGCAAGTTGAGCATTAATCGTCGCCGGAGCCAAGTGATAACTATTCACTACTCCGTATGGCTCGCGGTTGCATCCATCGAGGGCGTAGAAATTATCATTCGAGCCTCCCCGGGCACCCGCAGCGACAGCCGTTTGTAGTGTGATAATTTGCAGCGAGGTGAACGTAAATAAACCTGCCAAGCTAAGTGCTAACCATTTATTTATTCTTTTCATAGTATGCATTATATACTATTTAGGAGTTTTCAGTCCTCACTTTTATCAGTTTGAATTTTTTGTCCGCCAATATATAACTGGCCTGTAAAACCATTTTTTGGGCTATAACTTTTTGCTGCACCCGCTACAACAATTACGCCAGAAGCTGCCTCATCGGCCAAAAAAGCGCCAGCATTACCCTTCACCTTCACTTCAGCATATGGACTTTGTAGTTCACAGGCACAATACTCTCCAACATGACCTTCAATTGTAACGGTCGCTTGGCCGTGCAAGCACGAGCCCGCAAAATCGCCCGAACTTCCGAGCACGATAACGGCGCTATTTCCACCAGCTCTATACCCCACCATATCGCCAGCTGTTCCCGCTACAACGACATTGGCATAGCCCGCAGATTGCGCGCCTACATAATCACCTGCATTGCCGTTGATAATTATTTCCGCCAGTCCTTTGGCCTTATAGGCAGCATTGTCGCCGACATCGCCATTGATAATAAGGCTGCCATTCTGAATCCAGGCACCGATAAAACTAAGTCTATCCTCGGCATTTGGCGGAATAGTGAGGGTGATAGTATCATCATCAGTCATGCGCTCGGCTAATAAAGCAGAGAATAGCTGTCCTATGCGATCAAAACTGATATCGTCCCCCACTGTCAATTGTAATCTTTCAATAAACGTACCAAGATGAGTATTCCAAAACTGTTCAATATGCCCAGGAGTGAGATCTTTGCCGAGTGTTTCTTCAATTGTATCTATCAGTGCCTTTGGATAGAAACTATCCATAGAGTATGCGAATGATTGCTGGAAATTATAGAGATTTGCTGTAAGCAAGAGGTTGGTAAAAACTGCTTCAACCATTTCATATGATTGGCTGGTCTCGTTTTTATCCGCGGTCGGCCATTCATCTTCATAGGTTGAGCCTATGGCGATAGGTATTTCAAGATTAGTCTTAAGCGCTTGCTCACCTAAGGAGCGTACAAATTTACGTGGTGCTTTCACGGTTTCGGCACTCCAGCACGGTGAGCTGGCAGCTGTTTCAGTATCCAAAAAATCGCGCAGGAAACCGGTACATCGTGGATGACGTAATTTACTCATCGTTTTGTTTTCAATCTGGCGCACACGTTCTCGTGTAATACCATAGATTGCACCAATTTCATCATAGGTATGTACCTGAATCTCGAAACTAAATAGCAGCACACACATCTGTTACCCTTTTAGTGCAAACAAAAAGGAGAAAACAAAAATGCATGTACTGCGTAAACATCATATCCTGCCGTTATTCGTTTGGGTAGATGACGCGCTAGCGTCGACAACCCAAACGGAGAGAAAGATTGGCCGTCCGGCCACCCTTCGCGACAGCGAAGTAGTCACCATCCTGGTATTCAATCTGTTCACCGTACAGCAGCAAACCCTGCGCCAAGTATACAATTGGATTGGGCAATACCATACAACGGACTTCCCAAGGCTACCAACGTACCAGAACTTTGTAGCCCATTGCCACAAGATCGTACCAGTACTCAACAGGCTGCTCGGCAGCCTGTTAGAGAGCGAAGCAACGCTTCGCTTCATGGATGCCACCATGCTCCCCGTCTGCAAACTCGTCCGTCGTCGCTGGCATCGGGTTGCACGAGGTGTAGCCCACACCGGACACAATTGGCAAGGTGAACACTACGGATTTAAGCTGCACGCTAGCATCGACAACGAGGGCAAACTTTGTGCATTCGCATTCACTAGCGCCAATGTCCACGACAGCCGGGCCATACCGGTGCTCGTCAACGAGCACACCAGAGTCGCTGTTGGCGACTCTGGATACCGCAGTCAACCTTTGCACCGCAAGATTCGTAAAGCTTTCGGTACATTCATCCTGACGCCGCCGCACCACAAACAACGCAAACAAGTCATGACTGAAAGTCAGAGAAAACTACTGAGGCGCAGGCCAAAGATTGAGACAGTGTTCGACTACCTCAAACAACACCTCCACTTACAGACCTCGTTCCCTCGGTCTGTGCAGGGCTACGCCCTGCACTACACAAGAGTTCTGCTAGGCTACCAGTTGCTACAGAGGGGGTGGTAGTTTCGAGATTCAGGTAGGTATGTGTCTTGCCATCTGCTAGTCCGCACCGCAACCGAACAACCCCAGCTTCACGCTCAGATAAGGTTGCGATAGCTTGATCAATTCCTGCTTCAAGCATTGCTTGTTGAATATATTCGAAGGGGTCTTCAACTTCTTCGTCTGGTAATAGTTCTTCAAGGCCAACATATCGTTCATCATCAGAGGAGTATGCCTCTACTTCTTCAGGTATTGCTTCGTAGCGCAGTTCGTCAATAGATATCACCTGGGTACCTTGGCTGATCTCTTCTAGACGCTCTAGCGGAATAGTGCTATCGAAATCCGGCTCAGCTTCAGCCTTACTCCGCTCGTATTTACGAACATCCAATGATACATTCATCGGCAAGCGATATCCTGGCGTTTCATAAGGAAGCGATTGTTCAATTTCATTTTGGATATACCATGCCGCATAGGTAATAAAACTTGGCTGTTCATTACCATGCTTTGTCTGTTGAGGTTTAAAACTCGAAGCTGCTTTTATAAGGCCAACATATGCAGCCTGTATGCGATCTTCAAGTTGCGCATAAGGCGAACGGAGGTTCGTAATGTTGGCATAGGTACCGATTTTACGAGGCCGTCTATTCTTGCCTTTATACCTGTCGCTTGTTGATGAAGTAGCTCTACCGGGTGGCGGCGTGATGATACCGACTGAGGCGCGAGCTAAATAAGCGGCGTATCTTAGGTGTGATTCAATAAGTTTCTGCTTCGCCAGCCTGCCACGCTTAATTCGCTGAAAGGTGGCTAAAAGTTGTTCAATTACCTCAGAGGGAACTTTATCCATAGTCTCTATTTCAGCCTGTAAATGCTCAGCGGCCTTCTCAGCTTTTATACCCTCTTGAATGGCGTCAGAAAGGGTGGCCTCTTCAGCATAACTTAGATAGGTGTCCTTATCGCCAGTGTGATATTCCGCTAGCCTCTCGGAAGATACTCGATGACGATATAAGCCACTGGTAATTTCGCTACGACCATCCGAATCAGCGCCAGTCAATAACGCATCTTCAGGATATGGTAGTGGTTGAATAAATTCAGACATCTTCTTGACTACAAAAGGCATCCACCCTTTTTGATTTGATGAATGCCTTTTTGATTTGACTATAATTCTTATCTACATACGGATTTCAGCATCACAACCCGCCGGTAATGACAGGTTTTGTAAGGCGTCGATCGTTTTGGGGGTTGAGTTGAGAATATCGATCAGACGCTTGTGCACTCGCATTTCGAAATGCTCACCACCCTTTTTATAAACATGCGGGCTTTTGATTACCGTAAAGGTGCTTTTACGTGTGGGCAATGGTACAGGGCCAGCGACACTTGCCCCGGTGCGCACTGCAGTGTCAATAATTTGTTTAGCTGCCTGGTCGATAACCTTATGGTCGTAGGCTTTTAAACGAATACGAATCCGCGTGAGTTGCGGCGTAGTTGTTGCCATAATGGGCTCCTCTTTGCAATGCTGTAACCTCTGCATGACACATTCTTTATGGACAGCCGAGTTCTCAGCATAATTACTTTTATAGTAACGAATTATACTGCAAAGTGGCTCTTTTGACAATGATTTGCAGCCGCGCCACCTCACTTCTCTGTCAAACGCCGCCTTTCCGGCGGTGTTACCTGATCTGTTTGATCAGGTAACACGGTTTGACAGAGAAGTGAGGTGGCGCAAGATTTACAGTATTTGACGTTGTTATGATGTAATTTTTATTTTATAATTTTATATAAGCAGGCGACAAGCCGCCACAATTTCGAGAGAAAGGCCCCTGCTATGTCCGCGACATGGCTTGCAAAGGAGTTGCTTGCCAACAGCATATATGGCCAAGTTGTCATTGCAGGCTACAGAAGGTCAAGATTTTTGACCATTACGTTGGCACAACTGCAACCACACGAGAGAGTAGGAGGGGTGGATGAATGCTTTGATAGCAAAGACTACAGGATGGTTGCTCGGCTAGCGACAACGAAGGCACAGGTTATGAACGTAAGCCTTCAGGTTATATACGAAGCCGAACTTGAGTGCTTTACAATCTCCCCATGTCGTCGCTAGATAATTTTTTTACCCGCCTCCCTTGGCATTCACCCCCTTGGTGCTGAGAAGTCCAGGCGGGTGTTTGCTTTTAAGACTAGTTTACATCATAAACCCTTATGCAAAGGGACCTGGCACATAAAAGTACCTCCATAATAGGAGGTACTTTTAGGACAAAAAGAGTCGTGCTATTTATTGATTTTTGTCACGACACCTGCACCAACAGTGCGGCCACCTTCGCGGATAGCAAAGCGAAGGCCTTGCTCCATGGCAATTGGTGCAATTAATTTGACTTTAAAGGTCACGGTGTCACCAGGCATAACCATTTCTTTGTCAGCTGGCAATTCAACTTCTCCAGTTACATCTGTAGTGCGGAAGTAGAACTGAGGCTTGTAACCTTTAAAGAATGGCGTGTGACGACCACCTTCTTCTTTGGTAAGCACATAGACTTCAGCATCAAATTCAGTGTGTGGCGTAATAGTGCCTGGCTTCGCAATAACTTGGCCGCGTTCAATGTCGTCACGTTCAATACCGCGCAGTAAGATACCTGCGTTGTCACCGGCTTGACCTTGGTCAAGGTTTTTCTTAAAGGCTTCGATGCCAGTTACGACAGATTTTTTGTTAGTACGAATACCGACGATCTCAACTTCGTCATTAATTTTTACAATACCTGTTTCAATACGCCCAGTAGCAACAGTGCCGCGGCCTTTAATTGAGAAAACATCTTCAATGGGCATCAAGAAAGGCTTGTCAAGCTCACGAATGGGCTCTTCAATGTATTCGTCCATAGCGTGGACGAGTTCCATGATGGCATCCTCGTACTGAGCGTCGCCTTCAAGTGCTTTTAAGGCAGAACCTTTAATAATCGGTGCGTTACGGTCAAAGCTATTCTTAGCGAGAAGGTCGCGAACGTCTTCTTCAACGAGTTCGACAAGATCAGCATCTGCCATGTCCATTTTATTGAGAAATACAACAATCTTTGGCACGCCAACCTGACGAGCCAATAATACATGCTCGCGGGTTTGAGGCATGGGGCCATCAGCAGCTGATACGACAAGGATAGCGCCGTCAACCTGAGCAGCACCGGTAATCATATTCTTTACATAGTCTGCATGCCCTGGCATGTCAACATGCGCGTAGTGACGCTTTTCACTTTCATATTCCTGATGAGAAGTTGCAATGGTAATACCACGCTGTTTTTCTTCGGGCGCGTTATCAATTTGGTCGTAGGCGACTGGCTTGTTGACGTCACTTGGCAGTTTTTTTGCGAGGACGGCAGTAATCGCAGCGGTTAAAGTAGTTTTGCCGTGGTCAACATGACCCATCGTACCTACGTTTACGTGTGGCTTGCTTCGGTCAAATGTAGCTGCCATGTAGTTCTCCTGATTATTCTTATTTTCGCATGAGTTAGCAATGCCACCTCACGACGTATGCTGCGAATTATAGTAGTTATTACTTGGGATGTAAAGAGTGTTGTTCTAAATTGGGCGCAACATTGTTTTATAAACCCTGAATCCCAAAGCTCCTAATAGAAGGGGTCCTGTCAGCCGGTCCGCCCCTAAAATTTTTTCTTTAAGGAAAAACATTTTTGGGGCAGCCCCGCCGGCTGCCACCCCAGATTCATGGGAGCTTTGGGATTCAGGGTTTATAAAATTCAAAATTCAGTGATCTAATAACTTCTTTTGGCAATAATCGCTTCAGCCACATTTGGTGGCACTTCTTCATATTGAGCGAGTTCCATACTAGAGCTAGCACGGCCTTGGCTCATGCTCCGCAAATCGGTTGTATAGCCAAACATTTCGGCCAAAGGAACCATAACGGTTACTACCTTGGCACCATGCCGGTCATCCATGCTCTCAATCCGGCCGCGACGGCTGTTGAGATCACCAATCACATCGCCCATGAATTCTTCAGGCGTGACTACTTCAACTTTCATAATGGGTTCGAGCAATCGCGGATCAGCCTTACGCACTCCTTCTTTTGTGGCTTGTACGCCAGCCATCTTAAAGGCAATTTCACTTGAGTCAACTTCGTGGTAACTACCGTCATACAATGCTGCTTTTACGTCAACGACAGGATAGCCAGCAATAACACCGCCATTTAGTGTTTCTTGGATACCATTTTTTACGGGTGCACGATATTCTTGAGGCACAACGCCACCTTTAATCTCGTCAAGGAATTCAAAGCCTTTACCCTTTTCATTCGGTTCAATACGCAGCCAAACATGGCCGTATTGGCCACGCCCACCCGATTGTTTGATGTATTTACCTTCCACTTCAACTGATTTCTTGATTGTTTCACGATACGCGACTTGTGGTTGGCCAACATTAGCCTCCACTTTGAATTCACGTTTCATTCGATCAACAATGATTTCAAGGTGGAGTTCACCCATGCCGCTAATAATTGTTTGGCCAGTTTCTTGATCAGAATGAATGCGGAAAGTTGGGTCTTCTTCGGCCAGCCGTTGCAGTGCAATACCCATTTTTTCTTGGTCAGCCTTCGTTTTTGGCTCAATGGCGATAGAAACAGGCGGCTCAGGAAATTCAATACTCTCTAGAATGATAGGATTCGTGGGGTCGCACAGCGTGGTGCCGGTAGTAGTGTTTTTGAGACCCACTGCCGCTGCAATGTCTCCTGCGCCCACTTCGGTTACATCTTCGCGTTTATCAGCATGCATACGAACAAGGCGGCCAATGCGCTCCTTGTCGCCAGTTGTAGCATTTAATATATAAGACCCACTAGTTAGCTTGCCCGAGTAAACCCGGAAAAAAATGAGCTTGCCAACAAATGGATCATTCGCAATTTTAAAGGCCAGAGCAGCCATGGGTTCACTGCCATCGGGTTTGCGTTCAATTTCTTCACCAGTTTTGGGATGAGTTCCCCAGACGCTGCCGACGAATAG